>JAFXHL010000008.1 GCA_017536405.1 Oscillospiraceae bacterium
AGAAAAACGAAATGGATGTATGTTAATATTTTTTCGATTCTTATGATAGTAGTAGCAATAGTTATGAAACTTTGCGCAATATCATATCCGATTTGGTCGCTTGTGCTTTGGTATTTTTACATCTGGTTTGTGTATGGAATACAGATAACCCGTAATAAAAAGTAACCTGTATTTTGAGGGATTGGTAAGACAAATTTAAATTTGGTGGTGTATATTTATATGGAAATTAGAGAACTACTTCCCAAAAATAAATTTGATAATTCTAATATAAATAGACTTTTTCTTCTCACAGATGAAGAAATCAAGCCAATTATATATGAATTATTGGAATGGACACAAGATTATAATTGGCCAATAGCTAAAGAAATAATTCCTGTTCTTTTAGAAAGAGAAGATTTGATTTTCCCATATATAAGAGAAATTTTACAAAGTAATGACGAAGAATGGATATACTGGGTTATCAAATTGTTATTACCATCGTTTTCTGTATCTCATAAAAATATGTTGAAAGATGAGATTGTAAGATTGACTAATTCGTCAGAAGAAGATTATAAAGAAACTGCATTGGAGTTTTGTCATACATATTTTAGTGATTTATAAATTCCTGTTTATCAAATTTCCTGATTTATCTGTTAAAATCAAAATACCCCGTGAAAATTCTTCACAGGGTATTTTTCTTTATTGATATAGGGATTTTTTATAAAACATTTGTTCCGTTAACGGTCATTCTGAATTCGAGCTTTAAAAATTCTGCGGCTCTTTTGCATAAAAGCATACGCTGAAGAAATATTTCAAAATATTCGAGAACAGAAGAAATTTCGGTGTCGATAACAACATCGAGCATAAGAGATTTTTTGTCATCGCTGAGGATAAGCTCTGCCTTTTCAACTGCGTAATTTACACGGTCGTGAATATCGAATTTGATCAATTCGGTATTTCTTACTCTTGAGCGCCTGACATCGCATTTGTCGGCTATTATAAGAGCGGCTGAAATCGGATTTATCGGTTGGGCGGTTGATTCATCGTGATTTCCTATAGCAGAAACTATCGTTGAAATATCTTCCGCAGGCATATCCATATGGTCCAAAAGTCTGAACGCCATCATAGCTCCGCTTTGTGCGTGGTCTATACGATTTATTATATTTCCGATATCATGCATAAATCCTGCGATTTTTGCAAGATCACATTCATGCTCCGAATATCCGAGTTTTTCTAAAAGCCATGAAGCGTTTGTGGCAACCTTTTCAACGTGTGCAAAAGAATGCTCTGTATATCCGATTGATTTCAATGCCTCATCTGATTTTTCAACATAGGTAATTATTTCTTTATCGTTTCTTATCTGTTTATAAGTAACACAGCTGTCCATTATTTTTTCTCCTATACAAGTTCAAAGAAGTTTTCGTTTGGTTTCTTATCCGAGAAATAAACTTCATACCAGATGAGGAAAACAAATATTGTCCATACCTTTCTGCTGTTATCGGCTTTTCCTTCCTTATGGTCATCAAGGTATCCTATAATTGCATCTGTATCAAAGAATTTCTTCGCGATATCACTGCTGAATTTTTCTTTTACAACATTATAGTATTTTTCATCCTTAAGCCAAACTCTTGTAGGAACAGGGAAGCCGAGTTTCTTTTTGTTTGCAGTCTGAGGAGGACACGCTCTTAATGCAGCCATTCTCATAGCATACTTTGTATTTTCCTTTGTGACACGATATTTTGTCGGTATCTTTTCAGCGACTGACATAACCTCTTTATCAAGGAAAGGAACACGAAGTTCGAGAGAATTCGCCATAGACATTTTATCGGCCTTTAAAAGAATATCTCCGGTCATCCAGAGATGAAGGTCTAAATACTGCATTTTCGTAACTGCGTCTTTATCCTTGACCTTGTCATAGAAAGGCTTTGTTATTTCCATAGGATTAGGTGCAGAAGTAGAAATTTTGAGTATCTTCTTGCGTTCCTCAACGCTGAACATATATGCGTTTCCGATAAATCTTTCTTCAAGGTCTTTTCCTCGTCTTACAAGGAAATTAACCCCTCTCTTCTGAGGTAATTTCTGCGCAACATTTCCGATGGCGCGTCTTATAGGTCTGGGAATAAGATTATATGCAGGAGCAGATGAAGGCTCTTTATAGATATTGTATCCGCCGAATATTTCGTCAGCGCCTTCGCCCGAAAGGACAACCTTTACATATTCTGACGCCTTGTTGCATACAAAGTATAAAGCGACAGCGGCAGGGTCGGCAAGAGGTTCATCCATGTGATACTGTATTCTTGAAAGATTGTTCCAGAATTCTTCGGGAGTGATAACCTTGCTGATGTTTTCCTTGTTGATGTATTTAGAGAATTCCTTTGCGTATCCGATTTCGTTGTATCTTTCGTCTTCACCGAAACCTACTGTGAATGTCTTGTCAACATTAGCGACAGCGGCAACATAACTGCTGTCAACGCCACTTGAAAGAAAACTTCCTACTTCAACATCGGATATTTTATGTGCTTCAACCGAGTTCTTGAAAATATCTGAAATCTCATTTACCCAGTCTTCAAGTTGAGGTTTGCCATCTTCATTGAATTTTACTTCCCAGTATCTTTCAACCGAAAGTTCACCATTTTTATATGTGAAACAATGTGCAGCAGGAAGTTTGCATACATTTTTAAAGAATGTTTCTGTTGTAGGTGAATACTGGAATGTAAGGTAGTTTTCAAGCGCTGTTTCATTAAGTTCCTTAACAAATTTAGGATGCGCAAGGAATGACTTTATTTCTGAACCGAACATAAAAGTATCATCCATAACAGCATAGTAAAGAGGTTTTATTCCAAAAAAGTCTCTTGCACCGAAAAGTTCCTTGCTTTTTTTATCCCATATAACGAAAGAAAACATTCCTCTTAACATATTGAGAAGAGATTTTCCATATTCTTCATATCCGTGAAGAAGAACTTCAGAATCTGATTTTGTTTTGAAGATATGACCTGCTGAAATAAGTTTTTCTCTTATTTCCTGGAAATTATATATTTCACCGTTAAAGAGAAGGACTTTTGTATTGTCTTCGTTATAAATAGGCTGGTCGCCGTTTGAAAGGTCGATAATAGAAAGTCTTCTGAATCCGAGGGCGATGTTTTCGTCGATATATGAGCCATCAGAGTCAGGACCACGATGACGGATGAGATCCATCATTTCGGTAAGGACCTTATTTGAATCATCTATTGTATTGGTAAAACCTACGTAACCGCACATTTTATTTAAACCTCCAAGAGTTGTTTTGTTTTACTATATGTACCTTAACTAAATAATTATACAATATATCGGCAATCTTTGCAAGAGAATTTGCATTTAAATTGAGAATAAGTTTTATTTAAAATTTGTTAAAAGTGTTGCAATATTTGATATGATGTTGTATAATGAATAAGGTTATATTATTTTGAGAAGAAAGGTAATATTATGTCGAAATCTTATTGGGATAATTCAGGTGGAAAGAGAAGAAACGATGGTCCTAAAATCAATTTCTTTGTGATTTTCCTCATTATTGTATTCACGTTTATACTCTGTCTGGGAACATACCTTCTTATTCAGAATTGGGATGAACTCGGTATCGGTAAAGAAATTTCATCAGAAACAGTTCCGACAACTGTCAGTGAAACTACAACATCAGCAACAACCACTACACCACAGGAAACTACCACAACTCCTGAAACAACAACTCTTGCAAATCCTATTCCACAGACAGATCCTGTAGACCCTTCATATTTTGAAAATTGTGTGTTTATAGGTGATTCTATCAGCGCGGGATTTTCTGCTTATGGATTTATCCCTGAAAAAAATGTTTATGCAAGTATTGGTATGAATATTGATAAAATCAATACACAGACTATGCCTATTATGCTTAAAAATCCTGATGACGAAACAACATACAGCATTCAGGAAATGACAGTTATTGACGCACTTAAAATATCAAGACCCGATACAATCTACATAATGCTTGGAAGTAATGGAATAGCCTGGCTTTCAAATGATTATATGATTGAAAAATATCAGCTTTTTGTTGATTCGATAAAAGCGGAACTTCCGGATACAACTATCTATATTATGTCAGTTCCTCCTGTAACAGTAAACAGGGAAGCACCTGATAATCCGAATGGTCAGATTCTTAATTCGAATATTGATATATATAATTCCGAACTTCTTGATTTTGCAAATGAAAACGGATTCTATTTTATAGATGTCAATACCTGCCTTAAAGGCAACGACGGCAAACTTCCTACAGAATGGGCAGGAAGAGACGGTATGCATTTCAACAGGGATACATACAATTTAGTTATAAACTATATCTTATCACATACAGTAAAGGAAGAATAAAAATGAAAAGAAGTAAAAAAATAACAGCAATTTTATTGACAGCATTTGTTGTGCTTTCGATGTCAGCTTGTTCAGGAAAAACGGTTGAAGAAACTCCTGAGAATACAACATCTGCTGATGTTCAGGTTGCATCACCTGATGTTTCTGCAATCGGAGACTCGGCTAAGAAACTCTATGTCGGAATAGATATGATTGAAATAACATCCGATAAAATGAACTTTTACTTCTCGGACCTTGATATGTCAAAAGTGGAGTCATTCTATGCTGTTAAAGCACAGGATGGATATACAGACCATTTTGTTATAGTGAAACTCAATGACAATGCTTATTCTTCACAGGTTTCTGATATTTTCAAGGCATATGCAGCTGAACTTTCAGAAACTTATGCGGATTACGCACCTATAGAAGCAGACCGTGCCGCTAAAGCGCAGATTTCTGTTGTAGGGGATAGTTATGTTGTTCTCATTATTTCCGAAGATAATAGTGCGGTACTTTCTTCAGTAAAATCATTTTTCTAAAATCAATCAAGACAGGCGGAGATTTTTATGATTATTGAATGTTTGATAATTCTTGCGCTGGTGGTTGCTATCCTGTTTATTTATATGTTCAGAAAAAACGAAGAGCATGAAGGACATGTGCTTATGATCATTCCTTTTATATTCCTTCCTGCGCTTAATGTTCTTGCATATTTCTTTTCAGGATATGTAAGGCTCATACTGCCATTCGATACTCTTATAACTAATATAATAATAAACTCTATTGCTGTTCTTATTTCGGGAATATTTGCAGGGGTGGGGATGACGAAATTAAAAACTAAATCCACAAAGATTACCTATTCAACAATAGTTGCTCTTTATGATATAATTCTAAGTTGTATTCTTATTTCTGATTTGTGTCAGAGAATGGGATATACCTTTGATTTTAATTTTAAAATATGATATTAGCCGACCACAATATATTGTGGTCGGACTTTATTTTTGAAATTTTGCTTTAAAACAATGATTTTTTAGTTAAAACGAGATTATAAGGCTAAAATTATTGTGCATTATATACAAAATATATATAATCAATTCTCTCAAAAATAGCATTGACATTTTATACTGCTTGTTATATAATTAGTATCAGCCCACCGATAAAACACAATATATTGTGGTTGTGGTCGAAATGAAAATATGGAAAGAGGTTGAGTATATATGGTTACACAGATCATTAAAAGAGACGGAAGAAAATTACCATTCAATATCGAAAAAATAGCAAATGCTGTTTATAAGGCAGCTCAAGCGGTAGGCGGAAGCAACTATGATGAAGCTATGGAGATTGCCCGTAAAGTCTGCATTATGATAGAAGAAGTTTACGGTTCTGAAGTTCCTACTGTTGAACAGGTTCAGGATATGGTTGAAAAGGTTCTTGTTGAAGAAGGACACGCAAAGACAGCCAAGGCGTTTATTCTTTATCGTTCAAACAGAACACGTTCAAGAGAAATGAACACTCGTCTTATGAAGGTTTATGAAGACCTTACTTTCACAAGTGCAAAAGACAGCAATATGAAGCGTGATAACGCTAATATTGACGGCGATACTGCTATGGGAACAATGCTTAAATACGGATCAGAAGGCTCAAAGCAGTTCTATGAAATGTATGTCCTTGATCCTAAGCATGCTAATGCTCATAACAAGGGTGATATCCATATCCACGACCTTGACTTCCTTACACTCACAACTACATGCTGTCAGATAGACATAGCAAGACTTTTCAAAAATGGTTTCTTTACAGGCCATGGGTTCCTTCGTGAACCCAATAGCATAGGCAGTTACAGTGCGCTTGCTTGTATTGCTATTCAGTCCAACCAGAACGACCAGCATGGCGGACAGAGTATTCCTAACTTTGATTATGGTTTAGCACTCGGTGTTGCTAAAACATTCATTTCAGAAGTTGCAAGAATTTCGGATATTCTTTTTGACGGAAAAGATATTTCATCTGTTAAGGAAGAGCTCAAGAGTTATGTTTCAGATAAAGAACATATCCTTGACGAAGAAGGTGTTGCATTTACAGAAAAGACTCTCTGCGATAAACTCGGTGTATCATCTGAAGATGCGAAACACGTTATAGAAAAAGCGCTCAATGCTACTGACCATGCAACATATCAGGCTATGGAAGCACTTATTCATAACCTCAATACAATGCATTCAAGAGCAGGGGCACAGGTTCCTTTCAGCTCTATCAACTACGGAACAGATACATCTCCCGAAGGAAGAATGATTATAAAGAATGTTCTTCTCGCTAATGAAGCAGGTCTCGGAAACGGCGAAACTCCCATTTTCCCGATACATATCTTCAAGGTTAAGGAAGGCATAAACTATAATCCTACAGATCCTAACTATGATCTCTTCAAACTCGCTTGCAGAGTTTCTGCTAAGAGACTTTTCCCGAATTTCTCCTTCATCGATGCTCCTTATAACCTTCAGTATTATAAAGAAGGCGATTACAATACAGAAGTATCATATATGGGTTGCCGTACAAGAGTTATCGGCAATAACTATGATAAGGACCGTCAGATTGTAACAGGAAGAGGAAACTTGAGTTTCACATCTATAAACCTTCCTCGTCTTGCTATTGAGTCAGACGGAAATGTAGGTCTTTTCTTTGAAAAACTTGATGATATGATGGATCTTGTTATCGAACAACTCAATGCAAGATACAGAATTCAGGCACAGAAGAAAGTCCGTAACTTCCCATTCCTTATGGGACAGGGCATCTGGATTGATTCAGAAAAACTTGGTCCCGATGATGAAGTGGGCGAAGTTCTTAAACATGGTACACTCTCAATGGGCTTTATAGGACTTGCAGAATGTCTTAAGGCACTCATCGGTGTTCATCATGGTGAATCAGAAGAAGCTCGTGATCTCGGTATGGAAATCGTTACTCATATGAGAAACAGAATGGATGAAGAAAGCAAGAGAACAGGTATGAACTATACTCTTCTTGCAACTCCTGCTGAAGGTCTTTCAGGCAGATTTGTAAATATTGATAAGATCAAATATGGTGTTATCGAAGGTGTAACAGACAGAGAATATTATACAAACTCATTCCATGTTCCTGTTCATCATCATATAAGTGCTTTTGAAAAGATCAAGATAGAAGCGCCTTACCATGCTCTCACAAACGCAGGACATATCAGTTATATCGAACTTGACGGAGACCCTCTCAAGAACGTTGACGCTTTCGAAAAGATTGTTCGTTGTATGAAAGAATCGGGCATCGGCTATGGCTCTATCAACCACCCTGTTGACAGAGACCCTGTTTGCGGATACACAGGTATTATCGACGATGTTTGTCCTAAGTGCGGAAGAAGAGAAGACGATGGAAAGCCTCGTTTTGAAAGAATAAGAAGAATCACAGGTTACCTCGTAGGAACACTTGACAGATTCAACGATGCTAAGAAAGCAGAAGAACGTGACAGAGTAAAACACTCTATCAAGGAATAAAATTTCTATAAAGTTTCAGGGCAACCGCCGTTTTTGGTGTTGCCCTTGACTTTGTTTATAGGAGAGATATTTTTGGAAATAAGAATAGCAGGAACAAGCAACGATTCCATTGTTGACGGTCCCGGAATACGATTTACTATTTTCGTTCAGGGATGTCCCCATCACTGCAAAGGTTGTCATAATCCACAGACCCATTCTTATGATGGCGGAAAAGTTATTGACACAGATGAACTTTTGGAAAAAATCCTCGCAAATCCTTTGCTTGACGGTGTTACATTCAGCGGGGGAGAACCATTTGTCTATGCAAAACAACTTGCTGATTTAGCAAGAAAAATAAAACAGAACAACCTTAATATTGTAACATATTCAGGGTATACTTTTGAAAGACTCATTTCGGAATCTACCGAAGAAAATGGCTTTTCAGAACTTCTTGCTGAAACCGATATCCTGATTGACGGACCATATCTTGAAGCTGAACGTTCTCTTATGCTTCTTTTCAGAGGTAGCAAAAATCAGCGTATAGTTGATGTTAAAAAGAGCCTTGAAAAAGGTTCGGTTGTTGAAATAAATCTTGATAATTAAAATTTATAGGGAGGTGTAAGTATCAGATCATTAAAAAGAATAATTGTAATGCTTATTGCAATAATGATGATTTTTTCGTTTACAGCATGCGGAAAAGAAAACGACGGAACGGGCTATCTTTTCAGATACGACCTCTCTTCCGATCCTCAGAATCTGGATCCTCAGGTTGCGACTGATACTTCCTCACTTATTGTAATAAGAAATATATATAGCGGATTATTTACTTTATCTGAAACAGGTGCGATAGAAAATTCTCTTGCGCTTGATTATACAATTTCAGATGACGGACTTATTTATGATATATCAATCCGTGATGATAATTACTGGGCAAATGCAGATGGCAAGAAAGAACAGACAAGAGTTACTGCAAAAGATTTTGAATATGCTTTTAAAAGGATTTTTAATCCACAGACATCTTCGCCTTATAAAGAAGATTTTATCTGTATAAAAAATGCTGAGAAAATAATCAATGGAGAGGTTGATTATTCAGAACTTAAAGTAACAGCGACAACTGATTTTTCCCTCAGAATAGAACTTGAATATCCGAATGCGGATTTTTTATCACTTCTCACAACAACACCTGCTATGCCCTGCAATTCTTCACTTTTCCATTCTACAAACGGAAAATATGGTCTTGACCCTGATAACACATATACAAATGGACCATTTTATGTAAAACAATGGGAGTTTGACCCTTACGGAAAAAATAACCATATGATACTTCGTAAGAACAAAATGTTTTCTGAAGAAATGGATATTTCTCCGTCAAGTCTTAATTTTTTTATTGAGAAGAAATATTCAGACAGAATAGCGGATTTTGAAAAAGAAGATATCGATTGTATTATAACAGATGGATCCGATGATTTTATTGATGATGAAGATTATAGTTATACCGAGTATAAATATAAAACATATGGAATAATGGTGAATACCGATAATTCATATTTTTCTCAGATTGAAGCAAGAGAAGCGATATGCCTTTCTATAGACAGGGGTATCTATAAGGAAGAACTTACAAGAGGAAGAACACCAGCTTACGCGATAATTCCGCCTGCTGTAAATATTCTCAATAAAAGTTATCGCGATCTTATTTCAGATCAGGCTAAAACAACCTATAATCCATCTCTTGCAAAAGAAAAATGGGATACTTTTTTACAAAATAACGATATCTCATCTCTTACAGGAGTCAATATCATTGTCAAAGAGGGAACAGAAAACACCGATGACCTCAATAGAATAACATCGCAGTGGCAACAGAATATCGGATTTTTCTGTGGAATAGAAGTTCTTCCCGAAAAGGAATATAACCGTAGAATAGAAGAAAACGAATATCTGTTAGCACTTACCGATATTACTGCTGATAACAATAGTCCCAGAGATATTCTTTCACAGTTTATGACAGGCGATGAAGACAATACTTTTGGTTATTCAAACGATAAGTTTGATGAAATATTTGATAAGGCAATTCATTCCGAAAAACTCAGTGACTCTGTTCAGCTTTATTCAGATGCCGAAAGCGCAATTATCGACGATTATTCATTTATTCCTGTATTCTATGAAAGTGAATATCTTATTTATCCCAAAGAAATACAGGGGATAGGATATAATCCGTTTACAAAAGAGCTTGATTTTATCCATGCGAAAAATTTTGATTAATAAAAAACCTGAGAAGATTTCTTCTCAGGTTTTTATTTTGTTAGTTATCAGATGATGCATTAACATTATAAACCATAGTCATAAGACTGTCGCCAAGATGAGCATTTTCAACGATTATATCATTGAAAGTAGGTTTAAGGTCACAATGACTAAAATTCCAGAAAGCTTTGATTCCATGCTTTACAAGTGTATCGGCAATCTGTTGGGCAGACTCTTTAGGAATGCAAAGTATTGCGATAACAGGGGAGTTTTCGTTACAGAAACTCTCGATTTTATCGGTATGCATTATTCTGAGATTTCCTACTTCAACATCTGTGAGTTCGGGGTTTACATCAAATATACCTATGAGCTTACAGCCTCTTGCGTCAAAATTCATATGAGTCGCAATTGCTCTTCCGAGATTTCCGGCACCGATAAGTATTGTCTTATATCCTTTGTCAACACCTAAGATTTTCCCGATTTCAGCATGGAGTTCAGATACATTATAACCATATCCCTGTTGACCGAATCCACCGAAACAGTTGAAATCCTGTCTTATCTGTGATGCAGTAAAACCCATTTTTTCAGAAAGTTCTCTTGATGAAATTCTGGTAACGCCGTTGTTCATAAGTTCCTGAAGAAATCTGTAATATCTTGGTAATCTTTTTATTACGGATGTAGAAACCGTACTTCCCATTTTATAGATGCCTCCTGACAAAATGTCGTTATATCATTTCAACAAGTCTCTTATTGATTTCAAGAAGAAATGTTTCTGTATCAACAGTCTGCTTGTTTTCGATTGAAGAGAGTGCAGCGAGGTCGCCTGTCATTACGCCGTCTTCAATTGTCTTGATTGTTGCTTTTTCAAGCTTGTCAGCGAATTCGCAGAGGTCAGGAGTATTGTCGAGTTCTCCTCTTTTTCTGAGAGCACCTGTCCATGCAAAAAGTGTAGCAACAGAGTTTGTTGATGTCTTTTCACCCTTGAGGTGTTTGTAGTAATGACGCTGAACTGTTCCGTGAGCAGCTTCGTATTCATAAACTCCATCAGGAGAAACGAGAACAGATGTCATCATAGCAAGACTTCCGTAAGCAGTAGCAACCATGTCTGACATTACGTCACCGTCATAGTTTTTACAAGCCCAGATATATCCACCATTTGAACGAACAACTCTCGCAACAGCGTCGTCGATGAGTGTATAGAAGTATTCGATACCTGCTTTTTCAAACTTTTCCTTATATTCGTTTTCATAGATTTCAGCAAAGATATCCTTGAAACGATGGTCATATTTCTTTGAAATTGTATCCTTTGATGCAAACCATATATCCTGCTTTGTATCAAGGGCGAAGTTAAAGCAACATCTTGCGAATGATGCTATTGATTTGTCGATATTGTGAAGTCCCTGAATGATTCCGTCTGAATCTGAGAACTGATGGATAAGCTGACGTGTTTCCTTGCCATCCTTGTCTGTTACGATAAGTTCAGCCTTAGCGCCTGCGGGAACAACCATTTCGCTGTTCTTGTAAACGTCACCGTAAGCATGACGTGCGATAGTGATAGGCTTTGTCCATGTAGGAATGTAGGGAGTAATGCCCTTTACGATGATAGGAGTTCTGAATACTGTTCCATCGAGGATAGCACGGATTGTTCCGTTAGGAGATTTCCACATTTCCTTGAGGTTGTATTCCTTTACTCTGTCAGCATTAGGTGTAATTGTAGCACACTTTACAGCAACACCGTATTTCTTTGTAGCTTCAGCACTATCGAATGTAACCTGGTCGTTTGTTTCATTACGATATTCAAGACCAAGGTCGTAGTATTCTGTTTTAAGGTCAATGTAGGGAGTAAGAAGAATATCCTTAATCATCTTCCAAATGATTCGTGTCATTTCGTCTCCGTCCATTTCGACAAGGGGTGTCACCATTTTAATTTTATCAGCCATTTTGTTTGCCTCCTAAATATAAAATTTAATAATTCCTATAATCAAAAGATGCAGGGGATAGAATATGTAGAAAAACCACTTGTGAAAAGGAGTGTTACTCCCTTTTTCTCCGTTATGCAACATAAGAATAAACGGCGGAAATAAGAGTCCTGCTTGCCAGAAATTATGCCATAAAGGCAAACCACCCAGAATATTTGTCGTTATAACAATTGTCATCGAAGAAAGTGCTATACAGTAATATGAAATCCATTTTCCTTTGGTATCGTTTCTGTAAATTCCAAAGAAAAGAATCCATAAAACAGTGAAACACATCCAGTCGCCTGAAAGCGAAATAAAACATAATGAAATAACAATCATTATTCTCAAAGGTTTTTCAATGATTTTTATATTCCATAATAAAAGTGCTACAAGACCAAGTAACAGTGTAAACATAACATTGAACGATGGGACTAAAAGTTCGGGATTTATCCATAACTTTCCGTCAATCATCATAAGAGGAGGTGCAGTGAGTTTTTCTGCAACAACAAAAGGTATCTGAGAAATAACTGCAAAAATTCCTATGCGGATTATGTATTTCTTTACATTTCTTGTGTAGAAATATCCTTCTGCTATAAAATAACACATCATCGGAGCGGTAAATCTTCCTATAAAGTGCATTATTTGTCCTAATACTGATGAAAACGGAACAAAAGCCCACGCGATATGGTCTATAAGCATTGCAACTATTGCAATATACTTTAAAGTATTGGAATTAAGTGGTTTTTTCATAAAACTTAATTCTTGAGGCTTTCTCTTGTATAGTCAAGAAGACCACCTGCAAGTATAATATCCTTTGTTCTTCCTGTAAGTTCACAGAGAACAGGGATTTCGATATCCTTTGTCTTATTAACAACTGTAAGAGTTGTCTTACCGGCAACAACGTCAGCTTTAACATTCTTTATTTCGAGATTGTCGCCTTCGTTGATGTTATCATAATCATTTTCGTTAACGAAAGTAAGAGGAAGAATACCTGCGTTTATAAGGTTAGCACGGTGAATTCTTGCGAATGATTTAACAAGAACAGCCTTTACACCAAGATAGAGAGGAGCAAGTGCTGCGTGTTCTCTTGAAGAGCCCTGACCATAGTTTGAACCGCCGACAATAATGCTCTGTCCGAGTTCTTTTGCTCTCTTGGGGAAATCCTTGTCGCATACTGTGAAGCAATGTTCAGAGATAGCAGGAATATTTGAACGAAGAGGAAGGATTTTAGCACCTGCAGGCATAATGTGGTCTGTTGTGATATTGTCACCAACCTTGAGAGAACAAGGAACATCTATTGTTTCAGAAAGAGGAGATGTCTGTGGGAAAGGCTTTATGTTAGGTCCACGGAGAATTTCAACCTTGTCCATATCCTTTTCATCAACAGGAGGTTCAACCATATTATCATTGATGAGGAATGTTTCGGGAAGTTTAAATTCGGGCATATCGCCGATTGTTCTTGGGTCTGTGAATACACCTGTAAGAGCAGAAATAGCTGCTGTTTCGGGAGAAACAAGATAAATCTGACCATCCTTTGTGCCTGAACGGCCTTCAAAGTTTCTGTTGAATGTTCTGAGTGAGATACCCTTTGAGTTAGGTGACTGTCCCATACCGATACAAGGACCACAGGCAGATTCAAGGATTCTTGCGCCTGCTGCAATGAGATCAGCGAGAGCACCATTTTCAGCGAGCATTGTAAGAACCTGCTTTGAACCGGGAGCGATTGAAAGAGATACATCAGGATGAACTGTCTTGCCCTTGAGAATATGAGCAACCTTGAGCATATCAAGGAGTGATGAGTTTGTGCAAGAACCAATACATACCTGGTCAATCTTCATTCCGCTGAGTTCTTCAGCAGTCTTTATATTGTCAGGGGAATGAGGACAAGCAGCGAGAGGAACAAGTTTTGAAAGGTCAATTTCAATAACTTCATCGTAAACTGCATCAGCATCTGCTGAAAGTTCTGTCCATACTTCTTCACGCTTCTGTGCTTTGAGAAATTCTCTTGTGATTTCGTCAGAAGGGAATATTGATGTTGTAGCACCAAGTTCAGCACCCATATTTGTTATAGTTGCTCTTTCAGGAACAGAAAGTGATTTAACACCTTCTCCACAATATTCGATTACCTTTCCTACACCACCCTTAACAGAGAGGATGCGGAGCACTTCGAGAATAACATCCTTAGCAGCAACCCAGGGTGAGAGCTTTCCTTTAAGTTCAACCTTAACAACCTTGGGGCATGTGATGTAGTAAGTTCCGCCACCCATAGCAACAGCAACGTCAAGTCCGCCTGCGCCGATAGCTATCATACCGATACCGCCACCTGTGGGAGTATGGCTGTCTGAACCGATAAGAGTTTTTCCGGGAATACCGAATCTTTCAAGATGAACCTGATGACAGATACCGTTTCCGGGTCGTGAGAAGTAAATTCCGTGCTTTTTAGCAACAGAACTGATAAATCTGTGGTCGTCAGCATTTTCAAAGCCTGACTGAAGTGTATTATGGTCGATATAAGCAACAGAACGTTCTGTCTTTACTCTGGGAACACCCATAGCTTCAAATTCAAGATAAGCCATTGTTCCTGTTGCGTCCTGAGTGAGTGTCTGGTCGATTTTGATTCCGATTTCCTGACCTTTTACAAATTCACCTTCAACAAGGTGAGCTTTGAGTATTTTTTCTGTAAGTGTAAGTCCCATATTGTCCTTTCCTCTCTTAAAACATAATTATAAACATAATTATACTATATTTAAGGATTATTGTCAATGTTTTAACGAGTACAATGTATTGTGTTGTAAATAGAAAATATTGTGGATTTTTCGGGAAAATATATTGAAATTATAGAATCACATAAAGATTGAGAAGAATTTCATGAAAGAATAATATGCTTTTTTGATATAACTTCTGTTTTCAATATCTTTTTTACTTATTTCGATACTTTCAGACATAGTTTTCAGGAAATCCGATTTTATTTCGTTTACAGAATTTGTTCCATAAAGAAAAACAAGGTTTTCAAAAAGATAATAAAAACTTCTGTAATCAAAATTTGCAGTACCGATAATAGCGGATTTATCATCGGAAATAACAGATTTCGCGTGGATAAATCCATATTTGTATTCGTATATTCTGATCCCTGATTTTATAAGTGAATCATAATTTGCTTTTGTAACAGCGTCCACATACCATTTATCAGGAATATGAGGCACTATTATTCTCACGTCAATTCCGCTTTTTGATGCAAGTTTTAATGCAGATACAATCTCACTATCGGGTATAAGATACGGTGTTGTTATATAAACATATTTCCTTGCTGATGAAATCATATTGAAATATGCATTTTTTACTGTATTTTCTGTTTTTGATGGGTCTGCACCAAAAGGGATAACCATTCCATCGTTTTCAGAAACATAATCATTGAAATATCTGTCAGGATTTTCTTCGGTTTTTCCTATACTATAATCCCACATTTTAAGAAACATAGCAGTCATTTCTTTTACTGCTTTTCCTTCAATGAGTATTCCGTAATCCTTCCATACACCGAAACGTTCTTTTTCGTTTGAGTATTCATCCGAAAGATTTATTCCTCCTGTATATGCATATTTTCCGTCTATAACCGCTATTTTACGATGATCACGGCAATTTATCGAAATATCAGGGTAAGGCGCCAGTGGATTGAATCTTGCTGATTTTATACCATGCTTTTCAAGGCTTTTTCTGAATCCGTAAGGAAGAAGATTTACAGTTCCTATATCGTCATAAAGGATTCTTATTTCAACTCCGTTTTCTGCTTTTGTTTTAAGTATATTATATATCCTGTCCCATACATTTCCTTTGTTTATAATGAAATATTCAAGAAATATAAATTTTTCTGCTTTTTCCAAAGAACTTTCAAGGCTTTTGAAAAAGGATTCTCCCATTGGAAAGAATCTGGTAATTGTTTTATTATATACACTATGTTCTGTTGTGGAAATGATATAATTAATCTGTTTTCTGATACTGTCATCATTTACGTGATTTAAAAGTGAAACGTCTTTCGGTATAATTATATTTTTATTTATCTGCTCTGAAAATTTTTTGTTTCTTGAAGAAATCTTCTTTTTTCTTATGATAATATAAATTATCCATGAAAATATCGGAACAGAAATAAGGAAGAAAATCCATATCGCTTTAAAATCGGATTGTAAATCTCCCGTGGCAGTTCTGAAAGCAAAGAAAAGACTCAAAAATGTTATAAACCCATATATATAGGGCGAATATCTGCTTATGTGATAGAACATCATAAAATAAGCGATAATCTGCATCAGAATAAGAATACAGGTAATAAATAGTTTTCCTGATATAAATTTTATAATTTTTTTCATATAATCACCTTTGCTGTATTTTAATTATTTTTTATCCGATAAAACTGACTATCCCTGTAAAAATATGTCTTGAAATTGATGCGATAAAGTTGTATAATGATATAAATATGCATTTGCAGAATCAAACTATTTTACAATCATAAAGGAGAGTTTTATTATGGCTGAAAAGTTCAAAGTTTCACTTGCAAAAATTATCAGCGAATTCAATATGGAGGTTATATATACTCCTGCGCCTCCCGAAACACTTTTTATTGATGAAGCGGATGTTAACCGTCCCGGTCTTCAGCTTATGGGATTCTATGAGTATTTCAATCCCGAAAGAATCCAGATACTTGGTAAGATGGAATTTGCTTATCTTGCAACTGTTGATGAAGAAGTACGTCGCGAAAGAATAGAGCTTCTCGTTTCACAGAAACTTCCTGCTATGGTTATAACAAGAGAACTTCCTTATTTTCCTGAAATGCTTGAAATAGCGGAAAAGTATCAGGTTCCTCTTTTGAGAAGTAAAGACAGCACATCAAACTTTATGGCAAGCCTCATTGCATTTTTAAACCTCAATCTTGCGCCAAGAATTACACGTCATGGTGTTCTTATTGAAATCTATGGTGAAGGTGTTTTCATTACAGGCGAAAGTGGAGTAGGTAAATCCGAAACTGCTATCGAACTTGTAAAGCGTGGACATCGTCTTGTTGCCGATGACGCGGTAGAAATCAGAAAAGTTTCAAATATAAGTCTCGTAGGTGCTTCGCCTGATAATATCCGTCACTTCCTTGAACTCAGAGGTATCGGCATTATCAACGCAAGAAGACTTTTCGGTATCGGTGCTGTTAAAGTTACAGAAAAAATCGACCTTGTTGTAACTCTCGAACCATGGGACAGCGAAAAGATTTACGACAGAATGGGAATGGTTGATGATTATACATCAATTCTCGGCGTTAATATTCCTGCACTTACAATTCCTGTAAAGCCCGGTCGTAACCTCGCTGTTATTCTTGAAGTTGCCGCTATGAACAACAGACAGAAGAAGATGGGGTACAATGCCGCTCAGGACCTTATGGATAAACTGGGCCTTGATATGGATGACCGTCCCAAGCAGGGAACAGTAAAAGAATTTGATCTGTTCTAACAGAAAATTTTCGGAGGAAAACTGATGCGAATAGAAGCAGATACACATACACATACCATTGCGTCAACACACGCATATTCTACCGTTCTTGAAATGGCTAAATCCGCCTCTGATGCAGGACTCAAAGCTATTGCTATAACCGACCATTCAACTGGCGGAAGTGATGCTCCTCATATATGGCATTTCCATAATCTTTCAAGAGCGATACCAAGAAAATTATTTGATGTCAATATGATTTTCGGCGTGGAATGTGATATTGTGGATTTTAACGGAAATCTTGCATTCGGGCCTTCAGAACTCGAAAGACTGGATTGGGTAGTAGCGTCAATTCATGGAAATTACAATATGGCAGGCGGAACTACTGACGATTACACAAACGCATATATTGGTGTTGCACAGAATCCTTTTGTTGATGTTATCGGACACCCGATATATCCTGCATATAAACCCGATTACGAAAAAGTTATTCCTGTTTTTAAGGAATACGGCAAATTTGTCGAGATAAATGAAAGTGCTATACCAAGAAGTGTTAAAACCATAAACAATGTACTCGAACTTATCGGAGTGTGTAAAAAATACAGAGTTCCTGTAATTGTCAACAGCGATGCTCATTTCTGTATGTCTGTCGGAAAGTTTGATAATGCAATCAAAATGCTCAAAGATAACAATTATCCCGAAGAACTGATTGTAAATACAAAATGGGAAAATATCAAAGCACATATCGAAAGTAAAAAAGGAAAAATATTTGAATAGAATTTTATTGTCTTTCATAAATATTTAAAATAACATTCAGCAAAGGGGCTGATTATACGGAAAGAATTGCTGAAACGGCTGAAAAATTCGGATGTAAATTCTATTACAACGAATCTCTTAAAAAATATAATACATTCCGCATAGGCGGAAATTGCAGACTTCTTGTGAAGATAAACTCAGTTGAATCATGTATTGCTGTAAGAAAAGAATGTAAAGAAAACAATATTCCTTATGTTGTTATAGGGAATGGTTCAAATCTTATAATTGATGATAACGGATTTAATGGAGTGGTTATTCTCATAGGGAATGATTTTTCTGAGATTTCATCTTTGTCTGAAACGGAAATATATTGTCAGTCGGGTGCGCTTTTGTCATCTTTCTGTGTTTTTGCGAGAGAAAATTCACTCTCAGGGGCAGAATTTGCTTATGGAATTCCCGGAAGCGTAGGTGGCGCAGTTTATATGAATGCCGGTGCTTACGGCGGAGAAATAAAGGATATTATTTCTTATTGCGATGTTATTGATGAAAATAACGAAGTAAAACGACTCACACCCTATGAACTTGGTCTTTCTTATAGACATAGTTCAATCATGGGAACGGAAAAAATCATAGTAGGTGCTGCTTTTTCTCTTAAAAAGGGAGATAAGTCAGAAATAAAATCTGCTATGGATGATTTTATGAACAGAAGAAAAACAAAACAGCCACTTGAATACGGCAGTGCAGGCAGCACTTTTAAACGTCCCGAAGGAAGTTATGCGTCGCTTCTTATAGATGAATGTGGTTTAAAAGGTTATTCTGTTGGTGGAGCGCAGGTTTCTGAAAAACACGCGGGTTTTGTAATAAACAAAGATAATGCTACTTTTTCTGATGTTATGTCAGTGATAGAAGATGTCAGAAGAATAGTCAAAGAAAAAACAGGTTATGTTCTTGAGTGCGAACCTGTTATCATATCGGATAAAATATAAATAGACGGAGGGTTATTTATGCAGTTTGTAATCGTAACAGGTCTTTCAGGTTCGGGCAAGTCTCTTGCGGTTAATGCACTTGAAGATATAGGATTTTATTGTATAGATAATATGCCTCCTCAACTTATTTCAAAATTTGCGGAAATAAGCACACAGTCTGATGTAAAGATAGACAGAGTTGCAATTGTTGCGGATATAAGAGGGGGAGAACTTTTTCTCTCTATCGCCGACACGATTCACGAACTCAAGGAACAGGGACTTGATGTAAAAATCCTGTTTATTGATGCTGCGGATGAAGTTATTACAAAGAGATATAAAGAAACAAGAAGAAAACATCCTCTTGACGAAGCTGCGCGTGGTAGCATACAGAATGCCATTGAAACAGAAAGAGATATTTTGCATTCGGTAAGGGCAAATGCGGATTATTATATAGATACCTCTTTTCTTTCGACTTCTCAGCTCAAAGAACAGATAAATGGTATTTTTCTTGATAACCCCGATGATTCTATGCTTATAAAGGTTATGTCATTTGGTTTCAAATATGGTTCACCGAATGAAGCAGACCTTCTTTTTGATGTAAGATGTTTACCTAATCCTTTCTATATTCCCGAACTCAAACATCACACGGGACAAGATAATGAAGTAAGCGATTATGTTATGAGTTTCAAACAGTCGGAGGAACTTCTTTCAAAACTTAAGGACCTTATAGATTATCTTATCCCTCTTTACATAAGTGAAGGAAAAAGTCAGCTTGTAATAGCATTCGGTTGCACAGGCGGTAAGCATCGTTCTGTTACGTTTGCTGAAAAGATGTATAAACATATACTTGAAAATCATTTTAAGGTAAGAATTGCACACAGGGATATTTCCAAAGACAGATATCCCGCACCGAAAAATTAAATCGACAGGAGAAATTAGTTTGGAAATTTGTGGTATCCTTGCAGAATACAATCCTTTTCATAACGGACATAAATACCAGATTGACATGTTAAGAAAAGCAGGCATAACACATATCGTTGCTTTTATGTCGGGAAATTTTGTCCAGCGTGGAGATATAGCAATCACCGATAAATTTACAAGGGCAAAATATGCCGTTCAGAACGGTGTCGACCTTGTCATCGAAATGCCTACACTTTATACCGTCGCTTCTGCACATTTCTATGCAAGGGCGGCGTATTCTCTTATGGAGGGGTTGGGGTGTCTCGACAGTGTCTCATTCGGATGCGAAACAAGCGATATGGAAATTC
This sequence comes from Oscillospiraceae bacterium, assembly GCA_017536405.1. Lineage (GTDB taxonomy): Bacteria > Bacillota > Clostridia > Oscillospirales > Ruminococcaceae > RGIG4131. The sequence continues at coordinate 20,466 of JAFXHL010000008.1, forward strand.
TTAATAAAGCGGCAAGTTTTTCCGAAGAAATAAACGAAAGCACAGAAATAAAAGAAAAAATGAGCGAAGGAATGAGCTATCCTGCGGCTATGGAAAGTCTTGCGGATGATGATATCAGTGTTGCTTTTTCTTCACCTAACAATATTCTTACGGTTGAGTATATCAGACAAATCAATGAAAGGAATCTTCCTTATCATATTTATCCGTTAAAAAGATTGGGACCCGAACACGACAGTGATGATATTGTAGGAAATATAGCAAGTGCATCACATATAAGAGAACTTATGCGAAAAGGCGAAGAATATTCGGATTTTGTACCTTATGACAGTATTCCTTTCGAAAACATCGATTTTAAGGTTTTAGAAACTATTACTTTTTATAAACTGAGAACAATGAAACTTTCAGAACTCGCGCTTCTTCCCGAAACTTCACCTGAACTTGCATCAAGATTTTATAATGCGATAAGAGAATCTTCTTCGCTTGATGAATTTCTTGTAAAGGTTAAGACAAAGAGATTCCCTCAAGCAAGGATAAGAAGAACTATATACAGCGCGATATTAGGACTCAATAAAGCCGATTACCTTTATGACCCTCCTTATATCCGTGTTCTTGCGCTTAATCAAAGGGGCGCGGAAGTTTTAAAAAAAGCCAAAACAACTACCAGACTTCCTATATCAACATCTGTCGCAGACCTTATGAGCAGGGGCGGTATATGCGAAAGATTTGTCAATATGGAATGTAATGTAACAGATGTATATAATATCCTTAAAGGCAATAAAATGTATAAGTCTGATATGTCGGCGAAAATAGAAATTATGGAGACTGATGATGAATTTTAAAGGCTTGATTTTTGACCTTGACGGAACACTTATAGATTCAATGAATGTATGGACAGAGATAGATGCTGAATTTCTGAAAGAATATAACATTGATATGCCCGTTGATTTTTATGAGGATATCAAAGACCTTAGTTTTGCGGATACGGCAATCTATTTTTCTGAAACATTGGGAATTCCTATGAATCCTAAAGATATTATGGATAAATTCAATGCTATGGCAAGGGAAAAATATGAAAAGATTGTTCCTTTGAAAAAAGGCGTTTATGAATTTATTAGTCAGGAAAAGAAAAAGGGAACGAAACTCTGTGTTGCAACAGCAAATAATAAGGAACTTACAATTCTCGCTTTGAAAAGGCTTGGAATATATGATTCTATGGAGTTTATACTTACCTGCGATGAAATATGTTCAGGAAAAGGAACACCTGATATCTATATAAAATGTGCTGAAAAAATGGGGTTTGAAATTTCAGAAACAGCTGTTTTTGAAGATATTTTAAGAGGGGTTCTTTCGGCGAAATCAGCGGGATTTTATGTTGTTGCAGTAAAAGAAGAAACTGCTTTTGATGACATTGATGAGATAAAGAAAAACTCTGATATGTTTATTGAGGATTATACCTGTCTTATCAATTAATGAGGTGATATTTTGGCAGAAAAAGTACTTGTCGGAATGAGTGGAGGGGTTGACAGCAGTGTCTGTGCCCTTCTTCTGAAAGAAAAAGGATATGATGTAACAGGAGTTACGCTTTTTCTCAGAAATAAATTGAATACAGATACAAATACATCATGCGGTTCACAGTCTGATGTTGATGATGCAAAGGCGATTTGTGAAAAACTTGGTATCGGGCATATTACAATGGATATGAGCGAACTTTTCGACGAAAAGGTCATTGACGATTTTGTAAATACCTATATTTCGGGAAAAACTCCGAATCCTTGCATTGAATGTAACAGACATATAAAATTTGATAAAATGCTTGAAAAAGCGACAGAACTTGGATACGATTATATCGCAACAGGTCATTACGCGACTATTATAAAACTCCCTGACGGAAGATATACAATAAAAAAACCCGTTGATGTTTCAAAAGACCAGACCTATGTTCTTTACAGACTTACTCAGGAACAACTGAAACATACTCTTTTTCCACTTTCTGAATATACAAAACCTGAAATCAGAGAAATTGCAGAAAAGGCAGGGCTTATCAATTCAAGAAAACCCGATAGTCAAGATATATGTTTTGTTCCCGATGGCGATTATGCAAAGTTTATTGAAGAATATTCGGGATATAAATCAGTAGAAGGCGATTATATCGACATAAACGGGAATGTTATCGGAAAGCATAGTGGTATGATTCATTATACAGTAGGTCAGAGAAAAGGCCTCGGTGTTACATTCGGTAAACCTATGTTCGTAAAGTCAATAAACGCCGAAAATAATACAGTTACGCTTTGTGAAGATAAAGACCTTTACACATCAGAACTCCTTGCAAACGACCTCAATTTCATGTCTGTTGAAGAAGTTTGCGATACTATGAAGATTATGGCTAAAACAAGATATTCTCAGAAAGAACAGCCCGCAACGCTTGAAGTTTCGGATGGTATTGCAAAGGTAGTGTTTGATAATCCACAAAGAGCATTTACCAAAGGACAATCCGTCGTTTTCTATGATGGTGATATGGTTATAGGTGGCGGAAAAATTATTTGACAGGGGATTTTTATTATGGCTTTTGACTTTAAAAAAGAATATAAAGAATTCTATATGCCAAAAAATAAGCCTCAGATTGTAAGTGTTCCCAAGGCGAATTATATCGCTGTAAGAGGAAAAGGAAATCCTAACGAAGAGGGCGGAGCGTATCAGAAGGCAATCGGTGTTTTATATGCTGTTGCATATACTCTTAAGATGAGTTATAAAACGGATTACAGAATAGAAGGCTTTTTTGAATATGTAGTTCCTCCGCTTGAAGGTTTCTGGTGGCAGGATGGCATTGATGGTGTGGATTATACCGATAAATCAACTTTTAACTGGATTTCTGTAATAAGATTACCAGATTTTATAACAGAAAAAGATTTCAAATGGGCAGTTGAAACGGCAACCAAAAAGAAAAAACTTGATTGTTCATCCGCTGAATTTATAACCATAGATGAAGGACTTTGTGTTCAGATTATGCATACAGGTCCTTTTGATAACGAACCCGAAACTGTTGCTATAATGGATGGATTTCTCGAAGAAAATGGATATGTAAATGATTTTTCAAAGTCCCGTCTTCATCACGAAATATATCTTTCTGATGCAAGAAAAGTAGAACCTGAAAAATGGAAAACAGTAATAAGACATCCTATAAGAAAGGTTTAGGACGAACTTTATGGAAATAAGAAAAATGGAGATTTCTGATTATAAATCAGTTTATAACCTCTGGCTTTCCTGTAAAGGTATGGGGCTTAATGATGTGGATGATTCAGAAAAGGGAATAAGCAGATTTCTTGAAAGAAATCCCGAAACCTGTTTTGTTGCCGTAGATAACGATGAAATTATCGGTGTTATTTTGTGTGGAAATGATGGCAGACGCGGATATATTTATCATACAGCCGTAAAGCCATCCGAAAGAAATAACGGAATAGGAACAAAACTTGTTGACAGGGCTATGAAAGCATTTGAAGATATCGGAATAACCAAGGTTGCCCTCGTTGTTTTTGAAAAGAATGAAACAGGAAATGCATTTTGGGAAAAGAAAGGTTTTACATCGCGCCAAGACCTTGTTTATCGCAATAAACAGATAACTGAAATGATAAGAATTGATACATAATTATTGACTTTATACCTTTTATATGGTAAAATTATTGAAGTCAATTATTTTAGGAGGGATTTCATTTGAAATACTATATCGGAATAGACCTCGGTGGAACAAACATCAAAGCAGGGGTTGTAAATGAAAATTTTGAAATCGTTGCAAAAACAAGTGTAAAGACAAATTGTCCCAGACCTTCTGAAGAAATTATGGATGATATGGCAAAAGTATCTCTCATGGCTGTTGAACAGGCAGGTCTTACAATGAATGATATCGAATGGGTCGGTGTAGGCACACCCGGCATTGCAAACAGTTCAACAGGTATCGTTGAATATTCATGCAACCTTGATTTCCACGATGTTCCTATGGCAGATTATCTCTCTGAAAAACTCGGTAAGCCTGTTTTTGTAGATAACGACGCTAATGCTGCTGCTTACGGCGAATTTGTAGCAGGCGCTGCAAAGGGTGCTAATAATGCTGTTGCTGTTACACTCGGAACAGGAGTAGGCGGCGGAATTATCATTGACGGAAAAATCTATTCAGGTTCTAATTTCGCCGGTGCGGAACTCGGACATGAAGTTATCGTTGTTGACGGCGCACAGTGCTCTTGCGGAAGAAAGGGCTGCTTCGAAGCTTATTCATCAGCATCAGGACTTATCCGTATGACAAAAGAAGCTATGGAAGAAGATAAGGATTCTATTATGTGGCCTATGTCTGAAGAAGACGGACACGTTTCAGGAAGACTTGCTTTCAACGCTATGCGTAAGGGCGACGCTTCTGCAAAGAAGGTTGTTGACAAATACATAAAGCATCTCGCAGCAGGTGTTACAAATATCATAAATACTTTCCAGCCTGACATTCTTTGTCTTGGCGGAGGAGTATGTAACGAAGGCGATCCTCTTATAGTTCCTCTCAAAGAACTCGTAAAGCAGGAAGTATATTCAAAAAATTCCAAGAAGAATACCGAAATTGTTATTGCTAAACTTGGCAACGACGCAGGCCTTATCGGTGCGGCATTCCTTGGAAAAGCAAATGCAAAGTAAGGTAAACTGATATGTCAAAAAAAGACAGAAACGCTACCAAAGCTAAAAGAATGGAAGAAAAAAAGAAGATAAAATTAGAAAAGAAACGCGAAAAACTCAATGTTTTAAAGGTTTTCGGAATATGTCTTTGTTTCTTTGCTATAATTCTTCTTGTAGGAATTCTTTATATAACAGCAGATTACAGAGCGCAGAAATCCGCTGTTGATAAGTATTTTTCTGCCGTTCAGAATATGGATTATGATTCGCTTTCCGAAGTAGTTTATCCTCCTTATATTGAAAAATTTGATGAGTATAAGGATGATGATAATTTCAAGGATTTTTATATGAATTATCTTTATGGATACCTTGGAAATGATTATGAAGAAGGCTTTAAACTTAAATATAAGGTGAAAACGAGATATGCTTACTCTGATATGCTGATGAAGTTCTATAAGATCAGCGCAGAGGGAATTCTTATGGATGTTGACATAACTTTATATGACTCATATAAGTCGGAAAAAAGTCAGACTTCTGTATCTCTTGCAAAATACGAAGGCAAATGGTATGTAGTAACAAGCGATATCGAAGCAACAGATATTTATTATGAAGACATCGCGAATAAGTATAAAAACTCATAAAATAAATCCCTGTCTTTGTGGCGGGGATTATATTGGGGTATAGCCAAGCGGTACGGCAGCGGACTTTGACTCCGTCATTCCGGTGGTTCGAATCCACCTATCCCAGCCAGAAAGTTCCGATATAAAGAATATCGGAACTTATTTTTATTGCAATTATCTGTAAAGTGTGGTATAATATGGGTGGTCGGACAGGGTGATAAATATGAATTTGACAAAGGAGATAACAGACATGAAAAAAAGATTTGAGATTATTGAAAAAGACGGATTGATGGAAGGAACAAGAATTATTGTCGATACGGAAACAGGTGTACAGTATTTAATGGCACATTGGACAAACATCGGAGGAATTACGGTTTTGGTGGATAAAGACGGGAAACCTCTATTAGACCCGCGATATGCAAAGTGACCAATTCCAATTTACCGAACTGAATATTTTATAATAAATAAACCCTTGAAAAGATTTATTTCTTCTCAAGGGTTTTGTTTATCTTATTTATAATACATAAACAACTGACATTTCAGCATTCCGTTATAAAGTTTTCTTCTCTTATCCGCTTTTCTTCCGAAGAATTTTTCAAAATCCTCGTGAGGAGAGATTATATAGCAGGGAGCATCTTTGCTTCCTTCAAAAACCTGCCCCATAACCTGATAGAGTTTTTCAGCCTCTTTAATATCAAGCATTCTTTCGCCATAAGGTGGGTTGCAGATAGTTATTGTTCCTTTTTGATTTTTGTAGTTCTTTATATCGGCTTTTGCCGCAGAAATTCTCTTTGAAATACCTGCTTTGTTTGCGTTGTCATTAGTGAGTGTTACTGCATTTTCATCAATGTCAAATCCATAAGCCTTAAAAGCAGTATCGTGTCTTACAAGTGAAATAGCATCATTTCTTGCATCTTTCCAGAATGAAGAGGGGATACAGTCCCATTTTTCTGCCAAGAACTTTCTTTTAAGCCCAGGTGCTACAGATAATGCCTTATATGCAGATTCTATAAGAAGTGTGCCGCTTCCGCAGAATGGGTCACACACAACAGAATCTCCTCTTACTCTTGCAAGGTCAATAATTCCTGCAGCAAGAGTTTCTTTTATCGGAGCATCATTTGAATTTCTTCTGTATCCTCTTTTGTGAAGCCCTGTTCCTGTTGTGTCGAGATAAATAACAACTTCATCTTTTATAATCGAAAACTGAATAGGGAATACAGCGCCTGTTTCTTCAAACCAACTGTTGTGGTATTTTTCTTTAAGTCTTTCAACAGCAGCTTTTTTTATGATTGACTGACAATCGGGAATGCTGTGTAATGTGGAATTGAGTGCGTGTCCGCTTTTAACAGGGAATGCATCATATTTTCCGATATACTGTTCAAACGGAATTTTTTTAACACCCTGAAATAATTCCTCAAAAGACTCTGCGTGGAATTCTGCGAGAACAATAAGAACTCTTTCAGCAGTAGCAAGAGAAATATTTGCTTTTGCAAGAGTTGAAAAATCACCATAGAACGATACCTTTCCATCAGAAACGGTTATATCTTCACCGCCGATTTTTCCTATTTCAAATTTCAAAACGCTTTCAAGCCCGAAATGACAAGGGCAAGCAAATTTAATTCTGTCCATAATTCTCCTTATTACTGGGGAAGTGAGTTAAGGTCTATAGTTGATGCAGTTCCGGGAGTTGTTTCTTCGTTTTCTTCCTCGATAACTCTTATAGTTTCTCCGCCGGGAAGATTATAAATTGTTCCGTTGTGCTGACCATTACAGAAGCCAGGAATATTTGTGGGTTTATAATATCCTTCGGCTCTTGTTGTGCATGAAGGACCTGCAATAAGACCTGTATGCATACAATATTCCATCTTTATGATGTTGGGGTTTTCAGGGAAAGCCGTTCCTGCATCCTTTTCTGCCATTATATTTCCGAAAACATTTTTCCATACAACAGCTGATGAATAGTAGATATCCTTACATGAGTTAGGAACATATTTTCCTGTTTCTTCATCGTATTTATATGCTTCGTCATATCCATACCATATAGCAGAAACATATGAGGGAGTAACACCAACGAAAGCGAGGTCAACCCATTCCTGAGAAGTACCTGTTTTTGCAGCAATAGTAACATTTTCAACCTTAGCAGCAACACCTGTACCTGCCGGGCCGTAAACTACTGTCTGAAGAAGTTTGTTCATTACATAAGCGGTATCAGGGTCTATGGCCTGAATGTATGTGTTGTCTGTGTTATCAAGAACTACATTTCCGTTTGAGTCAAGAACTTTATAATATGAAATCGGCTTATAGATTTTTCCTTCATTACCGAAAGCCTGATAAGCAGATGTAAGTTCAAGAAGGGTAATACCATCAGTAAGACCACCAACAGTCATAGCAGAATAGTCTGCGTCAGCAGCAACAAGAGATGTAATCTGCATATTGTTCTGCATAAAGTCGAAAACTGTTTTAGGAGTATGATGATCAACCAACTGAGCAGGAATTGTGTTGAGCGAACGCTGAAGAGCGTCATATGTGAAATATTTCTGACCTGTCCATTTGTTCGAATAGTTTTTAGGCCATTTCATCTTCTTCATAGTATTCCAGTCTTCAACAACTTCGATAGGTTCATCAAAGAAAACTGTAGACCAGTTGATGTAGTCTGAATAAAGAGCATATCCGTATGAGGAAATAGGCTTTACAGTCGAACCAATCGAACGTTTTGCCATTGTCGCTCTGTTATAACACATAGGATTGGGCTTTCTTCCGATACCGCCTACAACGCCCTTGATATGTCCGTTATAGTCCATTATGATAGCGGCAGACTGAGGAGGATTTGCAAGTGCTTCTTCTGAATTTGAGAAAGTAGCATTATCAAGATACTTAGCTTCCATTTCTCTCTGAATATCAAGGTCAACTGTCGAGTAAATTCTGTAACCGCCATTTGAAATAATCTTTATAGCTTCTTCCTGAGTATCAATTCCGTATTTTTTCTGGAAATCTTCTGCAACATCGAAAATTACCATGTCAACGAAATAATCCTGAATAACAGTATCTTCTTCAACAATTTCGCCTGTTTCTTCATCGAGTGACTGACCTGCAAAAATAAGAGTTGCGTTAACTGCTTCTTCATACTGTGCTGATGAAATAAATCCGTTTTCAAGCATAGTAGGGAGTACTACCTGATTTCTTCTGTTCTGATTACTTTCAGGATTTATGAGAGGATTGAATTCAACTGTACTTTTAGGAATAGCCGCAAGACAAGCCGCTTCTGCAACCGTAAGCTCAGAAACATCCTTGTTGAAGTATTTGTTAGCAGCGGCCTGGATACCATATGTGTTTCCGCCGAAACCGATATAGTTGAGATAAGCTTCAAGAATAACATCCTTAGGATATTCTCTTTCAAGATTCATCGCTCTGAAAATTTCACGCATCTTTCTGGCAGGGTCCTGCTTATCATCGCCTGTGATATTCTTTACAAGCTGCTGTGTTATAGTAGAACCACCTTGTTTTTCGTCCCAGAAATGAAGGAAATAGTTTGCAAATGCAAGGAAGGTTCGTTTAAAGTCAACGCCTTCGTGTTCATAGAAACGTTCGTCTTCCGTTGAGATGAATGCGTCTCTTACATGCTGAGGAACTTCATCAAGAGATACAAGAATTCTGTTGGCATCCTGACTCATACGATGGATTTCAACCTGTTCTCCTGTAACAGGGTCTTCTGCATAGATGAATGAAGTTGTCATTACATCGAGATTATAAAGGTCGATATCAACACTTTCAGAGTTTTCCATAAACTTGATTACGTAAACGGTAAGTGCCGTAGCAACGATACAGAGTGTAATTACAACGATGAGAAAAAGAGAAAGGAATGTTGTTCCTATAACCGCAAGTGTCTTTAAGACAGGATTACTCTTTTTTCTTCTTTTTCTGATTTTGATGTCACTTGAACTTCTCATAATTCCTCCTGAAAATTCTGTATATTTAAGTCATTTTTATAATCTGGATACAACTAAAATTATTATATCACATTTTTTATCAAAATAAAATACAATAAATATAGAAATTGTAAGGAATAATCAGGTTTCTTTGGTCAAGAATACTAATATAGGTTTTAAAAATTACGAAATAAGAAGGTGAAGATAATTATCCGAGAAAAAATAGCACTTTTAGCTATAGGTTCATTAGCGCTTCTTTCTCTTGCAACTATGACAATAACTGTGATGACGGATGATGATAAGAAAGAAACCGAGGTTGTAAAAGCTGAAACGGCAATAAGCGAAGAAAGGCGTTATATACTTAAAGAATATAACGGGAAGATAGCGTCTTTTTATTATAACAGCGAAGAACCAATAGATATTTTTGATGTTTCGGTGAACAGTTTCGGGGAATATGATAAACAAGAACTTTATAAAGGAATTGTTGCATATAGCGAAGAGGAACTGAACAGACTTATCGAAGACTATACAAGTTAAAAGACCGTACAGATTACTGTACGGTCTTTTTATTGTTTTATTATCCGAAGTATTTAACTCCGCTTTCAAAGATTTTCTGATCCTTTTCGCCGGGAACGTTCTTACAGATTTCTGTTCCGATTCTTTCTGAGTGTCCCATCTTACCGAGAACACGTCCGTCAGGAGAAGTGATACCTTCAATAGCATCAACAGATCCGTTAGGATTGAATCTGATATCCATTGTAGGTTCTCCGTCAAGAGTTACATACTGTGTAGCAATCTGTCCGTTTTCAGCCATAACCTTAAGCTGTTCAGGAGTTGCAACAAATCTTCCTTCGCCGTGCGAAATAGCGATTGTATGCATATCGCCGACTTCTGTATTCATAAGCCATGGAGACTTGTTTGATGCAATTCTTGTATGAACCATCATAGACTGATGACGGCCGATTGTGTTGAATGTAAGAGTAGGTGAATCATCCTTCATATCAACAATCTTACCATAAGGTACAAGTCCTAACTTGATAAGTGCCTGGAATCCGTTACAGATACCGAGCATAAGTCCGTCTCTGTTATCAAGAAGGTCCATAACAGCTTCGCTTACACGAGGGTTGCGGAAGAATGCAGTAATGAACTTACCACTTCCGTCAGGTTCGTCACCACCGCTGAATCCACCAGGGAGCATTACAATCTGTGAATTCTTTATGCTGTTTGCGATTTTTTCGATTGATTCAGTAATTCCTGCTGTTGTGAGGTTTTTGATAACAACAACTTCAGGAACAGCACCTGCTCTTTCAAATACTCTTGCTGTATCGTATTCACAGTTTGTTCCTGGGAATACAGGAATAAGTACTCTTGGTTTTGCAACCTTAACCGAAGGAGTAACAATCTTTTCGGGAGTATATGTGTAAATCTTTGCTGTTTCGCTCTTTGCCTTTGCGTTGACAGGGAAGATAGGTTCAAGCTTGTTTTCCCAGAGATTCTGGAATTTTTCCATATCAACCTTGTAAGCACCGCAGTCAATAGCGTAATCAACAGTTGTAATACCGATTACATTGTCGCCTTCATCAGCCTTGCCATCAACTTCGATTACAAACGCACCACTTATAGCACCGAATAAATCTTCTTCAGATACATCAGATGTGAATTTGAAACCAATCTTATTACCGAGAGCCATCTTTGAAACTGCTTCAGCGATACCACCGAATGAAACTGCCCATACAGAAACAGCCTTACCATCAGCAATGTATTTTTCAACCTTTTCAAAGCATTTCTTAACGCTATCAAAATCAGGGAGCATATTTTCATCGAATTCAGGCTTGATGTAAATAACTTCGTTTCCTGCTGCTTTGAATTCAGGAGAAACTACCTTGTCGCTGTTTGCAAGTGATACTGCAAACGAAACAAGGGTAGGAGGAACGTCGATGTTTTCGAATGTTCCTGACATTGAGTCTTTACCACCGATTGATGCGCAACCAAGTTCAAGCTGTGCCTTGAAAGCACCGAGAAGTGCTGAGAAAGGCTTGCCCCAACGAGTAGGATTGTTCTGTGTTCTTTCAAAGTATTCCTGGAATGTAAGCCAGCATTTTTCATAAGAACCACCGATAGCGATTACCTTTGCAATTGATTCAATAACAGCCATCATTGCTCCGTGATAAGGGCTCTTTTCACTGATGTTAGGATTAAAGCCCCAGCCCATAAGTGAACATGTCTTTGTCTGACCGTTGAGAACAGGGATTTTTGCAGCCATAGCCTGAGTAGGTGTAAGCTGATAAGCACCACCAAAAGGCATAAGAACTGTTCCTGCGCCGATTGTTGAGTCGAATCTTTCAATAAGACCCTTCTGTGAACATACATTGAGGTTAGAAGCGAGAGCGTACCAGCTTTCTTCATTGTTGCTGAATTTCTTGAAATCAGCGAGAACGGGTACATTTACTGAAATGTCAGTATGCTTTTCAGCACCGTTTGAATTAAGAAATTCTCTTGAAAGGCTTACAATTTCCTTTTCATTCCAGAACATACGGAGTCTGGGTTCAGCAACGACATCGGCAACGAGTGTTGCTTCAAGGTTTTCTGTGTCTGCTGCTTTAAGGAATTTTTCGACATCTTCCTTGGCAACAACAACAGCCATTCTTTCCTGTGATTCACTTATAGCAAGTTCTGTTCCGTCGAGACCATCATATTTCTTAGGAACTTTATCAAGATTGATGATAAGACCGTCAGTAAGTTCTCCGATAGCAACAGAAACACCGCCTGCGCCGAAGTCATTACAACGCTTGATCATCTTTGTAACATCAGGATTTCTGAAAAGTCTCTGGAGTTTTCTTTCGATAGGGGGATTACCTTTCTGAACTTCAGCACCACAAGCTTCAAGTGAAGCAGTTGTATGTGATTTTGATGAACCTGTAGCACCGCCACAACCGTCGCGACCTGTCTTACCGCCAAGAAGAATAACAACATCACCGGGCTGAGGAACTTCTCTTACAACATTTTCCATAGGAGCAGCCCCGACAACAGCGCCGATTTCCATTCTCTTTGCAACATATCCTGGATGATATACTTCAGCAACATGCCCTGTTGCAAGACCTATCTGGTTACCATATGAGCTATAACCGCTTGCAGCACCAACAGTAATCTTTCTCTGAGGAAGTTTGCCCTTGATTGTGTCATCAACGGGAACAAGGGGATTAGCCGCACCTGTTACACGCATTGCCTGATAAACATAAGAACGACCAGAAAGAGGGTCTCTTATAGCACCGCCGAGACAAGTAGCCGCACCACCGAAAGGTTCGATTTCAGTAGGATGGTTATGTGTTTCGTTCTTGAACATAAGAAGCCAGTCTTCTTCATTTCCGTCAACATCAACCTTGATCTTTACAGAACAAGCGTTGATTTCTTCACTTTCGTCGAGATCGTTGAGTTTTCCGTCTTTCTTGAGCTTTTTAGGGGCGATAGTAGCAATATCCATAAGAGTTATAGGCTTGTCTGTTCTGCCAAGTTCGTCTCTTACAGCAAGATATTCCTTGAATGTTTTTTCTATGTAATCTGCTTCGATATTGAAATTATCGATATGTGTTCCGAAAGTAGTATGACGACAATGGTCTGACCAGTATGTGTCGATCATTCTGATTTCAGTAATTGTAGGTTCTCTCTTTTCAGTTTCAGAGAAATACTTCTGACAGAACTTTATGTCGTCAAGGTCCATAGCAAGACCGTAATCAGCGATAAAGTTCTTGAGTCCTTCTTCATCGAGTGAAATAAATCCATCAAGAACAGCAACTTCTGTGGGGATGTTATAAACTGTTTTAAGAGTATCAACTTTTTCAAGAGATGCTTCACAGCTTTCAACGGGGTTTATAAGATAAGCTTTGAGTTTATCGAATTCAGCGTCTGAAACATCACCATCTATGATGTAAACTCTTGCATTCTTTACCTTGCATCTTTCACCCTGTGTGAGAAGCTGGATACACTGTTCACACGAATCTGCTCTCTGGTCAAACTGACCTGGAAGATATTCAACTGCGAAAATCTTTTCTGTTGCTGAAAGTTCGGGAAGTTCGCTGTAAATCACATCAACAGCGGGTTCTGAAAATACGATAGGTAAAGTAAGTTTGAAATCTGCTTCCGAAAGACCTTCAACATCATAACGATTGATAAGTCTTACGCTTCTGAGTCCTTCAAGACGAAGGGCTGTTTTAGCATCTGCAAGCACATGACCTGCTTCTACCGCATAATCCGGTTTCTTTTCAACAAAAATTCTGAATACTGACATTTTGCTCTACTCCTTTTATTGAATAATATGACCAATACAACAGTCATTCTCAATCCTATCTATTTTAACATAAAATATCTGATTACGCAAACTTTTTTCGCAACTTTTTTTAAGAACTTTTATGAACAGATAATCAGGGGTATGTCCATTGTGGAATTCAGGGGATTGTTCACGCTCGAATAAAACAGGATAAACGCCGTTGATATGGGATTTCATAAATTCTATATGACTTTTATTTGTTATTTCTGCTATTTTTTTGGCACGTTCATTTTTTACGGATTCATTTACCTGATTTTCCATTTTATAGGCGATAGTTCCTTCTCTTTTTGAATAAGGGAAGATATGTGCCTGACTGAAATTCATCTTTTTTACAAAATTGTATGATTTTTCAAAATCATCTTCTGTTTCATCAGGGAAACCTACCATTATATCCGTTGTTATAGCGCAGTTTTCAAATGCTGAACGCAATTTACTTACAATTTCTGCGTATTCTTCAGAAGTATAATGCCTGTTCATAGCCTTTAAAGTTCGGTCACATCCGCTTTGCAATGATAAATGAAATTGCGGACATAATTTTTTCTGCCTTGACATTCTTTCTATGTCTTCATCAGAAATAACTTCAGGCTCTAAAGAACCAAGCCTTACTCGTTCTATTCCGTCAACAGAACAGACTGTTTCTATGGCATCTATTAGCCTTAAACCAAACTCTTTTCCATAAAAAGAAAGGTTTATTCCGACAATAACAACCTCTTTGTATCCGTTTTCAGCAAGAATTTCCACTTCTTTTTTTATTTCGTCAACAGGTTTCGAGCAAATTCTGCCTCTTGCTTTTGGTATAATACAGTAAGTACAGAACTGATTACAACCATCCTGGATTTTTAAAAACGCTCTTGTCTTTTTCTGGAATCCGCCAAGACACATAGGCTCAAATCGCGAATCCACAGAATTATCATTGATATAAAGCTGTTTCGCTTTACACTCGTGATATTGCCTTAATGCAGATAAAATTTCTGTTTTATTTCCGTTTCCTATGAGAATTTCAGCATTAAGTTCCTTTGCCTTATCGGGAAAAGCCTGAACAAAACAACCCATCAATCCTATAACGGCACCGGGATATGATTTTTTGATACGATTTATTGTTTTTCTTAGTTTTTTATCACTTTCTGAAGTTACTGTGCAGGTATTTATAAGGAAAATATCAGCATCCTTTTCAGATTCAGAAATTTCATACCCTTCAGAAACGAGTAATTCTTTCACGCATTCGGTTTCGTAAAGATTTACTTTACATCCGAATGATATATAATGTATTCTAATTATAATCACCTCGTAACAGTTGTACAAAAACAGTATATATTTATTGTGCGATTTTAACAAAAGGTTTTAACCTTATTTTTTGAATTAAGAAGATTATACAATATTTTTTTAAGTTTTTCAAATTTTCTTGACAGGGAGGAAAATTATGCTTATATTAAGGGTGTACCCAAGAGAAAATGAAAAAAGTAAATCAAACAATGGAGGTAGATTTAAATGAAAAATGTAAAAGTAATGCTCGCAACAATCGATGACGTAAAGAATTTTGTAGGTTCAGTTATGAAAGCTGAATACGATGTAGACCTTAACTCAGGCAGATATTCAATTGATGCTAAGTCAATCATGGGTATCTTCAGCCTTGACCTTTCAAAGCCTATTGAACTCGTTGCTCACACAGATGATGCAACAGCACTCTTCGCTGATATCAAGCAGTTTATCGTTGAATAATTTTTGATTGGGTAAAATCAGACGCTCCCGTAGTTTACGGGGGCGTTTTTGTTTTATATCACTATCTTCAAGCATAACATTTAATACAGATATTTTTGGAGGAAAAAGATATGAATAAAAAAATATTTACAGTATTGATTGTTTTTGCAATTTTTCTTTTCAGAACAAATCTTATTTTATATGCAACCGAAGAAAAAATTTCTTCGGAAATACTTATCGACGGAAATACAGGTCAGGTATTATATGAAAATAATTCCGATAAACCCATTCATATTGGAAGCCTTAATAAACTTATGACAATTCTGCTTGTTGCTGAATGTATAGAATCGGGCGAATTGTCTTTAAATGATGAACTTACGGCAGGAAATAACGCTTTTAACGAAACAGGAGCTGTTATCTGGCTTGAAACAGGAGAAAAAATGTCAGTTTCAGATCTCTTAAAAGGAATTATAATAGGTAATGCGAATGATGCCTGCATAGTTTTTGCAGAAAAAATATCAGGTTCAGAAAAAGATTTTGTAAAACTTATGAATCAGAAAGCAAAAGAACTCGGTATGAAAAATACTATATTTACCGACTGTAAAGGAACAGGCGAAGGGAAACAGTATTCAACGGCATATGACATTTCTTTACTTTCCAAAGAACTTATAAAATATGATTTTCTTACTCCGTATATGACAACTTATATGGATGAACTCAGAAATGGTGCTACTCAGCTTGTGAATACAAATACACTTGTAAGAACATATGATGGGATTCTTGGTATAAAGGCAGGGTATAGCGAAAAGTCAGGATATTCTATTTCAGCGGCAGCAAAAAGAGGAGATTCGGTATTTATAAGCATAATTATAGGATGTGATGAAAAGGAGGATTGCATAAAAAAAGGAAAGAACCTTCTTGATAAAGGTTTTTCTTCCTACGAAACTATAAGACCTGCTGTTCCGAAAGAACTTCTGAATGGTGTAAAGGTGAAAAGCGGTACAGCGAAAATTGTTCTTGCGAAGCCTGAATTTCTTTCTGAAACAACAATTCCGATAGGCTGTTCGGGCGACATAGAATATGAAATAACTTTGCCTGAATATATTGAGGCACCGGTTTATAAAAATCAGAAAATAGGCGAAATTACGTATTATTTATATGATAATGAAATATATCGTACCGACATAATAACTACTGATTCTGTTGAAAAAATGACATTTTTCAATGCGTTGTTGATTTTGCTAAAAAGCGCAATATCTTTTTAGTTGTATTTCAACAAAACTATCGGCTATTTCCAAAATATCTTGCAAAAATTCTGCTTATATAGTAAAATATATTTAGCATATTGTTTTGGAGGCTAATTGTAATGTTCGTAAAATTGAATTCAAATTATGTCAATGAATTTGTAAGCGATGCTGAAATCAAGGCTATACAGCCTGAAGTTGAAGCTGCTGCAAAAACTCTTGAAAATAAAACAGGAGCAGGCAATGACTTTTTAGGATGGTATGATCTTCCTACAAATTACGATAAAGAAGAATTTGCCAGAATAAAGGCTGCTGCTGAAAGAATCAAGAAGAATTCTGATATTCTTATTGTTATCGGTATCGGTGGTTCATACCTCGGAGCGAGAGCGGCTATTGAATTTCTCAAATCGCCTTTCTACAACTCTCTCAAGAAGGATACACCTGATATCTACTATGTAGGAAATAACATCAGCCCTACATATCTTAACGATATTCTTTCGATCTGTGAAGGAAAAGATATCTCTGTAAACGTCATTTCCAAGTCGGGAACGACAACAGAACCAGCGCTTGCATTCAGAGTTTTCAGAGATCTTGTTGAAAAGAAATACGGCAAGGAAGGTGCTAAAGAACGCATTTTCGCTACTACAGATGCTAAGAAGGGAACACTTAAGGAACTTTCTGATAAGGAAGGATATGAAACTTTCGTTATCGCTGACGATGTAGGCGGAAGATTTTCAGTTCTTACAGCAGTAGGTCTTCTTCCTATTGCAGTTGCAGGTTGTGATATTGATGCACTTATGGAAGGCGCTCAGATTGCGCAGAAAGAACTTTCAGCCGATTTTGAAAATAACGATTGTTTCAAGTATGCTGCATACAGAAATGTTCTTTACAGAAAGGGCAAAGCGCTTGAACTTCTCGTTACATATGATCCCAGTTTCACAATGATGACTGAATGGTTTAAACAGCTTTTCGGCGAAAGTGAAGGTAAGGACGGAAAGGGTCTTTTCCCTTCAAGCGTTACATTCTCAACTGATCTTCATTCTCTCGGTCAGTATATTCAGGAAGGTGAAAGACTCTTCTTTGAAACAGTTCTTGATATCAAGACACCCAAGAAGGATTTCTTCCTTGAAAATGATGAAGCAAATCTTGACGGACTCAACTTCCTTACAAATCAGAATATGTCCGTTGTAAACCGCAGAGCTTTCCAGGCAACAGTTCTTGCTCATTCAGAAGGAGGGGTTCCTAACCTCGTTCTCGAACTTGATGACACAAACGAAAAATCTCTCGGTTATCTTATTTATTTCTTTGAAAAGGCTTGCGCAGTTTCGGGTTATGTTTTAGGAGTAAATCCTTTCAACCAGCCCGGTGTAGAAAGTTACAAGAAGAATATGTTCGCACTTCTCGGTAAACCCGGATATGAAGGCGATAAGGCTGCTCTTGAAGCAAAGCTCAACTAATTTTATTTATTGTCCACAAATGCATATTCTGCATTTGAAATATATTGCCGTTAATTCGGCGGAATGGAGTGTTATTCTATGGTAAAGATTATCACAGGAAAAAAAGGTTCTGGAAAAACAAAAGTTCTCATTGATATGATTAACGAAGCCGCTAAGTCAACAAGCGGAAATATAGTATGTATTGAAAAAGGCCTTAAACTTACATACGACATCAATCACAGTGTAAGACTTACAGACATGGAAGATTACAACCTCGAAGGTATTGATATGTTCTATGGTTTTGTAAATGGAATGATCGCAGGAAACTTTGATATCAAGGAAATCTATGTTGATGGTATCCTCAAAGTAGTAGGCAGAGATTATGCTGAACTTGGTGTTCTTTTCGATAAACTCGATAAGATCACAGGCGATGATATCAAGTGCATCATCACAGTTTCTGCTGATGCTGATGAACTTCCTGACAGTGTAATTAAGTATAAAATGTAATTAATTTCATCTAAAAATATATGGCGCAAAGTTGTTTGCGTCATATATTTTGTTTTATTAAACAAAAAATTGGCTAAAACTATTGACAATGGGAAAAATAACTATTATAATATAATTTGTGATATTCGAGAGGTGTCTTTAAATGATATTGGATTTAAGGCGTATTTTTGAAATTCCGGGCGAGAAACAGGAATTTGATTATGAAATTGCTGTTGAGAATGCCACTGATTACAAAAATATTGATTTGGCTTTGCCTGTCTCGGTTAAGGGCATTATCAAGAATAAATCCGGAGTAATCAGTCTTGAATATAAGGCGGATTACAGGCTTCGTCACAAGTGTGACAGATGTCTGATTGAGTTTGAACGCGATTATTCTGTATCGACAGATGTAATAGTTGTAAAATCGCTTTCTTCTGAAGATAACGATGATTACATCGTTGTGGGAGGGAACGAACTTAATCTTGACGAGCATATTTTATCCGATTTGATTCTGCATTTTCCGTCAAAAGTGCTTTGCAAAGAGGATTGTTTAGGTTTATGTCAGTTCTGTGGAACAGATCTGAATGAGTCGGTATGCGACTGTCAGAAATGAAGTCAATAATTTAATTTTTTATAGATATTAAGGGGAGGTGCTTTAAAGATGGCAGTACCAAAGAGAAAAGTATCCAAAGCAAGACGTGATAAGAGAAGATCAGCTGTTTGGAAGTTAGAAACACCTGCATTCAGCAGATGCACAAATTGCGGAGCTCTTATAACACCACATAGAGTTTGCAAGAACTGTGGTTTCTATAAGGGTGTAGAAGTAATCAAAAAGGAAGCGTAAGACTTCTTTACAGAGAAGGAGTGTAAGCTCCTTCTCTGTTTTTCTATGTAAGGAGGGATTACATGGCATTACCCGTTGCGGCAATCGTCGGTAGACCTAACGTAGGTAAATCGACTTTATTCAATAAGCTTATCGGTCAACGACTTTCTATTGTAAAAGATACCCCAGGTGTTACAAGAGACCGTATTTATGCTAAATGCGAATGGTGTTCAAAGGAATTTATGCTTGTTGACACAGGCGGTATTGAGCCTGAAACTGATGATATTATTCTTTCTCAGATGAAAAGACAGGCAGAACTTGCCATACAGAAAGCCGATGTTATTATATTTGTTACAGATTTGCGAAGCGGAGTGACTGCAAGCGACGCAGAAGTTGCTTCAATGCTTCGTAAAAGCGGAAAACCTATTGTTTTATGCGTAAACAAGTGCGATAGTGTGGGCGAACCACCTATTGAAATTTATGATTTCTACACTCTCGGAGTGGGTGATCCTATCGCGGTTTCATCTGTTCATGGTCATGGTACAGGCGATCTTTTGGATGAAGTCTTCGCAAAATTTCCTGAAGATGCAGGGAAAGACGATTATAGCGATGAATACATTAAAGTTGCTGTTATCGGAAAACCTAATGTAGGAAAGTCATCTCTTATAAATCGCATTGCAGGAGAAGAAAGAGCAATAGTTTCTGATATCGCGGGAACAACCCGTGATGCAACGGATACAATCGTTGAATACGGAGAAGATAAATTTGTATTTATCGATACGGCAGGTATCAGAAAAAAATCAAAAGTTCTTGAAGAAATCGAAAAATACAGTGTCCTTCGTGCTTATATGGCAGTTGACAGGGCAGATGTATGCGTTATTGTTATTGATGCCGAAGTAGGTTTCACAGAGCAGGACAGTAAAGTTGCAGGTTATGCTCACGAACAGGGTAAAGGCTGTATTGTTGCAGTGAATAAATGGGATATTATAGATAAAGATAGTTCTACTATGGATAAATACCGTAAAGAACTTGAAGAAAAATTCAGCTTTATGTCTTATGTTCCGTTTGCGTTTATTTCGGCAAAAACAGGTCAGAGGGTCGAAAAGCTCTATGAACTTATAAAATATGTAAATGAACAGAACTCTATGAGATTATCAACAGGTACACTCAATGATGTTCTCGCTTACGCAACATCGCGCGTTCAGCCCCCTTCAGATAAGGGTAAAAGGCTTAAAATCTACTATATGACTCAGCCTTCTACAAAACCGCCTACATTTGTAACTTTTGTAAACAAGGCGGAACTTTTCCATTTTTCTTATCAGAGATATCTTGAAAATCAGATAAGGCAGACATTCGGCCTTGAAGGTACTCCTGTAAGATTTATTGTGAGAGAACGTGGAGAAAACGATAAATAAGGAGCATTTTTATGATTGATAATATTTCCAGTTTTTCTATCGCGCTTGCTATAACGGCAGTTATCGCTTACCTTCTCGGAAGCCTTAACTTTGCTATAATTATATGCAGATTGTGGAAGAAAACAGACATCAGAACAGTAGGAAGTAAAAACGCAGGTTTCACAAATACTCTCCGTGTTTTCGGAAAAGGCCCTGCAATTTTAACTATGTTAGGCGACCTTTCAAAAGGTGTTGTTGCCGTTATAATAGGTATAACTATTTTCAGGCTTTTCAATACAGGACTTGTTGTCCCTGAGCATTTAAGAGATGTTGTTACAGAAGAATATTCAACGGTATTTGTCGGATATGTAGCTGGTATTTTTGCCATTATCGGACATATTTTCCCGATATATTACGGATTTAAGGGCGGAAAGGGAATTCTTGTTTCCTGTTCAATCCTTCTTGTTATCGACCCGATAACATTCTGTATTGAGATTCCTTTCTTTATTCTTATTGTAATAATAACAAGATATGTTTCTGTTGCATCTATTTCAGCAGCAGTTTTATATCCTATAACAACCTTCGTTACTCAGACACTCAGTGGAAATTATCCTTATGTGTGGCTTAATGTTGCGTTAGTATGTGTTACAAGCATAATACTTATCTATATGCATAAGGAAAATATCAAACGACTCAGAGCAGGAACTGAAAATAAATTCGGTAAAAAGAAAAAGCCCAAGGAGGAAACCTGATATGGCTAAAATTGCTGTTCTTGGTTCAGGCGGATTCGGATTAAGTCTTGCTGTTATGACTGATGCACATAATCACGATGTAACAGTATGGTCGGCATTTGCTGATGAAATCGAAATGCTTAAAAAGGAAAGAGAACATAAAAACCTCCTTCCTGGCGTTAAAATCAACGAAAACATAGACCTTATTACAGATATATCAGGAATAAAGGATTGTGATATCGTAATTTTTGCGATCCCATCATCTTTTGTAAGAAAAATTGCAGTAATGGCCGCGCCTTTCATAAAGAAGGATGCCGTTGTTGTGAATGCAGGTAAAGGTCTTGAAGACGATACATTCAAACGTTTATCAGTGGTTCTTTCTGAAGAAATTCCCGATAATAAGATTGTATCTATATCAGGGCCGTCACACGCAGAAGAAGTAGCTCTTGGCTACCCAACAACAGTAACGGTAGCATCTCTCGACAGAGACGCTATGTATTATATTCAGGATGAACTTTCAAACGAGTCGTTCAGAATATATGCCTGTGACGATATTATAGGAGTTGAAATGGGCGGTGCCATGAAGAATATTATCGCTCTTTGTGCTGGAATATGCGATGGTATGGGATATGGTGACAATACCAAAGCGGCGCTTATGACAAGAGGAATGACCGAAATCGCAAGACTTGGTGTAAAACTTGGCGGAAGCCCCGAAACCTTTTCAGGACTTTCAGGAATGGGCGACCTTATTGTTACCTGTACAAGTATGCATAGTCGTAATCGTCGTGCAGGAATGCTTATAGGTCAGGGTGTCGATCCTGCTGAGGCAGTAGCAAAGGTAGGAACAGTTGAAGGCTATGTTTGTGCTAAAATAGTATGGAAACTCGCTAAAGAAGTAGGAGTTTCGATGCCTATAACAGAAAAGCTTTATGAGGTTTTTGTTGAAAATAAAAGCATCAAACAGGCACTTTCAGAACTTATGAAGCGACCCACTTGTCACGAAACTGAATTCAGTTGGTTTTAATTTGTTATAACTATATAAATCCAGAGAAGATTTTATTTCTTCTCTGGATTTTTTATTATTTTATGAATTTCAGTCTTTTGTTCTATAACAACGCTCGTCCTCATATACTTCTAAAAAGGAGAGTGAAAATTATGGGAATAACCAAAATAAAAGACCTTATATTCTATTTCAGCGAGAATGTGAGAAAAGTTCTCTATCCTTATGAAATGTGCGAAAATATAACAGAAATAAGACTTCGGACAGGCAGGAATATTTCGGTAAGAATAGCTTCAGAAAATATTCTGCTCGGCGGATATATAGTATCTAAAGAAGATATTGAATACAGTTTCAAGGCTATCTGTAATTATTCTGTATATAGTTATTCAAGAGAACTTTCCGAAGGATTCATTACATTAAAAGGAGGACACAGAGTAGGTATATGCGGAACGGCGGTTACAGAAAACGGAAAGGTAAATAACATAAATTATATTTCTGGTCTGAGTTTCAGAATCGCCAATGAACATAAAGGTGTTGCTGATAAGATTATGAGCAATATTTTCAATAAAGAAAAATGCGGAATTATAATAGCAGGTGCACCACTTTGCGGTAAAACAACTGTTTTAAGAGATTTATGCAGACAGTTAGGAAACAAACATAAAGTATCTCTTATAGACGAAAGAGGAGAAATAGCATCCGTTTATAAAGGTGTTCCACAGAATGAAATAGGCGATTTTACAGATGTTTTTGACGGCTATCCAAAGTCGGAAGGTATTCTTATGGCGATAAGAACCATGTCTCCCGATTACATATTTGTCGATGAAATAGGAACAGACGAAGATTACAATGCTATTTTTCATTCTGTATGTTGTGGAGCAGAAATAATAGCAACAGTGCATGCATCATCTCTGACTGCTTTGAAGAAAAAGGATAATATAGATAAACTTCTGAAAACAGGTGCTTTCAGATATATTGTTTTTTTAGAATCTGATAAGGGATTATTAGGGAAAATGATGATTAAGGAGGTATCAGATGTTTAAATTATCGGGAGTATTATTTGTATTTACAGCATTTGTTTTACTCGGATTTTATTTTTCGGGGATTTTAAGAAGAAGAGTCGAAATATTCAGGCAGACAAGAATGATGATAGATAAAATATCAACAC
>JAFXHL010000096.1 GCA_017536405.1 Oscillospiraceae bacterium
AAATTATATTCTGAAGATGTTTCACCAAGTTTCAGAGGGCTTCCCATAACATATATCTATGTCGGAATACTTGCTATGGCTTTTTATGCACTTTCAGGCGGAACAATAACTTTGTAAGGTGATTTTATGGTACTTCTTGTTGTGGATACTCAAAAAGCAATTACCAACGAAAAATTGTATGAGTTTGATTTGTTTAAAAAACGGGTTAACGAACTCATAAACAAAGCACGTAGTAACGGGATAGAAGTTATTTTTGTAAGACACGACGATGGTATTGGTTGTGAGCTTTCAAAAGGCAACGAGGGATTTGAAATATATGAGGACTTTAAACCGGAAAATAATGAACTTATATTTGATAAAACAGTAAATAGTTCTTTTAAGAATACAGGTCTTCTTGAATATTTGAAAGAAAAGAACGAAGATACTGTCATCGTTGTCGGATTACAGACAGATTATTGCATTGATGCTACTATCAAAGCGGGATTTGAACACGGGTTTAAAATGATAGTTCCTGAAAATACGAATTCTACATTTGATAATCAGTATATGACAGCTGAAGAAACCTATAAGTATTATAATGAATTTATCTGGAACAAAAGATATGCAGAGTGCGTTTCATTTGAAAAAACTATTGAAATGGTGGTAAGATAAATGAAGAGAATATATTTTTGGGAACCCTGGTTTTTTATGTTTTTCGGACTTTTTCATCTGCATAGAATATGGGGGATTATCGATAGAATATCCTATGCGAATTTCTGGCTTGGAATATTAAATGATAAAGGTGCGTTTTATTTTGTTCTTATGGGGATTCTGGCATTTCTTTGCATTTGTGGAATAGTTGTATTTTGTAAGAATATAAAAAATAATTGTTGGTGGCGATGGATATATATTTTTGGTGGAGGGTATCTGCTCTTTGATTTATTTGCAATAGCAATTAATCTTAAAGTATGGAATGATTTGTTGCTCTTTATGTTTGATGTGAATTCACCTTATTGGAACATAATCTGGGGATTTTTTATTCTGTTGGGTGCATTTGTGTTTGGGCTTGGAGCAAAACTATTGAAACAAAGCATAAATAACAAGAGGGAAAAAGCATGAAAAACACGAAAATAAGAAAAATAATATATACATTTATTGCAATATTATTTTTGTTTTTCATTCAGATTTTGGCAAGTAAATTGGGAGGTTTCATCGCTGATTTATTTGATTATACATCAATCGATAAAGATGGAACTTTTATGTATATAACCATACATCATATAGTTCAGATGTTGGTCGCATTACTTGTTATTTTTGTTATAAAAAAGAAAAAGAATCTGGATTTCTGTTTAAAACCTGAAATGAATAAGACAGGGATATTGTATACAATAATATTTGCTGTTGTTATTCTGATATATGTTCTTGTAAGTTATAGTGTGGGGTATAAAACCGGTTCGATATCGCCTTATGAATATCAACTTGATTTGGCGAATGTTCTGGGAACATTAGGGTTTCAGTTACTTTTATCAGGAACATCAGAAGAAATTTTATTCAGAGCATTACCGATTACTTTTCTTATTTCATTGAATACTGCAGAAAATAAAAAGAATTATTTGTTTGAAATTCTTATAGCATCTTTATTATTTTCAGTTGCGCATATAAGTTGGACAGCATTTCCGTTTGAGGTATCTTTTTCGTGGTTTCAGTTGATATATGCGTTTATATTAGGTATTGCCTATGGAATTACATATGTTAAGTCCAAAAATGTTATTTATCCTATGATAATGCATGGAATAAGTAATTTCTTTATGGTAGGAATAGGTTATATATTTATGGTTACTATGAAATAAACTAAAAGGGGTATTATTATGAAAACTGTATGGAATAAGTGGTTAAGACACTCTGTTTTTGTTTATTGCATTTTTTATACAGTTGCTACACTTGTCAACAGTGTGTTATACCTTATACAAGGAATTTATGAAGATCCAAGTGGTAACTGGCATGAAATTGACAGAGCTATAATTACCCTTATTGTAGTTGTTGCGTATACACTTGTAAGAAATCTTGAAATTAAGAATTATTTTTTGAAATCACTTATGATATACATTCCTACACTTTTGTTGTCGTTTTTGTATGTATGGATTGTAGGGTTCAGAGATACCTTGGCTGAATCTGCTTACAGAGATATGTTTATGACTATTACCGTCGGCTCTGTGATTGTTACTGTTATCGGATATATTGTAATTCTTATCAAAAAGAAAAAATAATGCGATTTTAATTGTGAAAAGGAGTTGAAAAGGCTTGACATATAAATATAAAAAGAAAAGAAAAAAGATTGATAGAAGCAATACTACTTTATATGGACACAAGCCTGTTTCTAAAACCAGAAAGATAGTTACACTTGTAATAACCATCATTTTTGCGATTTTACTTGTGTTTTTCGGATATTGCATAGGCGAACCTATTTACAACTATATTAAAAACCCGCCTGAGACTAATCCAAATGCATGGACTCCGCCCGAGGTTACTAATATTACAACAGAAGAAACGTTGCCGACTTCGGATATGATTCCTGTTTCGTTTCAGGAATGGTCGGCATATACCTTAAAGCCTGTTGATATGCTCAATAAAGAACTTTTTGAATCAGCGGTTGAATCTGCAAAAGATTCCGGATATACTTCTGTTGTTGTTCCTTTGAAAACACAGGGAGGGGAAATGTATTACGCAACAAAAGTAAATGTCGCTCTGCTTAATGGTGAAATTGTAAAATCTGAACTTCCGTTGGATGAAATATCAAAAACGATAAAACGTTCAGGACTTATGCCGATTGCTTCGGTAAGTGTTCTTTATGATAACCTTTCTCCTATAAACGAAACTGATATTGGATTTAAAATCGAGGAATCAGGAATACTTTGGTATGACGATTACATAAATGTTGGCGGAAAACCTTGGATTTCGCCTTTTTCATCATCATCACAGAATTATCTTTCTCATGTATCTGACGAAATAGGCGCATCAGGATTTGATGCGGTTTTGATATCGGATATTGCTTTTCCTGAATTTGAAGAAGCTGATTTTTCAGAAATAGGTGACATCATAAGAAACGAAGAGTTGAGGGGAACTGTTCTTTATGAAACAGCATCTCTTTTCTCTGACTGTGCCCCTTTTACTATGTATAGAACCTCTGCATCCGAAATCGTCAACGATAAAGATGAATTTCTTGAAAAAACAGATTATATGCCACCATTTACAGCTGTTGCTGTAGAATTTGATTACGATACAATAGAAAACAAACTCATATATAATGATGAAGAATTTACACTTTCTGAAATGAACATATATGAACGTACAAAAATTATTTCTGGTTTTGTTTCTTCTGAATTTAGCGGAATTGAGTTGATTCCTGTTATTTCTTCAAAAAAAATGATGGCAGGGGATGTTGATGAAGCGATAAGAGCTTTGTCTGAACTCGGATATACAAAATACATAATAGAATAGAATTAAAGTGCGTATTTTAAAGATGAGGATTTGTATCTTTATTTTGCGCACTATTTTTATTGATTTAATTTGACTTTTAAGGACTTTTTTGGTATAATATTTGTGTATGCGAACTAATAATTTAATAATATATATGATTTACAATACAGGAGGCAAAAATGTCAATTATAGAGGTAATATTACAGGCACTTATTCAAGGGTTTACAGAATTTCTTCCTGTTTCTAGTTCGGGACATCTTTCATTGTTCCAACATTTTACAGGAAATTCAGGCGAAAGCGGTGTTCTTATGACACTGATACTTCATCTTGGAACGTTACTTGCGGTGTTTGTTGTTTTCAGGCAAACTATCTGGGCACTTATAAAAGAATTTTTACTTATGATAAAGGATATATTTACAGGTAAATTCAGTATAAAAGAACTTAATCACGACAGAAGATTTATTATTATGATAATATCATCCATTCTTCCACTTTTTGCCTTCTATGTGTTTAAGGATTTCTTTACATCACTTTCAGCGGATGATGATGTTATAGTCGAAGGTTGCGCTTTTATATACACATCTATCTTATTATTCTTTGCTGACAAATGCGTTTCCGGCCATAAATCATCCGGTGATGTTAAATTTCCTGTAGCATTTACAATAGGAATATTCCAGGGAATAGCACTTGTTCCTGGAATCTCACGTTCGGGTTCAACAATAAGTTCAGCTCTTTTTTGCGGACTTAAGAGAGATTCTGCTGTAGAATACTCGTTTATACTTGGCATTCCTGTCATCGCGGCAGGGTCTGTGCTTTCTCTCAAGGATATAGGTGCAGAAAGTTTAAATCAGATTGAAATTCTTCCTCTTGTGATAGGATTTGTAGTTTCTGCTATCGCAGGAGTATTAGCGATAAAGCTTATAAAATGGCTTGTTGAGAAAAATCGTTTTAAGATATTTTCGTTCTATACACTCATTTTAGGTGTCGCAACTATTGCAGTTGGTGTATGTGAAAAGATATATGATTTCAGATTTATTTTAAAAATGTGAAAAGAGGGTTAATTTTGGCTAACAAAAGAAAAACATCAACAACTTCAAAGTCAAAAACTAAATCAAAATCAAAATCCGATAATTCAGGACAGTTATGGTCGATTGTATTATTTTCAAGTGGGATACTTGTTTTTCTTATGTCTATAATCGAAGGTCAGGCTGCCTGGCTTGCACTTCATAACTTTATAAGAGGATTATTTGGTGTAGGTGTATTTCTTGTTCCTGTAATACTTATATATTCTGCGATTATGATTGCCTGTGATAAATCAGGAAGTGCTGTTGCGGGAAAGATGATACAAGGGATTATTCTTATACTTCTTATTTGCGGAATAACTCATATATTTATTTTTGGTAAAGATGAAATACTTCCGATAAACGAACTTTCGAAGCAACTCTATGAAAACGGAACAGACCTTATAGGTGGCGGTTTTGCAAGCATAGTTATAGGAGTACCGCTTCTTGCACTTTTTGGTAATGTCGGTGCTTCTATTGTTGTTATAATACTTACTTTTGCATTTGTAATGCTTCTTACAAATCTTAATCTTGTTTCTCTTTTCAAATTTCTTGCTAAACCTTTTGTTAAGGCTAATGAAGCGGTTAAGGCTGCAAATGAGGTGGATGCCGCTGATGCGGAAAGACGTTCTATTGAAAGACAGAAGAAAAAAGCAGCTAAACTTCCGCCTAACGAACCCCTTCCTCCTGAAGCAAGAAAACCAAAACTCGAAAACATTGATATTCCTATACCGGTAGAACCAAAATCAAAACCTGTCATAGAAAATAAAAAATGCGAAAAAACAGAGGAACCTCCGGTTATTGCTGAAGTTAAGCCGGAAACTTCTAAAAATTCAAGTGATATAGATTCGATAGTTAAAAAAGCAGCTGGAAATAACGTTTCAGAAAAAGTTGAATCTGATATTACTTCCAAAGAGGATATGGCTATTATCGATAGAGAAGGTCAGACCAAACTTTTCGAAAGTGAAGATACCACAACGGTTAAAAAATATAATTATCCTCCTGTTACATTACTTGATGAACCTATTTCCAAGGCGTCTGAAGAAGATGCTCAGAATGAACTTAAAAACAAGGCGGATACACTTGTCAATACACTTAAAAGTTTTGGCGTTCAGACGAGAATTGTGGATATAAACAGAGGCCCCAGTGTTACAAGATATGAATTGCAACCTTCTGCGGGTGTTAAGATTTCTAAAATAACCGGTCTTGCGGATGATATTGCGCTTAATCTTGCAGCTACTGGTGTAAGAATAGAAGCACCTATTCCCGGAAAAGCGGCAGTTGGTATAGAAGTTCCTAATCAGGTAAGGGATACTGTATTTTTCAGAGAACTTATTGAAAGTGATGAATTCCAAAATGCAAAAAGTAAACTTTCTATTGCTGTAGGAAGAGATATTGATGGAAATGTTATTGTCGGGGATATCGCAAAAATGCCTCATGTTATTATCGCAGGAACAACAGGTTCAGGTAAATCTGTATGTTCACACTCTCTTATAATGAGTATTCTTATGAACGCATCTCCCGATGAAGTGAAACTCATCCTTGTCGATCCTAAAATGGTAGAGTTTCCTAAGTATAACGGAATTCCTCATCTTCTTATACCGGTTGTTACAGATCCCAGAAAGGCTGCTGGCGCTCTTAACTGGGCTGTTCAGGAAATGCTTAAAAGATATAAGATTTTTTCAGATAACAACGCAAGGGATTTATCAAGTTATAATGCTATGGCTGAGAAGAACGAAGAACTTGAAAAACTCCCTCAGATTGTTATTCTTATAGACGAACTTGCAGACCTTATGATGGCAGCTTCAAATGAAGTTGAAGATGCTATTTGTCGTCTCGCGCAGATGGCACGTGCTGCAGGCATGCATCTTGTAATTGCGACTCAAAGACCTACTGTCGATGTTGTTACAGGCCTTATTAAAGCAAATATTCCGAGTCGA
This sequence comes from Oscillospiraceae bacterium, assembly GCA_017536405.1. GTDB lineage: Bacteria > Bacillota > Clostridia > Oscillospirales > Ruminococcaceae > RGIG4131. The sequence goes on from JAFXHL010000096.1 coordinate 6,458, forward strand.
ATTGCACTCATGGTTTCATCACAGGTCGACTCTCGCGCAATTATTGATGTCGGTGGAGCGGAAAAACTTCTCGGATATGGAGATATGCTTTATAATCCTCAGGAATTTTCTAAGCCTAAGAGAGTTCAGGGATGTTATGTAAAAGATAACGAAATCGAAAAAGTTGTCGAATTTATCAAAAATGAAGTCAAGGCACAATATGATGATAATATTATTGAAGAAATCGAAAATAATATGCCTGCTGTAAAGGGTGAAAAATCAGAAGAAACTGCATCTGTTTCGGCATCTTCTGGCGACGATGAAATCATAAACAAAGCAATAGAAGTTGTTATAGATGCGGGACAAGCATCAACTTCCCTCCTTCAGAGAAAACTTAAACTCGGATATGCTCGTGCTGCGAGAATAATTGATGAACTCGAAGGAATGGGAATAATAAGTGGATTTGAAGGTTCGAAACCCAGAAATGTTCTTATTTCAAGAGAACAGTGGTATGAAAAGAAATTAAGATCGGATGTTTCATCTTCGGATTCTGAATAAAATTTCGGAAAGGGAATGAAAATGGCAAGAAAACGCAGAAAAAAGAGAGTTAAGTCTTATTTTAAGGTTACAGCGATTGTTTCTTGTTTTTTGCTTTTGGCTGTTTTCAGAATATTTGATTATTTTGAAATAGTTACATATCGTTCTATATCTCAGGCGGTCGGCCTTTATGATGAACCGATATCTTATAACATTGATGCCACAACTATTCATTTTATCGACGTCGGACAGGGACAATGTGTTCTTATTTGTTCTGATGGTTATAATATGCTTATTGATGGCGGGGAAAAAGAATATTCTTCTAAAATAATAAGTTATATCGAAAATCTTGATATAGACAAACTTGATTATGTTATAGCAACTCACCCGCATTCAGACCATATAGGAGGACTTTCAGGTGTTATAGAACATTTTGAGGTTGATGAAATTATTGCACCGATGATTCCGGATACACTTGTTCCTACAAGCAACAGTTATTATGATTTTCTTAATGCCGTTAAGAAAAACGGAAAAGGAATGTCTAAGGCGATTGCAGGAGAAATATATAATCTTGGCGATTCTCAATTTGAGATAATTGCACCATTATCAGAAGAAAGTGATGATTTGAACAACTACTCTGTTGTCTGCGTGTTCAAATATGGCGAAAATACAGCACTTTTCGGCGGAGATGCGTCGGAATACGAAGAAAATGATATTCTTAAAAGTGGTGCTGATATCGATGTTGATTTGCTTAATGTTTTTCATCACGGTAGTTCATCTTCTTCAGGTAAAGAGTTTTTGTATAATGTCTCTCCTGAATATTGCGTGATAATGTGTGGGGCTGATAATTCATATGGTCATCCGAATAAGAGCACTATAGAACGTCTTGAAGTATATACTGATAATATTTATCGGACGGATTTGCAAGGAACTATAATATGCGAAATGGACGGAAATGGTAATTACAGATTTTTTTCTGAAAAGGAATAATGGATATGATTATTGAAAGAATCGAAGAAGATATCGTTATAATTGAACTTGAAGACGGCAAACATATTGAGGTTTCTAAAAATAATTTTCCTGAAAATATAAAAGAGGGCGATTTTGTCTTTAAATCTGAAGACAATTATTTTGTTGATGTTGATAAAACTGCAAATCTGCGTGAGAAAATAACAGAATTGCAAAGTTCCCTCTGGAATTGAATATAGGGAGGAAAAACAGAATGCAGGTGGATTTATTTGTTCAGATAAAGGATAGTATGCCGGATTTTTCAAAGGGACATAAGAAAATTGCTGAATTTATTCTTGAACATTATGAAAAAGCGGCATATGTAACAGCGGCTAAACTCGGAACAACAGTAGGCGTCAGCGAATCTACAGTTGTAAGATTTGCGACAGAACTTGGGTTTTCGGGATATCCTGAGTTTCAATCTGCTTTGCAGGATATAATCCGAAATAAACTTACATCCATACAGCGAATAGAGGCTACTACCGATAGAATCAGTTCTGATGATGTTTTTGAAAAAATACTCAATTCGGATATTGAAAAAATAAGAAAAACTCTCGAAGAAAGTAACAGAGAGGATTTTTATAATGCCGTTGATACCATTATATCGGCGAAACGCATTTACATAGTCGGAACAAGAAGTGCGTCTGCTCTGGCAAGATTTCTGGCATATTATTTCAATCTTATGTTTGAAAATGCAAGATTTATAAATACAGCAAGTACAAGCGAAATGTTTGAACAGATTATGCGTATCGAAAAAGGGGATGTTATGATAGGTATAAGTTTCCCGAGATATTCGAAACAAACTGCGAAAGCACTCAGCTTTGCGGCTGGAAATGGCGCTAAAGTAGTTGCTATTACAGATAGTCAGAATTCACCTATTGCTGAATATTCAACACACACACTTATTGCAAAAAGCGATATGGCATCTTTTGTGGATTCTCTGGTAGCACCTATGAGTCTGATAAACGCTCTTATTATTGCCATAGGAATTAAAAAACAGGATGAGATAAAAACAAACTTTGAACATCTTGAAGATATATGGGATAAATATGATGTCTATGAAAAACATAATGATGATGAGGAAATAGTGCTTAAATGAAATACGATGCAATAATTATCGGAGGAGGTGCTGCCGGCCTTATGGCCGCGATAACCGCCTCAGGATTAGGAAAAAAAGTACTTCTTTTTGAAAAAAACGACAGACTCGGAAAAAAACTTCTCATAACAGGCAAAGGAAGATGTAACGTTACAAATAATTGTTCTGTTGATGAACTCATAAAAAACATCCCTTCAAATCCGAGGTTTTTATATAGTGCATTTTCTCAGTTTTCTTCTGAGGATACGATGAATTTTTTTGAAAATACAGGTGTTCCTTTGAAAACAGAGAGAGGAAACAGGGTTTTTCCTCAAAGTGATAAGAGTTCTGATATAGTGAATTCTCTTATAAAAACAGCTAAAGATTACGGTGTGGAAATACTTAATAAAAAGGTGTCATCTTTGATTATTAAAGATAATACCATATTAGGAATAGAAACATCCGGAGAAAAATATTATTCTGATAGTGTTCTTATCGCGACAGGAGGAAAATCCTATCATTTAACGGGTTCGACAGGTGATGGATATATTTTTGCAGAAAAAGCAGGGCATAAGATAATTCCTTTAAAACCATCGCTTGTTCCCATAGTTACAAAGGAAAAATATCCAACAGAAATGATGGGGCTTTCGCTCAAAAATGTTAACTTGTCTGTTGTAGATAAAACTACAGGCAAAAAGATTTATTCCGAAATGGGAGAAATGCTTTTTACGCATTTTGGTGTTTCGGGGCCTATTGTTCTTTCAGCGAGTTCGAGAATAAGAACAGAAGAGGCTGAACGATATATTTTTTATATTGATATGAAACCTGCTTTATCAGAGGAAAAACTTGATTTGAGATTACAAAAGGATTTTTCAGAAAATATAAATAAGGATTATATAAATTCTTTAAATAAGTTGCTTCCGACAAAGATGATACCTGTGTTTGTAAAATTATCAGGTATTCCTATGGATACAAAAGTTAATCAGATAACAAGGGAGCAGAGACGCGATATAGTAAAACTTATGAAAAATATGCCTTTTAAAATGAAGTCATTCAGACCGATTGATGAGGCTATTATTACGAGCGGGGGAGTTGATACGAACGAAATCAACCCTAAAACTATGGAATCTAAACTTGTAAAGGGGCTATACTTTGCAGGAGAAGTTATAGATGTTGATGCATATACAGGAGGATTCAATCTTCAGATTGCATTCTCTACTGGATATGTGGCAGGTATAAATATGTAGGAGGTTGAATTATGGGAAAAAATATTGCTATCGATGGACCTGCTGGTGCAGGAAAAAGTACAATTGCAAGAGCGGCCGCGTCTAAACTTGGGTTTATATATGTAGATACAGGTGCTTTATACAGGTCTATAGGTTTATATTGTCTTAATAACAATATTGAAACTACTGACAGAACAGAAGTAGAAAGGATACTTCCTGATATTTCTGTTCAACTTAAATATCTTGATGGCGTACAGAGAGTTATTCTTAATGATAATGATGTTTCCGAGGAAATAAGAAAACCTGAGTGTTCTATGGCTGCATCAAATGTATCTGCTATACCTGTTGTAAGAGAATTTCTTTTTGAATTACAGAGAAAAATGGCAAGAGAAAACGATGTTATAATGGATGGAAGAGATATAGGAACCGTTATTCTTCCTGATGCGGAAGTGAAAATTTTTCTTACTGCTTCTCCCGAAGAAAGAGCAAACAGACGATTCAAGGAACTTATCGAAAAAGGAAACAATCCTGATTATGATGAACTTCTGAAAGAAATAAATCAGCGCGATTATAATGATATGCATCGAGAAACCGCACCTTTAAAACAAGCGGATGATGCTATTCTTTTCGATACAACAACACTCGGAAAAGATGAGGTTGTTGATGAGTTGTTAAAAATTATTTCGGGGAAATTGGGGGATATATAAATGCCTATTCTTTATGGACTTTTTGGTATATTAAGAGGAATTGTAACTCTTATCTTCAAATGCAGATATAAACTTTCTTTTGAGGGTAAGGAGAATATTCCAAGAGATGGCGGATATGTATATGCCTCAAATCACAGAAGCTATTTTGACCCTGTGTTTATAACTCTGCCTGTAAGAACTTTTATGTCATATATGGCGAAGGAAGAACTTTTTCATAAAAATATCTTTTTTACCATTCTTATAAAAATGATGGGCGCTTTTCCTGTTGAAAGAGGAAAAGGTGATATGGGCGTAATAGATGCAGCTATCAAAAAGCTAGAGAAAAAAAGAAACCTTGTTATTTTTCCAGAAGGAACTCGTTCATATACCGGTAAGGTGGGCAGGGGAAAAACAGGAGTAGCACTTATAGCAGCAAAAGCACAAAGAGATGTTATTCCGGTAGGCATTATTTTTGAAGGCCCGAAACTTAAACCTGGTGCAAAGGTTGTAGTAAGATTCGGAAAACCTATCAAAGCGGCAGAACTTGCTATATCTGATAATCCTGATCCAAGAGAACTTAAGGCATTGAAACTTAAGATAATGTCGGCGATAACAGAACTTGTTGAGGGAAATACTGCTGAAAATAATACTGTAGATAATTCCTTGAAGGAAGTTACAGAAAATGAATAAGAAAATTACGATTGCAAAAACCGCAGGATTCTGCTTCGGAGTAAACAGAGCAGTTGATATGGTTTACAAGGCTATTGATGACGGGAATAAAGTTGCTACTTTAGGACCGATAATACATAATCCCGATGTTGTGAACGATATGAAAAATAAGGGTATAAGGGTTATATCTTCAGTATCTGAAGCAAAGCCTGATGAAATTGTTGTTATACGTTCTCACGGAGTACCTTATTCGGTTATAGAGGAATTAAAAGCAAGAGGGCTTGAATATATAGATGCAACTTGTCCTTTTGTATCAAGGATACATAAAATAGTAAGAGAAAAAAGTGCGGAAGGTTTTACCATTCTTATTGCAGGAGATTGTTCACATCCTGAAGTAAAAGGCATTGTAGGAAATGCACTAAATGAGCCTTTTGTTTTTAATGATTTTGCTGATTTGAAGGAAATTTTCGAAAAAAACAATAATTTTCTTCAAAAAAAGGTTGCAATTATTGCGCAAACGACTTATAATAATACATTATGGGGTAAGTGTGTCGAGTTCATAGAAAATAACTGTGAACAACCGCAAATTTACAATACGATATGCAACGCAACTTCTGACAGACAGACGGAAGCGGCAGAGCTTGCTGCAAAGTCTGATACAATGATTGTGATAGGCGGAAAGGAAAGTTCCAACACCGCAAAACTTTGTGAAATCTGTAGTGAGCATTGCAAATGCTATCATATCGAAAATGCCGATGAACTTTGCGGAATTGATTTATCGGGCTCTTATTCTATCGGCATTACTGCGGGTGCGTCCACTCCCGCATATATAATCAAGGAGGTACAAACACTAATGAGCGACAATGTAAAAATTATGGATGAGGAATTTGACTTTGCGAAAGCTGTTGATGAGTCATTCAAAAGAATATATACCGGTAATCGGGTGAAGGGATACATAACTGCTGTTAACGATGCTGAAGCAATCGTAGACGTTGGAACAAAGCATACTGGTTATGTTCCTCTTTCTGAATTGACTGACAATCCTGCTCTCAAACCTAAGGATGTTGTTAAGGTTGGCGATGAAGTGGATCTCATCGTTATCAAGATTAACGACGCTGAAGGTATTGTAACACTTTCAAAGAAGAAAGTTGACGCAATGGTTGGATTCGACAAGATTGTTAAGGCTAAGGAAAATGGCGATATCCTTACAGGCGTTGTTATCAGCGTTGTAAAGGGTGGCGTTATCGTTACAAGCGAAGGAGCAAGAATTTTCGTTCCTGCATCACAGGCAACACTCCGCCGTGATGACAAGCTTGAAGAACTTGTTAATAAGGAAGTTCAGTTCAAGATTATTGAAGTTAACGAACAGCGCGGAAGAGCAGTAGGTTCTATCAAGGAAGTTGCTAAGGCTCAGAAGAATGAAGCTCAGGCTAAGTTCTGGGAATCTGTTAATGTTGGCGATACATTCAAGGGACAGGTTAAGTCTATCACTGATTTCGGTGTATTCGTTGATCTCGGCGGAATTGACGGAATGGTTCACCGCACAGAACTTTCATGGACAAGAATCAAGCATCCTTCAGATGTTTGCAAGGTTGGCGATGTTCTTGAAGTTTATATCAAGGATCTTGACAAGGAAAAGAATCGTATTTCTCTCGGTTACAGAAAAGCAGAAGATAATCCTTGGGAAATCTTCAAGTCAAAATACAATGTTGACGATGTAGTTAAGGCAACTGTTGTATCAGTAACACCTTTCGGTGCATTTGCTCAGATTATTCCCGGAATTGACGGTCTTATCCATATTTCTCAGATTGCAAATCAGAGAGTTGATAAGGTTGCTGACCTTCTTTCAGTTGGTCAGGAAGTTGAAGCTAAGATTACTGAAATCGACGCTGAAAACCAGAGAATCAGCATTTCAATGAGAGCTCTTCTCCCTGAAGAAGAAGTTGTTGAAACAGCTGAAACAGCAGAAGAAGCTCCTGCTGAAGAATAATATAAAATTAAAGCCGTTTTCGATTAGTTTCGGAAACGGCTTTTTATTTATTACAGATTGTTTACAGTTTCAAGGGAAATATAGACAATAGAAATTTGAGATGATAAAATAAATTCAGTAAATATCCGGAGGAATTTTATGAGAAAACTTATTTTATCTTTGCTTATGATAACGATGCTCACAGGTTGCGTTTCAGAGCCTGTAAAACAGGAAGAGGTTACGACAACTAAGGAAGATGTTGTAACAACTGTAGAAACAACCGTTGAAACAACGGAGCTGATAACTGTTATTCCGGAAATATCTGATACCAATATTATTTCTGAAACACAAGAATATGTGGATTTATTGATGGCAGACAAAACATTTATGTTACTTGAAAATAAATATGAGTATGTTCAGGTTGTTGATTTAAATAATGATGATACACCTGAAATAATCATTGAATGTAATACATATTCAATGCCCGAAGAACACTATTGCTATGTTTTCAGCAAAAACGAAAATGGCGTTTTTGCTGTAAGACACAGCGGTTTCGGAGATGATTATACTGTATATTCATATTACGGAAGCCTTGTGTCTTCTTATTCCGATGAAAATGGCAACAATGTTTTTATTTCTGATTTTTTATATGGCGGAGCGAACACAGGGAATAACGGCAAAAAAATAATCATTTTTGATGGTAAAGAAATAAACGAGAAAAATCTTTATACAAATGTATTTGAAAACGGTGTGCAACAATATCAGTTTTTTGATTATGAATTAACATTAGAAAAAGAATGCGATGAATACGATAAATATATTTCTTCGCTTAAAGAAAATGAGATTTTTTCAAGAAAAAAAGAATTGTTTGATAAAGATGGTTTGCGTTTCGAAAAAGAAAAAGCTGTTGATATAATAAAGGATTTACTTGATGAATTTTATGAATGAATTTTTTCTATAAGAATTTATATTTTTTGAGTTTATAAATCTTTAAAGACATATTTATGGAAAGTATAGACAATAGAAATTTGAGATGATAGAATAAGTTCAGTAAATATCCGGAGGAATTTTATGAAAAAATTGTCAGCAAAACATAAAAAGATACTAAAAGCGATTTTAATACCCTTAGCTATTATTCTTGTTATTGCTATGATAAATGAAATAGTAAAATATATTATTATTTCAAAAAATGACGATATAATTATATATAGACATAGAAGCCCGTATTTTTTATTTCTTGTTACAAAAATTGATAATTCAAATGAATTAACAATACAGATATGTAATTATCGCGGCAGAGGTTTTCTATTGCTTGATGATCCATTTTATGAAAGTCGTGAATCTATTCCTATTCCATGGAATGCTGTATATGAGAAAATTTCTATTCCTGAAGATTATAATATCAATCCTGATAACATTTTAATAGATAAAAAAATTGGAGGATTAGCAAGAAAATTTGTTTTTCCTGACGAGAAACAAAAATTAGGATTATCTGAATATGAAATAGATTTTTATACATGTGAACATAACAGTTTACCTCAAATACTTTTTATAAATGATGGAAGAAAATTTGTTATATATAAAAAATTTAATTATCTGTTTTTAAAAGAGATAAAAGAAGAAGAGATATCAGGTATTGAACTTTCACCTATGGATTTTTAATGATAAATAAAATTATAAATTATAACAAAAAATCCTGAGAGATATTCTCAGGATTTTCTGTTTAAGGTATAACAACATACTGTTCTGTCGCTTCTTCTTTTCTTACTATTTCGTTTACAGAAATAACTTTTACTTTAAGGGGAGTCTGACCCATATTTATTTCGATGATATCTCCGACTTTGACATCGTAAGATGCTCTTGCGACTTTATCGTTTACAACGATTTTTCCTGCGTCACAAGCTTCATTTGCGACAGTTCTTCTTTTTATAAGACGGACATTTTTAAGATATTTATCGAGTCTCATAAAAAACACCTCCTGTAATAAAAAAGACAGCAGAAAGACTGCTGTCTTTTAAATATCAGAAATATTACTTTTTCTTTGCTTTTTTAGCCTTGGGAGCGTTAACAGCTTCCTTAAGAGCCTTACCAGCCTTGAAAGCAGGAGCCTTCTTAGCAGGAACCTTGATCTTCTGCTTTGTAGCAGGGTTGATAGCTTCCTTAGCCTTACGATCTCTTACTTCGAATGTGCCGAAGCCAACGAGCTGAACCTTTTCACCCTTTACGAGTGCTTCTTCGATTGAAGCGATAACAGCTGCAACAGCTTTGTCTGCGTCTTTCTTTGTGATTTCTGCTTTTACAGCAACTGCATTGATTAAATCTGCCTTTGTCATTTTAAAATCCTCCATTTTGCCAATAACGGCATTTATTTTGTTTGAACTTTCTGCCAGATGGCATCGAGTTCATCTATGCTAAGAGAAGAAGCATCTTTCCCTTCAAGCCTGATTGTTTCTTCAACTTTGCCGAAATCCTCGATATAACTGTCTGTTGCTTTCTGAAGAGCTTCTTCTGGGTCAACACCGACTTTTCTGGCAAAGTTTACGAATGAGAGAAGAGTATTTCCGATTACTCTGGAATAAACATCTTTATCTATGTTCTGTGCCTTTTCATCAAGAAGAATATCAAGAGGAGAGGCTTTTATAACGGATAAACCTGTTCTTTCAGCACGCTGAGCGACTTTATAACTTCTCATAAGTGCGGGTAATATCTTTGAAACACTTTCAAGAGTATCCTTATAAGTTTCCTGTTCTTTGGTTTTTTTCTTTATATTGTCCCAGTTTTTAAGAACCTGTTCTGAATTTTCGACTGTTACATCTCCGAAAACATGGGGATGACGGGTTATAAGCTTTTTACAGACTTCATCAGCAACATCATCAAATGTAAAAGAATCACATTCTGTTTCGATCTGAGAATGGAAGACAACCTGTAACAAAACATCACCGAGTTCTTCTCTTAAAAGTTCTGTATTATCTGTGTCTATCGCTTCGAGAACTTCATATGTTTCTTCGAGAAAATCCTTTCTGATCGAATGATGGTCCTGTTCTTTATCCCAAGGACAGCCATTTTCACTTCTGAGTATTTTCACTATCTTGACGAGGTCTTCAATATTATAATTCTCTTTAAATTCAAATCCGGACAATAAATTCACCTCCAAAACAAGTACAAAATATATATTACCCTATATTTTACTATTTTTCAATAGAATTTTTCAAAAAATATGAGTTTTTTATTGAATTTACGGCACTTTTGTCAAAATAACTAATTGTAGCAGTAAAAATTAGGTAAATAAATCCACCAAATACTATTGACAAAAGTAAATTTATTCTGTACGAAACTAAATCTGACAATAGCGAATGGGCTATTCTGGCAGATAAACCACATAATAACGAGCTGTAAACCATTATCTCTATGCTTGATTTTATGCTTTTGGTTATTTTCATATCAGATTCTTTAAATAATGATATTGCAGAAATAACAAAAATTATTATATAACTTACAGTTGTTGATATAGCGGCACCGTTTATATTGATTTCGGGGATGGGGATGAGAACTATATTTCCCAGAATTTTAATGATTGTTCCGAAAATCATCGCTTTTAACGGAATATCAGGTCTTCCTATTGCTTGTAACATTGAAAAAAATGTTGTTGAGAGAGATAAAAATATAACTCCTATACCAAGTATTGACAAGGATTTATAGGATATGAGTATTTCATAAATTTTATCTTTAAACAAAAAAGTAAGTATTTCTTTTGATAGAAAAGTTATTCCGAGACCTGAAGGTATAGCAAAAAAAGCAGAAGTGAGCAGTGCTTTTTCTATGGATGCTTTTATTTTGTTGTGGTCATTTAATACTTTGGCTTCGGAGATTGAAGGGAAAATACTTTTTCCGAACATATTTACTACCGATGGAACAAGATTAAAGACAGTTATAGCAAGACCTGTAAAAGAACCATAAACAAAGCCTGCTGTTTCGCTCTTGTTTATATTTAAAAAAGCAAAGAAATCAGGCGATTTTTCAATGATTTTTTCAATTGAGTATGTAATTGTAGTAAGGTCGGAAAGAGTCGTTAAACTTGTCACAAGAGAACCTGCAGATACGGGTAATGCTATCCTGATAAGCGATTTATAAAGCTTTTTATCTGTGGGTTTTATTGATTTTATTATAGATTTATCTGATTTCGATTTAAAAATCATAAACAGCATTCCCAGAAGTGAACTTAATGTTATACCTGTAATTGCTGCAGCGGAGGCCACGGAATATATTATTTCGCTTTCAGAGGGTAATATGTTGAAAAAATCTGCTATGTTTTTTACTGTTTCAGGATTATTGTTCAGAAATTCAAATGATTTATAGGAAAATAAGAGGCCGGCTATGATTTTGATAACAGATTCTATTATCTGAGATATTGCAGTGGGGTACATATCGTTAAGCCCTTCATAATATCCTCTGTAAACAGATGTTACGCAACTGATGATTACTGTCGGTGCTATCATAACGACAGACGGCCAGGCAAAAGTGAGATTTGCTATATATTTGCAGAAATGATAGGATAAAAGTATTACAATAAAAGTGAAAATGAATCCTATCGTTGAAAAAAGTCTGATGGAAACTGATTTTATTTCGGATATTCCATAGTAGTCATTCTTTGCGTTTGATTCTGAAACAAGTTTCGCTACTGCGACAGGGAGCCCTGTTACAGAAATGGCATAAACAGGCATAAAAATGCTGTATGCACAGGAAAAATATGCCATACCGTTTCCGCCAAGGATATTAGTTAATGGGATTTTGAAGAATGCCCCTATTAACTTTACAATCATTGCAGATATTATAAGTATGGCGGAGTTATACACGAATGATTTTTTTCTCATATTTTCACCTCAAAAATAAAATGAAATTCCTTTAAAATAATATTGCAAAATATATGATTATATGATATAATATTAAAGCATATTATTAGAAACAGAGGTATATTTTTATGGATTATGTATTTTCCGATAAAGTATCAGGTCTTCAGGCATCTGCTATAAGAGAAATCTTAAAGTTCTGTGCATTTCCTGATATAATTTCATTTGCAGCAGGAAACCCCGCTCCTAATGCTTTTCCCACAGAAACAATAAAGAAAATATCAGATAAAATGCTTACTGAAAATCCTATTCTTGCATTACAGTATAACATTACAGAAGGTTATACTGCTTTAAGAGATACTCTTAAAGCAGAAATGCAGAAAAAAGGTATATTCAATCCTGAAACAGATGAACTTATAATCACTTCCGGTGCACAGCAGGCTAATGAACTTGCTACAAAGGTTCTTTGTAATGAAAAAGATAAACTTGTATGTGAATCACCGAGTTTTATAGGAAGTCTCAACAGTTTCCGTTCTTATAATGTTGACCTTATAGGCGTTCCTCTTGAAAATGACGGAATGAATATGGAAATTCTTGAAGATGAACTCAGAAAGGGAGGAGTAAAACTTATTTACGTAATCCCTAATTTCCAGAATCCTACTGGTCTTACAATGTCGCTTGAAAAGAGAAAAGCACTCTATGAACTTGCTTGTAAATACAACACGATGATTCTCGAAGATAACCCTTATGGAGATATCAGATTTGCAGGAGAAGATATTGTTTCTATCAAGTCTATGGATACAGAAGGAAGAGTTATCTATTCGGGAACATTCTCGAAAACTCTTGCGCCTGGTCTCAGAGTAGGTTATTCTATTGCTCCTAAGCCTGTTATTCAGAAGATGGTCGTATGTAAGCAGGTATCTGATGTTCATACAAATATCTGGTCTCAGGTTATCTGTGATAATTTTATGAAAGAAGTTGATATGGAAGAACATCTCGGCGGAATTCGTGAGATTTACAGAAAGAAATGTGATCTTATGCTTTCTGAAATGGATAAGCATTTTTCAAAGAAGGTTACATATACACGCCCTGAAGGTGGTCTTTTTATCTGGGCAAGTGTTCCTGAAGGAAGCGATATGATGGGATTCTGTAAAAAAGCAGTCGAAGAATATAAAGTTGCTGTTGTTCCTGGAACTGCATTTACAATCAACGAAAGCGACAAATCCTATTCATTCAGATTGAATTTCTCAACACCCACAGATGAACAGATCATAAAGGGTATTGAAATTTTAGGAAAACTCACAAAAGAAATCTTCGGGGAGTGATTATAAATGGAAGATAAGAAGTTAATATTCAGCGGTATTCAGCCGACGGGGACATTTACTCTTGGAAACTATATCGGTGCAATTCGTAACTGGGGTCCTTTACAGGAAGAATACAACTGTATTTATTCAATAGTTGACCTTCATGCTATAACTGTAAAGCAGGATCCTGTAAAACTTCGTCAGAATACTTTACAGGCTTATGCACTTTTACTTGCTTGTGGCATTGACCCTGAAAAAAGTATTGCTTTTATTCAGAGTCATGCAAAAACTCACGCAGAACTCAGTTGGGTACTTTCTTGTTCAACACAGTTCGGGGAACTCTCAAGAATGACTCAGTTCAAGGATAAATCACAGAAACACGCAGATGATGTAAATGCAGGTCTTTTTACATATCCTGTTTTGATGGCCGCTGATATTCTTGCTTATAATGCTGATCTTGTTCCTATCGGTGCTGACCAGAAACAGCATCTTGAACTTGCAAGAAATATCGCTCAGAGATTCAACAATAAATATGGTGAATTCTTTACCGTTCCCGAACCTTATATCCCTAAGGTAGGGGCAAGGGTAATGTCTTTACAGGAACCCACCAAAAAAATGTCGAAATCTGACGAAAATGTGAATGCGACAATTCTTATACTTGACGATAAGGATACAATCATCAGAAAGTTCAAGAGGGCGGTTACGGATTCGGATTCTCAGGTAAGATATGCTGACGGAAAAGACGGAATAAATAATCTTATGACAATCTATTCTGCTGTTACAGGAAAAACTTACGAAGAAATAGAAAAGGAATTTGACGGAAAAGGCTATGGTGATTTCAAACTTGCCGTAGGTGAGGCGGTTGCTGATAGTCTTCAGCCTGTAAGAGATAATTTTGCAAGACTTATGCAGGATAAGGAATATCTCAAGAAATGTTATACAGAAGGCGCACAGAAAGCACTTTCTATTTCACAGAAGGTTGTATCAAAGGTTTACAGAAAAGTAGGTTTTGTTGATTTTAGATAATTATAATCGAAAGGAATGTAAGTTATGAAGAAACTTATGCTTGGTAATGAGGCTTTTGCAAGAGGTCTTTATGAAGCCGGATGTAATGTTGTATCAAGTTATCCCGGAACACCATCCACCGAAATAACTGAAGAAGTTGCTAAATACGAAGAGATTTATGCAGAATGGGCACCTAACGAAAAGGTCGCTATGGAAGTTGCAATAGGTGCATCAATGGCAGGGGCACGTTCTTTCTGCGGAATGAAACATGTCGGCCTTAATGTTGCAGCTGACCCTCTTTATACTGCTGCTTATACAGGGGTAAACGGAGGACTTGTTGTTGCAGTTGCTGATGACCCGGGAATGCATTCATCACAGAATGAACAGGATTCAAGACATCATGCCGCTGCATCAAAGGTTCTTATGCTTGAACCTTCAGATTCTCAGGAAGTAAAGGATTTTGTCAAGGAAGCATACAGACTTTCAGAAGAATATGATACTCCTGTAATCGTAAGAATGTCTACAAGAGTTGCACATTCACAGAGTGCTGTTGAACTTTGTGACAGAGAGGAAGTCGGACTTAAAGAATATGTAAAGAATCCTCAGAAAAATGTTATGATGCCTGCAAATGCAAGAGGCAGACATGTTTTTGTTGAGGAAAGAACAAAGAAACTCATTCAGGAAGCAGAAGCGTCAATCCTTAATAAGATTGAAATGAATGATGGTCAGATAGGTGTTATTACAAGCGGAACATCCTATCTTTATGCGAAGGAAGCACTTGGAGACAGCGTTTCATATCTTAAACTCGGTATTGTAAATCCTCTTCCTTCATACATAATCAGAAGCTTCTGCAAAAAGTTTGAAACAGTTTATGTTATCGAAGAACTTGACGACATTATCGAAACACAGTGTAAGAAACTTGGTTGTGAAGTAATCGGAAAAGAAATTTTCGGATTTATAGGCGAACTTTCACAGTCAATCATCAGAGAAAAAATCAAGGGTATTTCTCCTGATTATCTCACAATTCCTACTGAAATACCTGTAAGACCTCCTGTTATGTGCGCGGGTTGTCCTCACAGAGGCGTATTCTATAATCTTGCAAAACACAAGATTACAGTATCGGGCGATATCGGTTGTTACACTCTTGGTGCTGCACAACCTCTTTGCGCTATGGATACTACTGTATGTATGGGTGCGTCTATTTCAGGACTTCATGGTATGAATAAAGCCCGTCCTGAAATGGAAAAGAAGTCTGTTGCTGTTATCGGCGATTCAACATTTATGCATTCGGGTATGACGGGACTTGTAAATATCGCTTATAATGCAACGAACTCAACTGTTATTATTCTTGATAACTCTATTACAGGTATGACAGGTCATCAGCAGAATCCTACAACAGGATATAACCTCAAGGGAGATGTTGCTGCAAAGGTTAATCTTGAAGCACTCTGTAAAGCACTTGGCATTGACAGAGTAAGAGTTGTTGATCCTTATAACCTTGCTGAAACGGAAAAAGCTATTCTTGAGGAACTTGAGGCGGATGCTCCGAGCGTTATCATTTCAAGACGTCCTTGTGCTCTTCTTAAATATGTTAAGCACAATCCTCCTCTTAAATCAAATGATAAGTGTAAGGGATGCAAGGCTTGTCTTAAACTCGGTTGTCCTGCTATTTCGATCAAGGCAGGAAAGGCTTGTATTGACCATACACTTTGCGTTGGATGCGGAATCTGTAAGGAACTTTGTAAGTTTGACGCTATAGAATAATCTAATGTTTTAACGAAAGGACGATATAAATTGGATACAAGATCTATTATGATAGTCGGCGTTGGAGGACAGGGTTCGCTTCTTGCTTCAAGAATTCTCGGACATGTTCTTCTTATGCAGGGATTTGAAGTTAAGGTATCGGAAGTTCACGGAATGTCTCAGCGCGGAGGTTCTGTTGTGACTTATGTAAAATACGGCGATAAGGTTTATTCACCCGTAGTAGAAAAGGGAGAGGCTGACCTTATAGTATCATTTGAACAGCTTGAAGCAGCAAGAAGCCTTCCTTATCTCAGAAAGGGAGGAACAATCATCACTTCAACTCAGAAACTCGATCCTATGCCTGTTATTACAGGTGCAACAACATATCCTGAAGATATTTTCAATCAGTTCCGCGAAGCAGGAGTTGATTTCGTTTCAGTAAATGCACTTGAACTTGCTGAACAGGCAGGTTCCGCTAAGGCATCGAATGTTGTTTTGATGGGTGTTGTTTCAACAAAGATGAGTATTGAAAAGGAAGTGTGGCTTAAAGCACTTGAAGAATGTGTACCTGCTAAATTCCTTGAACTCAACAAAAAGGCTTTTGAACTCGGTAGAGAATGCTATTAATAAATCCAAAAACCACTTCTGATACTTATTCAGAAGTGGTTTTTATTTATTGTTACGATTCGTATCTTTACTATTTATATATATTTTGCTATTATTTAATCGTAATAATAATTAAATAAAAAGGAGATAAAAATGAAAGAAAAGAAATTGTTTATTTCAGGAATTATTCTGATTATAGTATTTATAATCTGGACAATACTGATTCAGGTAGTAGATGTTCAATCCGTCGGTGTTAACGGAACAAATATCGGATTTGCCACTATAAATATCTGGTTTCATAAATTAACAGGTGAAAATATGATGATATATCATATTACTGATTGGATGGGAATTATACCGATATTGAGTTGTATTTTCTTTGGTATATTAGGATTTATTCAACTTATCAGGAGAAAAAGTCTTTTTAAAGTTGATTTTGATATTATTCTTTTGGGGGTTTATTATATTGTAGTAGTTATTGCGTATTTGTTTTTTGAAATGATTCCTATAAATTACAGGCCTATTCTTATAGAAGGAATTGCAGAAGTTTCGTATCCGTCTTCAACAACATTACTTGTGTTATCTGTTATGTTGACTGTAAGTTTTCAGAATAATCGCAGAACTAAAAAAGTTATTTTGAGGAAGAGAGTGGATGCATTTGTTGTTTTATTTTTGCTATTTATGGTAATCGGAAGGACTGTTTCAGGTGTTCATTGGATAACGGATATTATAGGTTCTGTTATTTTCAGTGTGGGATTATATCTGATTTATAACTCAACTGTTATGATGCTTGATAAAAAGAAATTAACGGAGGAAATATAGTGGAATTCAATGAGAAATTACAGGAATTAAGAAAAAATCGTGGTCTTACCCAAGAGGAACTTGCTGAAATTTTATATGTATCAAGAACAGCGATATCTAAATGGGAATCGGGGAGAGGTTATCCGAATATAGAATCCTTGAAAGATATTTCAGAATTTTTTTCAGTCAGTATAGATGATTTATTGTCAGGAGAAAAAATAATTTCTATTGCTGAAAATGAAAATAAATCAAATATTCAGAATATATGTGATTTGTTATTCGGAATCATAGATGTAATGAGTATATTTCTTATAATTCTTCCACTTTATCCGAAACGCGTTGATGATTTGATTTATTCCTTGAATTTGTTTTTATATAATGAATCTGGTTATATGATTTATTGGGTTATGTTTATATCACTTGTTTCAGTTGGTATAATAAAAATTATTTTTAATCAGATGAAAATAGAAAAAAATTGTAATGTTATTACGAATATTTCTATTATTGTCAGCATTATAACTGTTTTATTTTTAATAGTTACAAGACAGGTTTACGCACCGATAATAGCTTTTTTATTTCTTATATTTAAAGGAATATTGGTTTTAAAGAAAAATATCTGATATAATAAAAAAGTCATCGTGTTAATGCGATGACTTTTTATAATTTGTTTAAGTGTTTTTTATTTTTGTATCGTATTATATATAGAAAGCATTTCGGGGAAGGAGTGAAAATTGATTGAGGGACGAAAAAATACTTTCTGCTGTTAAAAATCATGATGAAAAAGTAATGGCTGGGATAATAGAGAAATATTCAAAATTACTCTGGAAAATAGTATCTTCTATACTTATAAATGCAGGTTCTATTGAAGATATTGAAGAATGTGTTGCGGATGTTTTTATTGACTTATGGTTAAATCCGGATAAATATAATCCTGAAAAGAGCAAACTATCCTCATATCTTTCTATTGTAGCAAGAACAAATGCAATAGATAAATACAGACAGATATCAAGAAAAAAAGAAGTTCCGATTGAAGAAGTAGCTATTACATACAAATCGGAAATTATTGATGGAATTATAGAAAACGAAGAAAAAGAAAAACTTATTTCATTGATAAAAGAACTTGAAGAAACAGACAGAGAAATAATCATAAGAAGATTTTATTATGGTCAGAAGCCTAAAGAAATCGCAGTTGCACTTGATATGCAGGGGAAACAGGTAGAAAATCGGTTATATCAGACTAAACTGAAACTTAAAAAAATGATGCAATAAAGAAAGGGATGAATTTATGAAAAAATACAGCAAAAGAAATCTTAATAATATAGAAAATATTTTCAAGGATAAAACGGGTGTGGATATTACAGAAAAAAGAAATGAGAAAAATCGAATGTCAAAAGCGATAGACATTACGGTAGGCGTGGTATTCTGTCTTATTGCTGTTTCTCTGTTCTCGTATAACGGATTTTCAGATATAAATAAAGAAGAAAATGATTCTTCAACAGTTATAGAAAGCGAACAACTGAGTGCAGTTCCTGAACTTAAAGTAGGAAAATATTATATTTCCGGCAATACAGATGAGCATTATCTTGAGGTTTTTTCAGATGGAACAATACAGCTTCGTGGTGTTGATTATCTCGAATATGCCTGGGTAGGAAACAGCATAGAAGGGCTTTCAAAAGAAGAGGCTGATAAAGTGACAGAAAATGTAAAAAAACAAGCGAAAGAATACGCAAAGCGTTATAAATATAAGGTTTATAAAACTTCTTTAGGAACAATGATTTTTACCGATTGGGTAGAAGTAGACGGTCAATGCTTCGGTTCGGGATATACTCTTATTGATGAAAACACCATAAGGGGTGGAGATTCTGTTTTTATATATCGTGATGAAACTGTAAACACCAGTGATGAAGAATATTCTTATCCTATTTATATGATAAAACTCAGATATGACGAATGGCAGTGGCCTACCGAAAGCACAATGGTAAGCCGATGTGCTTCAGACCATATCAATATAGCAGGATTTTTCGGGGATGAAATATATTCTGTTTATGATGGTGTAGTTTCTGAAACTGGGAATGATATACAAGACGGAAATTATATCATTATTAAAATAGATGATAAGACCATTGTAAAATATTATCATTTAGAAGAAATAAATGTAGAAGAAGGACAAAGCATAGAAAAAGGGGAAGTTATAGCTAAAATGGGTAATAGTGGTCAATCAACAGGACCTAATCTTGCTTTTGCAGTTTATGAAGACGGAGTAGCTGTAAGTCCGTTAGCTGTTGATAAAAGCGTTGAACCACAATAATTTCTTATCGTAACAAAATAAAACCTATGAAGATAAATTCTTCATAGGTTTTGTCTATAATTCGGTAGATATGAATTCTTTTATTTTCTTATTTATTTCTTCATATCTATAATCGTGTATGTAGTGAGGACAATCAAGTTTTACACATTGTGCGTTATTCAGTTTCGAAGCATAATTTTTCGCTGTATCTATCCATATTGATTTGTCGAGGTTTATACCCTCGGTATTCGAGATAAACATAAGAACGGGAATTTTCGGAGTTGTTCCGTTATTTACGATTTCTGCGTTTTTCTTACAATAATCTGCTTCGTTTATAAATGCATCTGATATACATCGTTTGCTGTAAAGGGTTTTTATGATGTCTTTTTCTTCTTTTGTCAAAGATGAATGGGAATACAATGTTTTGATATAATTATCTGAAAATAACTTGATTATTCCTACTTTGCAGAGCATTTTATTGAGTTTTAAAACTGCTGTGCTGATTCTCATATCTGAATAATATTGTGGAACAGCCATGTCAAGACCGATAATCGCTTCAACTTCTTCGGGATATTTTTGCGACCAGTATATCGCTTCAAGCCCCGACATTGAGTGAGGGCAAAGTATATAAGGTGTTTTTAAGCCTGTCTTTGAAAGTGCTGTTCTTGTATCATCGAGAATGGTATCTATATCTCTGTTTCTGTCGGGATAATCATCGCTGAAACCATATCCGAATTTTTCAACAACAACTATTTTGTAACTATCACTGAGAAGTGAATATAAAGATTTGAAATCTAATACAGGAGATGCTGTTCCGCCGCCGGATAGAAATAGAATAGTTTTATTTCCGCTTCCTTCTATATAAACATTCATATTTTTTCCATCGACCTCAACAAACTGTCCGATGGGATTAAGAAGTTTCATTTTTTATCATCTCCGATAAACTGGATTTGGGTTCATTATAACAAACGGTCAGTATGATGTCAATTCAAAAGGTGCTTTCTATAAGAAAGCACCTTTTGTTTTATTCTATTCCTTCAATTCCGTTAAGGATATTTTTAAGAGTTTTCGCTGAATTTAAAAGCAATTCTTTTTCGCTATCATCAAGTTCGATATCAAGAACCTGTTCTGCACCGTTTCTTCCGACAATGGCAGGAACGCCGAGACATATATCAGAAAGTCCGTAATGTCCTGCAACATAGCAACTTATCGGCATTATTGAATGTTCATCTCTAACAATGCATTCGGCAATTCTTCTTACAGCAGCAGCGATTGCGTAATATGTTGCGCCTTTTCTTTCTATAACACGATATGCACTGTTTACAACATCATCGTAAATCTTCATCATATTTTCGCGTTCAACGCATTTGCCACAGGCATTGCAGAATCCTGAAAGTTTTACCCCTGATACATTTGCGCTACTCCATACAGCGAGTTCACTGTCGCCATGTTCACCTATGATAAAGGCGTGAACACTTCTACTGTCAACTCCTAAATGTTTTCCTATCATATATTTGAGTCTTGCTGTGTCAAGAACAGTTCCTGAACCAATTACACGACTTTTAGGAAAGCCTGAACATTTCATGGCAACATATGTGAGTATATCAACAGGATTTGATACAACAAGAAGAATAGCTTCGGTGTTATATTTTATTATGTTAGAAACGATATCTTTCATTATATCAACATTTCTGTGAACAAGGTCGAGTCTCGTTTCGTTAGGTTTCTGGCTTGTTCCTGCTGTTATAATTATGAGTGAGCAATCAGCAAGGTCGGAATAATCTCCTGCATATATTTCTGCGGGTTTGAAAAGGGGAATTCCATGCGAAATATCCATCGCTTCGCCTTCGGCTTTTTCTTTATTTGAGTCAATAAGGACAAGTTCTGAAAAAAGACCGCCTTCAGCGAGAGAAAAGGCTATTGACGCACCTACAAATCCACAACCTATAACTGCACATTTCTGGATATTGACCATTTTAAACACCTCTTATAAGTAATTTTAATCAGTTTTTATTATGCACTTCATCTCGTTTTTATATTCATTTTTTATCGGGCATTCATCACATTTGGGATTTCTTGCCGAACAGAATTCTCTTCCGAAAAGAACTAATCTATGACAAAAATCCGAAGATTTGTCAGGAGGGAGGATTTTTCTTAAGTCTTTTTCAACATTATAAGGTTCTGTATTTTTCGTAAACCCTAATCTGTTGCATATTCTTATGCAATGAGTGTCTGTTACAACGGCGGGTTGATGAAAAATGTCTCCCATAATGAGATTGGCGGTTTTTCTTCCCACACCGGGAAGAGTTGTAAGTTCTTCAATAGAAGAGGGAAGTTCACCGTTATATTTTTCAATAAGTATTTTAGCAGATGCAACTATATTTTTTGCTTTTGTTTTGTATAATCCACAGGATTTTATGCATTCTCCTATTTCTTCGGGAGTGGCGTTTGCTATGCTTTCAAGAGTGGGATATTCTGAGTAAAGTTCTTTGGTAACGATATTCACTCGTTTATCAGTGCATTGTGCAGAGAGAACTGTTGCAAACAATAATTCGTAAGGTTCTTTATATTCCAATGAACATTTTGCATCGGGATATTGTTTTTCAAGTGCTGTAATTACGGCGTTTACCTTATCTTGCTTCTTCAAAACATCACTTCCTTTGTTAAAATGTTATCATATCGACATAGTTTTGTCAATAACTTGACTTTTTTTTACAAAGGATATATAATATTTGTGTAATATTTTTATTGAAAGGCGGCTTTTAATATGAAAAACGGAATTTTGGCATTACTTTGCGCAGTAGGTGGTCTTGCACTCGGCGTTTTGATCGGTTCACTTATATTTGGTTCTAAGAAAAAATGTGATTGTATTTGTGATGAAACAGATGATACACTTGGATTTGATGATGATTTCTTTACAGATGATATTATCGAGGATGTAGAATAATATATTGTCTGTTTTAATGTGTCTTGATATATTCCGATAAAGCCTTATAACTAAAGGAATCAAGGGATTTTTTGCAAGATATCTGAAATAAAAAGGCTTTAAGGAGGATTTTTAACAAATGAAATTAGGTATGGTAGGGCTTCCGAATGTCGGAAAAAGTACATTATTCAATGCTCTTACAAATGCAGGTGCAGAATCGGCGAATTATCCTTTCTGTACTATTGAAAAGAACATAGGAATAGTTTCTGTTCCTGATGAAAGACTTGATAAATTAGCTGAAATGTATGAACCTGATAAATTCACACCGGCAACTCTTGAATTCGTTGACATAGCAGGTCTTGTAAAGGGCGCATCAAAAGGAGAAGGGCTCGGAAATAAATTCCTTGCTGACATACGCGAAGTTGATGCTATCGTTCATGTTGTAAGATGTTTTGAAGATGTTGACATTGTTCACGTTGATGGAAGCATTAACCCTGAAAGAGATATTGAAACTATAAATCTTGAACTTATCTTCTCTGATATCGAAATTCTTGAAAGAAGAATTGATAAAAACAAGAAACTTGTAAAGGGAGATAAGAAGTATCAGGTTGAAATTGATTTTCTTGAAAGCCTTAAGGCGCATCTTGAGGCGGGGAAATCAGCACGTTCTTATGATTTTTCAGAAGAAGAACTTGAAATTATAAAGACAACGCCTCTTCTTTCAGCGAAACCTGTTATTTATGCCGCAAATCTTTGCGAAGAAGATTTTGTAAATAATGTTGATACAAATGAAAATTACAAGACAGTATGTAAGATTGCTGCTGAAGAAAAATCAGCCGTTCTTCCTATCTGTGCTCAGATAGAAGCAGAAATTTCAGATATGGATCCTGAAGACAAGCAGATGTTCCTTGCTGATTTAGGTCTTGAAGTTTCAGGTCTTAACAGAATCATAAAGGAAGGATATTCTCTTCTTGGGCTTATTTCATACCTTACAGCAGGCAAACCCGAAGTAAGAGCATGGACAATTACAAGAGGAACAAAAGCTCCTCAGGCGGCAGGAAAAATTCATACCGATTTTGAAAAGGGATTTATCAGAGCAGAGGTTGTTTCTTACGATGACCTCATGGCTTGCGGAACAATGGCCGCTGCTAAGGAAAAAGGTCTTGTAAGACTTGAAGGTAAGGAATATGTTATGCAGGATGGAGATATAGTCCTTTTCAGATTTAATGTTTAAAGAGGTTATTTATGGTTTTAAACATAAAAAAATCTATACTTAAAATAGCTCTGCTTTTAGCAGGGCTGTTTGTCGTTATGTTCTTTTACAGATTACCTGTAAATGCTGAATCATTTGAGATTACTGTTTATATAACAAATCCTGAAGGCGGAAGTGTTTCTTATAACGGGATTTCAAAAATGTCGGGAACAACAGTTTCTGTTGATAGCGGAACTATGGCACCGTTTTTTATCGAACCGAATTATGGTTATAAGGTGGGAACTGTAAAATATTCTGGCGGAAGCATTGTTAAAAGCGGAAATTTATACACAACCCCTGCTGTTACAGGAAATACCACTCTTTATGTGACTTTCGAAGAACAAGAATCTTTTGAAATATATCTGAATGTGGGTCTTGAAGGCTCTGTAATTGATGAACGCGGAAATCCTGTTTATTCATCTGTGATGATTGATGAAGGTGAAAAATTCAGGTTCAGGGTTCTGCCGATTGATGGATATGGTGTCAAGAGTGTTAAATTCGGTGGTAAGGAGATTACTCCTGATGCTGATGATTTTTATTCTGTTACTCCGACATATAACGATACACTTTCGGTTACATTTGATAAATATTATCCGATAGAATTTATTGTAGGAAACGAAGGTGTTGCAGTTGACCTTGACGGATATGCAATAGATGGAACTGTTGAGGTTATTGAAGGCTCAAAATTCAAATTCAAGGTTGAAACTGATGAGGGATATGGAATAAGCAGTATTTCTTATTCTTATGGAAATTCAATAAAGAAACTTACTCCTGATTCCAACGGAGTTTATACAGTTTCTTCAGAATGTTCGGTTTATATTAATTTTGAACCAGCGTATAATCTTGAGATAACAGATGTTCCGAAAGGATGTAAATTAACCGCAAAAAAAGGGTCTGATATTCTTCCGACAGGCGAGCAGACTGTTGTAAAGAACTCGAATCTGTCATTTTCTACTTCTACAGAAAAAGGTAGTGGATATGTTTTTAAACATTTCAAGGTTACATCAGACTCGGAAGAACAGATTTTTACAGAAACTGATATAACTTTTCAGATAACCGCTGATACAAAAGTTGAGGCTGTTTATGAAAATGTCGGAACATATACCATTACCGTAATATGTGATGGTGGGGGAAAAATCACACAAAAAGGTGGATACTCTCCTAATGAAGTAAATGTAAAAGTCAACAAGGGAGACAGCATTACTTTTGAAATAACTCCTGAACCCGGTTGCACATTGGAAAGCCTTTCTTATTCAGGAACAAATTTCACCAAAAACGAAGACGGAACATATACAACAGAACCTATTTCGGATAATCAGACTCTTGAAGTTGTTTTTAAAGGAAAGACGGATAATATCTCAGGAATTGAGGTTACTGATAAGGGTACAGTTGTTTCACTTTACAGCATAAACGGTGCTGAGGAAGTGTTTGAAGAAAATAACGGTAATATAATCCGTGCGCCTATAGGAGACGGAATTCTTCCTGCTGAAGTACAGTATGGTCTTATAGGAAAAAGCATATGGCTTGACTTTTATTCAGAAGATTATTCATGGAATATAAACGGGCTTAATATCAAAGGCTCTCAATTCAAGGATAAGAATCTTTCTGTTTCAAGAAAGAACGAATATGCAATCACCTATGTTACACAGCTTCTTCCTTATGAAGATAAATATCAGATTCATATTCTTGAAGAAGGTTTATTAGGGTTTGATGCTACTCTCAATCTTTCGTTCAATCCAAACAGAGAGGGAAAAACAGCAACCATATTCAAGGTTGATATTTCGGATTATTCAGTTTCTTCAAAATATTCTTCTGTTGTAGACGCAGAAGGCAATGCTTCATTCGTTTTATCTGAAGGTGGAAAC
>JAFXHL010000097.1 GCA_017536405.1 Oscillospiraceae bacterium
AGCAGGTCTTTTAAGGGATAAGGATAATCCCGAAACACTGATACCAAGCGTAAATGTCAGCGAAGTATCATTCCTCAAACGACAGGGAATAATATCAGGCGGAATGATTCCTAAAATCGACTGCTGCGTTGAAGCGGTAAGAAGAGGGGTCAAGAAAACCTGTATTATAGATGGCAGAGTGCCTCATTCAATTCTTATTGAATTGCTTTCAAACGAAGGTATAGGAACTCAGTTTGTTTAATATTTATTTTTATTCATTTATTTAGTTTCAAATTTCTGAAAGGAAGTATTATTTTATGGCAAAATGGGCAATTGTTTACGATTCAAAGTACGGCACAACAGAAAAGTACGCAAGATGGATTCAGGCAAAACTCGGTGGCGCTGATATGTATAAAGTAAAGGGTCTTCAGCCTGAACATATCATAGGCTACGAACTCCTCCTCTTTGTAGGCGGAATTTACAATGATAAAATGCCTATCTGTGACTTTATCAAGAAGAACATAGGTCATCTTATGTTCAAAAAGGTTGCTATCGTCGGAAACGGCTGGTATGAAGACAAGGAACTCAACCGCGAATGGATTATGGACAAGAATTTTTCAACAGAAATGCACAGCAGATTCCCTCTTTTCCTTGTAAGAGGAGAAATTGACAACGACAGAATTTCTATTCCTGAAAAGATGCAGCTTATGAGCACAAAAGCACAGATCAAGCGCAGACAGGACAGAACAAACGACGATATCGTTGCTATGAGTATGATTGATGGTATGAATTCATATACTTCAGAAGAAAACCTTAAGGACCTTTATGAATTCATCGATTCAGGAAAGTGGATTATCAAGAGATAGTTTTGTTTCAGGGGAAAAATAATTATTTAAGGGGAAAGAGATATGGATTTTCTTGATTTGAATGCACCAAAGAAAAAAGACGAATCTTTAGGCATAGGCATAGAAGACGAAAAAATTTCATCGGCTGATGATTTCTATTCGGGAGATGATTTTTATTCAGGAGAGATAAATTTCAAAAATACCTCTTCTTCATCTTCTGTTGATACATCTGCTTATCAGAATACAGGTTCTGATACATATGAAACAACATATACTTCATCTTCACCGACTTTTTCTGCTGTATCACAGCAGAATACATACAGTGGTGCCATCCCGCAGCAGAACACATACGGCGGTTCTGTTCCACCACAGAATACCTATGATACAGGTATGTCTTCAGCGCCTACATATCAGTCAACATATAATACTGATATGTCAGCGCCTTCATATCAGAATACATACAGTAACACAAACAATGTAGGAACATTCAGCAGTAACGTAAATAACAGCATTCCCAAGACAAATGCTGTGGACGGTACATTTTATCGTGATTCAGCTTCTACCGAACTTCACGTTTTAGGAGAACTTGAAAAGATTACGAAAGCAATAGAAGCAGCAGAGTGGATTCTGATTATATCGGGAGTTCTGCTTGCGATAGTATCATTCGCGGGAACTCTTTCGGAACTCACAGGGGCACTTGCTGCTATCCTCAACTTTATTGATATCTGTATCTATATGGGTCTTGCATTCGGAATAAGCAAGAAGAACAGAGCCTGCGGAATTCTCGCAATTATATATTCGGGACTCGGAATCCTTACTTCTTTACTTTCGCTGAGGAGAATCTTTTTCAAAATTGCTATTCTCGGTGCTTTTATTACCGCATATCAGAAGACTACCAGATATTATCAGCTCAAATCACAGTATGAGTTTGACTCCGATGAAAGAATCTCATCTTATTTCAGAAAAGAACCCGCAACATTCAAGATAAGACATCTTGTTATGATAATAGCGCTTATTTTAGGCCTTATCGGATGTATTTCAGGCGTATCAAGCATTGCTTCAAGTGTAGGCGGAGTTGTGAACGAAGTAGTAGCAACAAGCGATATTTCAAACTGGAAGAGAGTCAATATCGGCGAAGGCGAAGGCGTTTCTATTCTTATGCCGACAGAACCCAAGATAACTCGTTCGGGT
This sequence comes from Oscillospiraceae bacterium, assembly GCA_017536405.1. GTDB lineage: Bacteria > Bacillota > Clostridia > Oscillospirales > Ruminococcaceae > RGIG4131. The sequence continues at coordinate 2,016 of JAFXHL010000097.1, forward strand.
GATGAAACAACTTATGTTTCAGAAAGTCTTACAACTTATATAATCGCTCGTCATGCCGATGGAATTGCAAGCGGTCTTACAGCAAAACAGAGAGAAGCTGTTGCTGAAAAACTTTTTTCAAATATCGGATATGAACAGATTTATTCAGATATAGGCGAAGACACTAACGGAGATTATGTATACAAGGTTATTCGTGTTGAAGAAGACGGACTCATTATGTGTTCAAAAGTTATGATTCTTGAAGAAGATATGGTGTTTGTAGTCTATGCTGTTGCCGGCGATGAATATACGGATGAAATAAAAGCAGAAGCAGAAGAATACTTCTCGAAGGTTTACAGAACATATTAAAAAATTAAGGAAAGATTTAAAATGACCACAAAGGAAAAATTTGAAAAATATATAATGGGAACATACACCCGTCAGGATGTATGCCTCGACCGAGGAATTAAGGAAAAAATCTATGACGAAGCAGGAAAACAGTATATTGATTTCGGAAGCGGAATAGGAACAAACTCCCTCGGTATATGTGATGACAGATGGGTTTCTTATGTATGCAATCAGGCACATAAAATCCAGCATACATCAAACCTTTATTATAATGCGCCTCAGGCGGATGTTGCCGAAAACCTCTGCGAAAGAACAGGATACAGCAAGGTATTTTTCGGAAACAGCGGTGCTGAAGCAAACGAATGTGCTATCAAACTCGCAAGAAAATACTCATTCGATAAATACGGCAAGGGAAGACACAACATAATCACCCTTGTGAACTCATTCCACGGAAGAACTTTAACTACTCTTTCAGCGACAGGACAGGATGTTTTCCATAACTACTTTTTCCCGTTTACAGAAGGTTTCATCTATGTTGAGGCAAATAATATCGAAGACCTCAATGCTAAACTCGATGATACAGTCTGCGCTGTTATGTTTGAATATATTCAGGGCGAAGGAGGAGTTTTACCTTTAGAAAGAGAATTTGTTGACGCTATTTATTCTCTCTGCGAAGAAAAGGATGTTCTTACAATAGCCGATGAAGTTCAGACAGGTGTCGGAAGAACAGGCAAATTTTTAGCAGGCGAAAATTTCGGAAAGAGAGCAAATATAACAACTCTCGCAAAGGGTATCGCAGGCGGTCTTCCTATGGGAGTATGCCTCGCTGATGAAAAATGTTGCGATGTTCTTTCTGCATCAACCCATGGTTCAACTTTCGGCGGAAACCCTGTTTCATCAGCAGGTGCTATGGCTGTTCTCGAAAAGGTGAATAATGATTTTATGGAAGAAGTAATCCGCAAGGGCGTTTATCTTAAAGGAAAACTTCTTGAAATCGAAGAAATCGAAAGAGTTGACGGAATGGGCCTTATGCTCGGCGCTAAACTCAAGACCAAAAAAGCAGGGGATGTAGTTAAAAAAGCAGTTGAAAACGGCGTTATCGTTTTAACAGCAAAGGAAAAACTCAGATTTTTACCCCCTCTTACAATATCATTCGCTGAAATAGATAAAGGAATTGAAATTCTGAAAGGATTGCTTACTGAATGATTTATTATGAAGAATACGGCAACCCCGAAAATCCTACTATAATTTTTTTACACGGAATGAATTTTACAGATACATTCCGTAAATCCTACTGTCTTGCAGAAAAATATCACATTGTTATTCCTCATCTCTATGGTTACGGAAAAGAAGTTGATAAAACATTCAACACCAAAGAGGTTAACGAAGCGATAATCGAACTCGCAAAACAGTATAACGGAGAATGCGTTTTAATAGGATTTTCTCTCGGTGCACAGATTGCGCTTTATCTTGTAACTCATTATCCTTATCTTTTCAAGGGTGGAATTTTTATCAGCGCCTGGGTTGATAAGAATGAAAAGAGTGTAAAAAAGATAATGAAGCCCAATCTTATGTCTATGAAAATTCTTCGCAATAAAAGAATAGCAAGATTTCAGGGGAAAATCTTAGGTCTTAAAGGCGAACAGCTTGAAGACTTTATCGAAGCTGTTTCTTCCGTTACAGAAGAAACTGTTATGGCAACCGTTGATAACGGCATCAACATAAACGATTTTTATGAAAAGTTTATGGGGCTCTCGCTTCACACAATGGCATTCTGCGGAATAAGAGAACATTCTGAGGTTAAAAATTCTCTTTATCGAATTGCCGAACTCAACGGAAAATGCGATACTGATTTATGGGATAAGGCAAAGCATAATATCCCTATGCTTTACAGCAACAGGCTCAATAAAACAATCGAAGAATATATGGGAAAAGTTTTCCCCGACGCTGAAATTATCTACACCGATAATATCAACGCAGATGCTATCGATAACGATAACGAAAATATTGATAATGATAATGGTATTATAACTGACACATCAGAACAAGAACAAAGGAGTAATGACGATGAAACACTTATTGAAAATGCTTGACCTCTCAACAGAGGAAATCCTTGATATCTTAAATCTTGCAGACCAGCTCAAATATGAACTCAAACACGGCATCCCCCATCCTCATCTTAAGGGAAAAACTCTCGGAATGATTTTCCAGAAGGCTTCAACAAGAACAAGAGTTTCTTTTGAAACAGGTATGTATCAGCTTGGCGGATACGCACTCTTCCTTTCTTCAAACGACCTTCAGATAGGCAGAGGCGAACCCGTTCAGGATACAGCAAGAGTTCTTTCTCGTTACCTCGATGGTATCATGATAAGAACATTCGAACAGAAGGAAGTTGAAGATCTCGCACAGTATGGTTCTATTCCTATAATCAACGGACTTACAGATTTCTGTCATCCTTGCCAGATTCTTGCAGACCTTATGACAATCCGTGAATTCAAGGGAAGACTTGAAGGACTCAAAATGTGTTACATAGGCGATGGAAACAATATGGCAAACTCTCTTATTGTCGGCTGTCTTAAAATGGGTATGAGCGTTTCAGTTGCTACTCCCGAAAACTATAAGCCCGACCCCGAAGTTATGGCTTTTGCAGAAAAGTTCGATTGCTTCAAGCATACAACAGATGTTCTCGAAGCCGCTAAGGATGCAGACGTTCTCTTTACAGATGTATGGGCATCTATGGGTCAGGAAGGCGAAAAGGCAGAAAGAGAAAAGGCATTCAAGGGTTATCAGATAAATGACGAAGTTATGGCTGTTGCAAAGCCCGATGCTATGGTTCAGCATTGTCTCCCTGCTCATCGCGAAGAAGAAATCACAGAAAAGGTTTTTGAAGCACACGCAGAAGAAATCTTTGAAGAAGCAGAAAACAGACTCCATGCACAGAAGGCTGTTATGGTTAAACTCATGGGCAGCTGCCTTGAAGATTGATTTAAATAATAAAAAACATCCACCTGTTTTTCAGGTGGATGTTTTATTGAGTTCTTTTATATCATTCACAACATTCTGAATATGCAGTATCTGTTCGGATGAAAGCCCCGAAACATCAAGGGTTTTGATTTCAGATAATCCCAAAAGATAATCAGAACTTACAGAAAAAGTTTCGCATATTTTAATAAGCATATCAATAGAAGGCTGAATGTTTCCGTTCTCCCAGTTGCTTATGCATTGTTTTGTAACACTTAACTTGTTTCCGAATTCAACCTGATTTATCCCTAAGGATTTTCTTAACTCTTTAATTCTTTCACAGAACATACAACCGCTCCTTTGTCGCATATTACAATACTATTGTAAATTAACTATTGACAAATATAAAATACTTTAGTATACTGATATTGGACTAAAATCAAACTTTATTAACGGAGGAAATGATATGGAATTTATGACAATAGTGATTTTTATAGTAGTCTGCATAGTATGGGGAATTGTTACAAAAAGCATAAACGAAAACAAAGGCTACGACGGTGGCTTCTGGTGGGGATTTTTCCTTGGTGTTATCGGTTTGGTAGTTGTTCTTCGTAAACCGGAAAGCAGACCGATAAGTGTTTCTAACAGCGAAAGAGAAAAAGATGTTCTCAGCAGAGGCGGTTGGAAATGTGTGAAATGTGGCGGACTTAATTCGTCTTATATCGAAACCTGCGTATGCGGATGTACTCTTGCTGAAAACAACAGATTAGAAAAAGAACAGAGAGAAGAAAAAGAAAAAGCAAAAGAAGAACTTATGAAACAGAAAAAACGTTTCGATGACGGTGAAATCACAGAAGAAGAGTATAATGATATAAAGAAAAAGTTGTTGAATTTATAATCCCTTTAACAGACAGGTTTAGTCCTGTCTGTTTCTTTATATATAAATAGTATATACGTGCCATAAAATGCCAGTTAAGACATTAAATTCCCTGATTTTACAAATTCGTATGCAGGTTGCACAAAAACCTGGTGATTAAATTTCGAAAAATATGGCAAAAAAACTTTCAAAAAACTATTGACAATCCATTTGCTTCTTGGTATAATATAAAAGCACTCTGACGAACAGAGTACACAAAGCACCTTGAAAATTGAACAATCGACAAGACAAACCCTAAAATTCCTTAAACGGAAAAGGTCAGATGAAGACTTTAAAACATAACTTAATTAGCCAAGTGAGAACTTGGGACAGGATCAACGCTGAGGAATCAGCTTGATATACAAACTTAATTAAGAGTTTGATCCTGGCTCAGGACGAACGCTGGCTGCACGCCTAACACA
>JAFXHL010000098.1 GCA_017536405.1 Oscillospiraceae bacterium
TCGATAAGTGTAAGTCCGCCGTTTGCCTCTGAAATTTCGTTGTCATCTGATGTGTCATCTTCCCAGAAACAAACGGGACAGATTTCATAAGTGTGGTTATATGGTTCTTCGTCTAAAGTATAATTTCTACAGCAAGGGCACTGATATTTTCCTTCCATTTTAAAAACCTCCTACTGTCTGTTGTAATAGTCTATTCCTGCGTTGGGCTTGAAGAATGTTCTTATATACCCATCATCCGAAAGGACTAAAAATTCGTTTGTCGCTTCGTCATAGAAAACATAGTCGCCGTCTTTCGAGATTTTCGTGTGAAGTGTATCACTGTCGGAATTTATAAGGTCGTTTGCCATCTGAAGATATTCTTCTATTGTTATATCCCCGAATTCGTGACCGTGTTTTTTAAAATGGTCAACATACTGCTTTTCGCTTCTGAAAGAATATTCAACATATTCTCTTTCTTCTTCGGTAGTTGTCGTTTCTTCTGTTTCAGAAACAGTTGTTGTTTCTTCGGGAGTTGTAACTTCTTCTTCTGAAACAATAATATCCTCTGTTGTCACCTCATAGGTTTCGGGGATTTCTTCGTAATAAACATCCGATACTTCATACTCAACCTCATAAGGCATAAAAAGAAGTTCGCATCCGCATAAAAGGAAAGAGCATAAAACCGTCACCAAAACGGATAATTTCAAAAATCTGTTCTTCATTTTAACCTCCTTAAATTTCAGCTGTTGCGTGTCTTGTAACATGACAACCGATATTTACTGCAACGGGAAGCCCCGCTATGTGAGTGGGCGCCTGTTCGATGTTTACTGCGAGTGCTGTAACAGTTCCGCCAAAGCCCTGAGGGCCGATGCCCAGTTTATTTATTCCGTCGAGGATTTTTTCTTCCATATCAGAGTAGAGTTTCTTTTCGTTTCTTTCAGAAACATCCCTGCATAATGCTTTTTTGGCAAGGAACGCACACTGTTCAAAATCTCCGCCGATACCAACTCCTACAACAATAGGAGGGCAAGGGTTACTTCCTGCTGTTGAAACTGAATCTATAACATACTGACATATATCATCTGTGGAAACAGATGGTGTCATCATCTTCATAGATGACATATTTTCACTTCCGAAACCTTTGGGGCAGACATCTATTTTAACCTTGTCGCCGTCAACGATTTTTGTGTGGATAACTGCGGGGGTGTTGTCATTTGTGTTTACTCTTTCAATAGGGTCACTTACAACCGAACAACGAAGATAACCTTCGGTGTATCCTCTTGCAACGCCCTTGTTTATACTTTCGTATAAAGAACCGCCCACAAAGTGAACATCCTGACCGATTTCTAAAAAGATAACTGCCATTCCCGTATCCTGACAGATAGCCATATTCTGTTCTTTCGCAACCTTGAAATTACGGCATATATCAGAAAGAACTTCTTTTCCCGTTTCTGATTTTTCTTTCATAACAGAACAAGTAAGACAGTTTTCAAGGCTACGGGGAAGAACAACATTCGCTTTTATGCAAAGGTCGCGGACTGTATTTTCTATAAGATTTACATCAATCTCACGCATTTTATTCTTTCCTTTCGATAATTTTTCCATTCACCATAACCATCGTAGGTTTAACTTCAACGCCCAGAGGGTTTTCGGAAAACATAACAATATCGGCGATTTTTCCTTTTTCTATGCTTCCTAAAATATCATCAATTCCGCAGAATTTAGCGGCGTTTCTTGTTATCGCCTTTATTGAATCCTCATAAGAAAGACCATTTTTATTGGCAATAGCCGCCGAAAGTGAAAGATACTGAATCGGAACTTCGGGATGGTCTGTGCAGATTGAAACAGAAACTCCGTTCTCTCGGAGTGTTGCTGCATTCTTTACAGAAAGCCCCATAAGTTCGGGCTTGCCCTTATCCGAGATAACGGGGCCTACCGCCGCCCTTACCCTTTGTTCGCCTAAAACATCAGCGATTAAATGTCCCTCTGTGCAGTGAACAAGAGAATAATCAAGGTCGAATTCCTTAGCAATTCTCACAGCCGTCATAATATCGTTTGCCTTATGACAATGGAAAAACGCCTTTATCTTCTTTTTGAGAAGAGGTTCCAAAGCCTCGCATTTTGCATCATATTCAGGAAGGTCATCGTTTTCGGCAATCGCTTTTTTCTTATCTTCCATATATCTTTTTGCTTTGAAAAGTGCTTCTCTTATAATAGCCGCGGTCGCCATTCTTGTAACGGGAGCGCTGTCTTTTTCTGAATAAACACTCTTAGGATTTTCACCCAATGCAAATTTTATTCCGACAGGTTTAATAAGCATTTCATCGGCATATCTTCCCGATGTTCTTATTGCGATAACATCACCACCTATGGGATTTGCAGAGCCACAACCCGTTGCAACGGTTGTTATGCCGTAAGAAAGCGCAACAGAGAAATTTTCATCCATAGGATTTATGCCGTCGATTGTCCGAAGGTCAGGGGTAACAGGGTCGCTGTCTTCGTTGCAGTCTTCCCCTTCAATGCCTACTCCGCTTTCGAAAAGTCCCATATGGGTATGCGCGTCGATAAATCCTGGAAAGAGTTTTCCGCCATTGCAATCTATATCGTAAAACGACATATCAGAGGGTTCGCCCTCGCCTACATCGGTAATATGTCTGCCTGTTATTTCAACATAACCGTTCTTGATTATTTCACCTGTCGCAGTAAAAATTTCAGCATTGTATAAATACATTTTATCCTCCATAAAAAAATCGGATTTCAGCTGAAACCCGATTGTAGTTGTTTTTTTACTTTGAACCTCTTCTGCCCGATTTTCTCTTTCCGTCGATACTGCGCTTAAGGTCGCACTGCTTTTCTTCGCTGTTCTGCTTGAATTTATTAAGCATATCTTCGAAAGACTGTTCAGCCGCAGTAACGGGCTTTTTAGGCTCCCATATTTCAGGGATACGGTTTTTATCGCCGTTCTGCTGTTTAGCAGCAGGCTTTGGCTTTCTCGGAGCAAATCCCCCATCCTTATTCGGTCTGTTGCCGCTTTGCTGTGGCTTCTGAACGGGAGGAAGAGCCTTCTTTATCGAAAGGCTGATCTTATTATCATCGCCTATTGATATTACTTTTACTTTAACAACCTGTCCTTCGGTAACATGATCTTTGATTTCGTTGACATATGTATTGGCTACTTCTGAAATATGTACCATTCCTGTGACGCCCTGTTCTATTTCAACGAACGCACCGAACTTTGTTATTCCCGTAACCTTACCTTCATAGATTTTGCCGATTTCAACCTGCATAAATAAATAATTCCCCTTAAAATTTTAGCCCCTCGATGTATCATAGAATCTTATCTCATTGGGATAAGCATAATCGAGTTCTTCAATAGCATACTGCTCCATATAGTCGCTCTCGTTTTCAATGGAAAGAAGACGCTCATATTCTTCATTCTGAAGCTCTATCTGAGCCTTCTTTTCTTCTAAAGCGGCGAGTTGTTCGCGCTTATCAGCGAGTGTCACCTGAACTGAAACGATATTCACAACGGCATAGATAACAAAAGCCGCAAATGCGATTTTTATGAATCCGCCAAGTGCCATAGGCTTTTTGTTTTCTGCATTCTTTTTCAAGCAACTCCCACCTTTCCAAACGACAGCATCTTGCCGACGCTAATGAAAAATCCCCGCAAAAACTTCCTTGAATGCGGAAATGTACGAGTTTATTATACACCATTCCTTAACATATTTTCAAGAGATTTTTTACATTTTTTTGCTTTTTCTCAAATTTGTGTAGTTATCAACAAAAAAGTATTTTACCTTTTGACAAACTGATACAAAACAGCGCCTTAAAAAGCCATAAATCCTGCCAAAAACCGCATTTAAAATCCGCCTTACGAAAGAACTTACACTTCTTATGAAAGTTATAACTATTTTTCCCACACTGAAAAAATAGATTGTAAAGCCTAAAAGCATCCCCATAAAGCAGAAAAAGCGTATATTTCCGCCCGAAAGTTCGACAGAAAAAATAACGAGCGAAAATGTCCAGACAAGAATAAAAAGAATATCCTCGAAGGCTACAAAAAAACTGTTATGAGGAATAACAGCCCTTATCGCCCTGAAAACATCAAAGATAATTCCCAAACCTGCGCCAAGAATAACGGAATAAAGAAAAAGCAGACATTCATATGAAAGTGAAAAAAAGTTGTCAAGCAAATAAAAAACTCCTATCTGAAAAGTTTTCCGAAAAACGAAAGAGAACCTCGTCTGTCCTTATCGCCATAGCATAACGACCATATATCGCCCTCTATCATCATTTCTCCGCTTCCGACACTCATTTCGTTGACATGTAAATCCTTGCCCGTTATAGTAAGTTCACCCATATTCGTATAGAGTATAACCTGCTTTTCGTCAAAGCTGTCAACATCAGTAACACCCGAAATTGTAAGTTTTCCCCTGCTTTCAAGAATAAGATTGTGTATTTTCTGTTCAGCCATAAAAAGACCTCCTTTTTAATCCACTATATGCGGACAAGGAGGTCTTATATTCATATTATTCTATAGAGAAAAGCCGTTTTGCATTTTCGTTTGATATTCTTATCAGTTCTTCCGTAGAAACGCCCTTTACTTCGGCAATTTTTTCCGCTGTATGAATAAGCATTCTGCTGTCGCATCTTTTTCCTCTGTATGGAACGGGCGCCATATAAGGACAGTCTGTTTCTATGAGAATTCTGTCAAGCGGTGTAACCTCTAACGCCTCGATAACTTTTCTTGCATTTTTAAATGTTACAACGCCCGTAAATCCTAAATACATTCCCCACGAAAGATATATTTTCGCTGTTTCGGCAGAACCCGAAAAACAATGCATAACGCCTTTGGGTTTGCTTTCTGAAAGAATTTCCGTCATATCGGCTGTTGCCTCTCTCGAATGGATTATAACAGGGAGAGAAAGTTCCTTAGCGAGAGAAAGCTGTTCTTTGAAAATCTTTATCTGAAAATCCCTGTCAAATCCCTCATAATGATAATCAAGACCTATCTCGCCTATCGCAACAACCTTTTTGTGTGATGTCGCAATATCCCTTAAAACGCTTATATAATCAGGCGGAAGATTATCGCATTCTTCGGGATGAACGCCTACTGAAGAATATATATAATCGTATTTTTCAGACATCAGAACTCCCGACAAGGCATCTTCAAATTTAGCGCAGGCATGGATGATTTTTTCCACTCCACCCTCATTTAAAAGTCCGCCTAAAAGTTCTTCTCTGTCAGAGTCGAATGCGTCGTCGTCATAATGGCTGTGTGAGTCGAATATTCCTGTCATTTTTATTCTCCTTTTTTACAGAAAATAACGGGCGTTTCGTGCGCCCGTTATTTTTGATTATCTGAGTTTTGAGCCGTTGGGGATATCCTTGTCAACAAAGATAACTCTTGCGTCTTCACCGATATCAGCCGCAACAATCATACCCTGTGATTCAACGCCACAGAGTTTTGCGGGTGAAAGGTTGGCAACAACGATAACTTTCTTTCCGATAAGGTCATCAGGTTCATACCACTTTGCAATTCCCGAAACAACCTGACGTGTTCCGAAACCGTCATCAAGCTGAAGTTTCAAGAGTTTCTTAGCCTTGGGAACTTTTTCACATTCCTTGACTTCAGCAACTCTCATATCAACCTTGCAGAAATCTTCAATAGAAATTGTTTCAGAGATAGGAACAAGATTTGCCTTGTCTTCATCTTCTTCCTTGGGAGCCGCTGCCATAATGAGTGCGTTGAGTTCGTCGATTTCCTTTTCAACATCAATTCTCGGGAATATGATATCGCCCTTCTTGACAGTTACTGTCTGTGAAAGAACGCCGTATTTATCAGCATTTTCATAAGAAACATCATTTTCTGTTGCACCTATCTGTTCCCAAACCTTAGGCATATCTGTCGGCATAAATGCAGAGAGGAGTGTTGTTGTAACACGGATTGCTTCAAGAAGGTTGTAAAGCACCATCGCAAGACGAGGTTTTTCTTCTTCGTTTTTAGCAAGAATCCATGGAGCAGTTTCGTCGATGTATTTATTAGCAGCAGAAATAACCTTGAATATTTCTGCGAGTGCAACATTAAGCTGAGTATTTTCAACAGCTTCATCAACTGTTGCCCTGAGACCCTTTATAGCTTCGATAAGAGCATCGTCAAATTCGCCTGATTTCTTTTCAGCAGGGAGTGTTCCGTCAAAATACTTGATAACCATCGCAACAGTTCTTGAAACGAGGTTTCCGAGCCCGTTTGCAAGGTCAGAATTTATGCGGTTAATCATAATTTCATTTGAGAATGAACTGTCTGCACCGAGAGCCATTTCGCGTAAGATATGATAACGGATAGAGTCGGCGCCATATCTGTTTCCGAGAACAAACGGGTCAACAACATTCCCCATTGATTTAGACATCTTCTGTCCGTTAAAAGTAATCCAGCCGTGAACAGCAAGATGCTTTGGTAAAGGAAGTTCAAGTGCCATAAGCATTGCAGGCCAGATAATTGCGTGGAAACGCATGATATCCTTGGCAACCATATGTGTATCGGCAGGCCAGTATTTGCTGTAATCGTCATGTGCTGAGTTTTCATAACCGAGTGCTGTAATATAGTTTGAAAGTGCGTCAATCCACACATAAACAACATGTTTATCATCAAATGAAACAGGAACGCCCCATTTGAATGTTGTTCTTGAAACGCAGAGATCTTCGAGACCGGGCTTTATGAAATTGTTTACAAGTTCAGTTGCTCTTGTCTTGGGACGGAGATAGTCTGTTTCTGTAAGAAGTTTTTCGATTCTTTCAGCAAAGGGAGACATTTTGAAGAAATACGCTTCTTCCTTAGCTTCAACAACTTCTCTTCCACAATCGGGACATTTTCCGTCAACAAGCTGAGAGTCTGTCCAGAAACTTTCGCAAGGTGTGCAGTATTTTCCCTTGTATTCACCCTTATAGATGTATCCTTTATCATAAAGTGCCTTAAAAATCTTCTGAACAGCTTCAACATGATAATCATCTGTTGTTCTGATGTATCTGTCATAGCTGATATTCATAAACGACCAGAGATTTTTGAAAATCTCAACGATTTCGTCAACATATTCCTTGGGTGTAACGCCCTTTTCAGCGGCTTTCATTTCAATCTTCTGACCATGTTCGTCAGTACCTGTGAGGAACATTACATCATATCCCTGCATTCGCTTGTAACGCGCAATAGAGTCGCAGGCAACTGTTGTATAGCAGTGTCCTATATGAGGGTTTCCCGATGGGTAATAAATCGGGGTTGTAATGTAAAAAGTTTTCTCTGACATTTTATATTCCTCCAAGAAAAAAATTCATCTAATAAATTATACTCCAATTTATAGTATTTGTCAATTTAAAAGGGCAATTCAGGCAAAAAAAAATGCAGGGCAAACGGTGCCCTGCGAAGTTAAGAGAAATAAAATAATAGGATAAAATATGTGTAGAACAAAAGAAAGGAGACAACAAAACGAATGTTAAATTATATCAAAAATAAAAATATATAATTCAAACATCATAATCATTATAACCCCCGATATTCAATCTGTCAACAAAACTTCTTAATAACGAAAAAAATATTGAAAATTTCGTATAGTTGCACAAATTGTATAGCGTTTTTTAGTCCATACTTGTTGATTTTTTTGGCAAAATATGTAAGTTGTATCAATATTTTTTCTACCGATACAACCTTTTTGCAAGTCCCTTATGGGTTTAGCCTCTGCTTTCGATAAGGCTGTTGTTCTTGAACAGAAGTGATATACACCACACTGCCGATGCGGCAACGAGTATATATAAAATTCTGCTCATCAAAGCAGCCGAGCTTCCGAAAAGCCAGGCAATCAGGTCGAACTGAAAAAGTCCGACAAGTCCCCAGTTCACGCCTCCTACGATAAGAAGCGCGAGCGCAATTCGGTCTAACATAAAAATTTACCTCATTTCAGTAAAGTCAAATAAAGCAAGCCCTTGATGATATTCTAATCCGCAAAGAATGCTTTATTCAACAAAAAATGAGGTAAATTCTGAAAATTTTATGCAAAATATGTTCTGTAATCGAGAGGAGCATTATTGCCCATATCGTAGATAACAACAACATAGCAGTTTTCAAAGTTTCTTACTGTTGAAATATCGTTGAACATATATGTTCTGCCGGGAAGGAGTTCGGGTGTGAACATACCTGTGTTGTTTCCGAGTTCGAAAACTTCAACCTTTACAGTATGTGATGCATCTGCCGCGCCTTCAAGTCCGAAAGCGGAACCTTCATAATATTCCTTGATTTTCTTTTCGTCAACGCCCTTTGTATCCGCTCTTACTTCAACAAGTGCAGCCGCCATATACATGAAATCATCTGTTCCTGTAAGGTCACCACAAGCGCTGATTGTATCGCGGCAGTCTGTTCCCTTTATATTTTCGCCCATTTCGAACTGATTTTCAAACTTGAAAAGGAAAAGTGAATTCACAATAGCCACTACGATAAAGACCGCCAAAACAAGTCCTAAAATAGTAGCAAGGATTTTTGGTAAGTTTGCAAAAAATGTTTTCATAATTCTTCCTCCTTAAATTATATACAGTAAAGATTTGTTTCCCATGCGGGAATATAAAGCTGATGTCTTAAAAAGAATTTATAATCCCCTCTCAGTCCCTTTATCTGTAAAGGAAGCGAGAAAATATCCTCGTTTCTGTGATAAAGAGAAATCATAAGTTTCGGTTTATAATTCTTTATTGTAAGGGAAGCCCCCTCTAAAGCCTCTTTTTCAGCGCCCTCAACATCCATTTTGATAATTGTGCATTCTTTTCCCGAAAGGATACTGTCAACGCTTTTAGCAGCTGTTTCTTTTCCACTCTTTGAAACAGAAGACTGTCTGCCTGCTTTTGCGGCAAAGAAAAGGGTTGTATCTTCTTTCCAGGCAGCAGCATTTACAGCAGAAATATTTTCTTTTCCCTCTATGGATAAAAGAAGTTTTTTATAGTTTCTTCCGTCAGGTTCCATAGCATAGATTTTTTTATATCTTCCGTCTGTGAAAGAAAGAAATTCTTCAACAGTATCTCCCCTGTAAGCGCCAAGGTCGACATAAATTTCATCAGAAGATGGTTTTATTATCTCTTCATAAACCTCTGACTTTTCGGTTGTGCAGTTATCAAGATACTCGATTTTTCCGCTTATTTTATAATTGATTATATCTGAAAAAACCTGCTTTGATTTTTCATCATAAAGCATAGAATAAACTTCTGTGAGTTTTTCTTCGTTCTTTTTTATGTAGTCAAAATCAAAAACCTCGCCGTTAAAATCAATAACGGGAACATCAGGCGATAAAACGATATGTCTTTTCGCGATAGAGAAAATCTTGTCATAAAGTTCTCTGTATCCCGCTGCGAAAGCGAGAACAACAACAAAGTCATCTTCTATCTCTTCAACCTGAGATAAGGTTAAAACCTTGAACCCCATAAAAGAATGACCCCTTACAAATTCATCGCTCGCGAAAATTCCTTTTATCTTTATGCCGTATCTTTCCATAACAGACATTATTTTTACAGCGCCATCGCCCATTCCGTAGATATATATCGGAAGGTCTGTTTCTGAAAGAAACTCCCATGATGTTTTATCTTCTTTTATAAACGGCAGAATTTTTAATCCCCTCGCTTTATGAAAATCCACTTTCATTTTATCATTTCATTCTGCTTTTGTCAACAAAAAATCCACAGATTATTAATAAATCTGTGGATTTTGTTTTTTATACTTCCGAACTGTTGAGATAATCTTCCTGTTCTTTTGTGAGAGTATCGATTTCCATATTCCAGAATCTGAGTTTTCTTCTTGCAACTTCGTTGTCGATTTCTTTAGGAACATTGATTATATTGTCATCGAATTTACCGTTATTCTTTACGATATGAAGAGCGCTTAAAGCCTGAATAGCAAAGCTCATATCCATAATTTCAGCGGGATGTCCGTCTCCTGCGGCGAGGTTTACAAGTCTTCCCTCTGCTATAACATAAAGCCAGTTTCCGTTTGAAAGTTTATATCCCTCTATATTGTTTCTTGCTTTTCTTGTTTCTGTTGCGATGGCTTTAAGACCCTTAACATCAACTTCACAGTCAAAATGACCTGCGTTACACATAATAGCGCCGTCTTTCATATTAAGGAAGGATTTTTCTGTAATAACATCCTTACAACCTGTTACCGTTACAAAGAAATCGCCGATTTTAGCCGCTTCTTCCATCTTCATAACTGTAAAACCATCCATAACGGCTTCCATAGCCTTAATGGGATTTATTTCTGTTACAATAACCTTTGCGCCAAGTCCCTTTGCTCTCATAGCAACGCCCTTACCGCACCAGCCATACCCTGCGACAACAACATTCTTTCCTGCAACGATAAGGTTTGTTGTTCTGTTTATACCATCCCATACAGACTGACCTGTTCCGTATCTGTTATCGAAAAGATGTTTACAGTCAGCGTCGTTTACAAGAACCATCGGGAACTTAAGTTTCTTTTCTCTGTTCATCGCAATAAGTCTTATAATGCCCGTTGTTGTTTCTTCACATCCGCCTAAAACATCCTTTATCTTTTCGGGATATTCATTATGGATAAGATTTACAAGGTCGCCCCCGTCGTCAATGATGATGTTAGGGCCTGCCTCTATAACCTTTGAGATATGTCTGTGATATTCTTCTGCTGTTGCATTATACCACGCAAAAACGTTAAGCCCATCATGGACAAGTGCCGCCGCAACATCATCCTGAGTCGAAAGGGGGTTACTTCCCGTTACATACATTTCAGCGCCGCCCGCCGCAAGAACTTTACAGAGATATGCAGTCTTTGCTTCAAGGTGAACAGAAAGCGCTACTTTAAGATTTGAAAAGGGTTTTGTCTGTGAAAATTCTTCTTCGATGCTACGAAGGAGAGGCATATTCCCCTTAACCCATTCTATCTTTATTTTTCCGCTTTCCCAGAGGTCAGCATTACGGATTTCGCTTACAGGCATTTCTTCTTCCTCCTAAAAAGATTCTCTTCTTATGATTTTATGTGGCATAATTATATGCTCACGGCATTTGTTTTCTGATTTTATATTTTCTATCAGTTTCTTTATGATTTCTCTGCCTATATCTCTTGCAGGTTGTGAAACAGACGAAATCGTCGGCGAATAGCTTTCACACAAGGGAATGTTGTCATAGCCTATGATTTTTGGCATCTTTCCCTTTTCGGAACGAAGCGCTCTCTTCGCAACGCCCATAGCCAAGATATCCGAAACGGCAAAAACAGCAGTAGGCGGTTCGGGGAGAGAGAAAAGATAACGATATCCGTTTTCTCCGTCTGAAAAACTATATCCGCCACGGAATATGTAGTTTTCGTCAAATTCAATTCCTGCGTCTGAAAGTGCTTTCTTATAGCCTTCTTCTCTGTCAAGGGATGATAATGCTTCGTTTCCTGTTGAAATCATAGCGATTTTTGTATGACCTTCTTTTATCAGTTCGGAAACAGCGTCATAAGCGCCCTTTACATCATCAACAGTTACTGTCAGAACATTCGTTCCGTCAACTTTTTCTCCGCAAAGCGCTATATCATATTCTTCAGAAATCTTGTTTATTTCATCAGCGCAAAGGTGTGTACTCATTAAAACAGCGCCGTCAACAGTCCTATTGAAAAGCATATTAAGAAGGCGCATTTCATTCTTGCTGTTGTCATAGCTTGTCGCCATGATGATGTCATAGCCGTATTCCGAAGCGGTTTCATGCATACTCTTTACAATCTCAAGACCTGCTGAATACTCGCTTGAAGGAAAAATCGCAAGAATAACATTTGTTTCGCATTTTCTTAAATTTCTTCCTAAGAAATTCGGGCGATAATCAAGTTCTTCTATTGTTTCTCTTACGATTTTTGCGGTTTTATCCGAAACGGCGGGATTATTATTCAATACTCTTGAAACCGTAGCAACAGAAACCCCTGCTTTTTCGGCAACTTCTTTTATTGTCACTGTCAACCCGATTACCTCCTTTTTGCATACTACTTTTATGATAACATCTTTCTTTATTTTTTTCAATAAAAATAATTCACAAAATAAACGCCACATAGGTAGCATTTATAACAATTTCATTTTTCGACCTTAATTGCATAGTCTTTATTATAAAATGAATTATAAAGTTCAATATGTAATAAAAACTGACATTTTTATGAAAAAAATGATAGATAAACTAATGATATTTGAGTTCACTCTGAGAAAAATATTATCAGAATTATTTTAAAAGGAGATTTATATGAGAAGGTCAATAAAAATCATTTTAGGAATAGCAGATCTTTTTCTGCTTTTCATCTGTATGCTTCTTGCATTTTATTCCATAACACTCCCCGACAGTTATTATACACATAAAGGAAGCGAACTTTCCTTATCCTGTTATTTTAAGGTAACGCCCGAAAAATCCGACGACACAATGCAGTCATTAAAATCAGAAAGCGAAAAACTCGGTGAAAAAACAACGCTTAAACTTTTCGGGATAATACCTATAAAAGAGGTTTATATAGAAGAAGTCGACACTCCTCTTCTTATCCCCTGCGGTGAGCCTTTCGGGATAAAGCTTCTTTCCGAAGGGGTTATGATTGTAGGAATTTCAGAGGTAAAGACAGATAACAGCTCGTTCTCGCCCGCAAGATATTCGGGTCTTAAAGAAGGCGACATAATAATTTCGATAGACGGAAAAAAAGTTTCTTCAAATGCCGAGGTTTCAAAGATAATAACAGAAAGTAGCGGAAGAACGCTTGAATTGATAGCAAAAAGAGACAACCAGACAATGCATCTTCTTTTAACACCTGTCTATTCAACGGTTACTAATCTCTATCAGGCAGGAATGTGGGTAAGGGACAGCACGGCAGGCATAGGAACAATAACCTATTATGAAACCGAAACGGGCTGTTTCGGAGGACTCGGTCACCCCGTATGCGATGTCGACACAGGAGATATAATTCCGCTTTCAATGGGAGAGGTCTGCCCCGTTACGATAACGGGAGTTGTAAAGGGAGAGTCGGGTGCACCGGGAGAACTGTGCGGTTGTTTTTCAGAACCCGGCAGTTCGGGAACGCTTGATGCAAACACCGATTCGGGTGTTTTCGGTATACTTTCATCCTGCCCTTCAAAAAACAAGGCTATCCCTATGGCTATGCGTCAGGAAATCCACGAAGGAGAGGCGTTTATTCTTTCAACAGTTGACGGAAATTCACCGAAAAGATACAGTATAGAAATCGAAAAGATAGATATGCGTGATAACGAAAAGGGAAAGAATATGGTTATAAGAATAACCGATAACGAGCGTCTTTCTAAAACGGGCGGAATAGTTCAGGGAATGTCGGGAAGTCCCATTATTCAGGACGGAAAACTTATAGGTGCCGTAACGCACGTTTTTGTAAACGACTCAACAAAAGGCTATGGAATTTTTATAGAAAATATGTATTCCGTTATGAGTGAAGAAATGGCAGCATAACAAAAAGACGGCTTAACCGCGTGTCCGCGGAGGACAGTTCGTTTTGTAGTTTAATTTTTAAAAATAAAAAATCTGCTCGGTAACGATACTTCCTCATATTCTGTCATAGAAACCGCGTGTCCGCGGAGGACAGTTCGTTTTACAGTTTGATTTTGAAAAATAAAAAAGAACTCGGAAATGACAAATGTCAGTTCCGAGTTTCATCTTTTCAAAACCGATAAAACGAAAAGGCCGTGCTTTATGCAAGGCAAACGAGCGATGGCATACGAGGGTATTCCGAGCGAGTTTAACAAAGCAGAAAGTGCGGAATTTTCGTTTTATATTTCTATAAGATTATAGAATTCACCGTATTGCTTTTTAAGGAACTTTGTATTTCCCTTTTTATAGAGAATTTCCGCAGCCTTATCGGCACATGATATCTGAAGTCTTTCAAAACTGCATTGAAACGGAGAAATTTCACCTATATTTCCTGTGCATTGTTTATTAAGGCAAGCACAACTGTATCTGCATCTTTCTTTAAGTCCGCAATCATCACAGACAACGGGAGTTGGTTTTCTTATTTCTTTTATGTAGTCAAGTTTTTCCTTTATGATACCGCTATAAACATCGCCCATAAAATACTCATCCTCAATAAACTGCTGACAGGGATAGATTTTTCCATCGGGCATAATGCAGACCTGTTTTTCTCCGAGGCGACAACCTTTTCCGACGCGTTTTCCGCCCGTAATATAATCTCTTATCTTTACATCAAATGTCGCTAATGTAAAATCATCCCCCGAAAGAGTTTTTTCTACATATATTTCAGAGAGTTTTTCGAATTCATCTGAAAGAACGGAAAAACTGTCATCATCCCAGGGGCAGATTTCCGCATAGCGTGGCGTTATCGCAACATTTTTGAATCCTTTATTAAAAAGATATTTAACAGACTCAGAAAGTTTTTCGGCGCAAGAAGGGTCAACTGTTACAAGTGCAACAGAATCGGGTTGATATTTCAGTAAAAGGTCAATTTTAGGAGAAAGGGTATCAAATGTTCCTTTTTTATCTTTTGTAAGACGGCAATCATCCTGCATAAGACCATCGTGAGAAAGCGCCACCATAATCTTGTTTTCATTCGCAAAACGCATAAAATTCTCATCTAACAAAAGACCGTTTGTAACGAGTTTGAAAGAAAATTTATGCCCTGTTTTTGCGATTTCTTCACAGTATTCCATAAGGTCATAAAGAACATCCTTACAAAGAAGAGGCTCACCGCCGAAAAAGCAGATGCCTGTTCTGTCATCGCCTTTTTTAACCGACAAATCGACAGCCGACCTTGCGGTTTCTTTTGTTATTGTCTTACCCTTACAGAAAGCATCCTCAGAAGAACTTTCGTTGTCCGACTGATAACAGTAGGTGCAGGCGAGGTTACAATCCATAGTGAGATAAAGCGTCATATTCATATATTTTTACCTTTATTCTTCGGGAATTTCGCAGAATTCACTGCTATCTTCCGTGGTTTCAAGCAATACCTTTCCTGCAAGTTCTGTATCTAAAACTATTTCTGTTTCCATAACTATTCCACCTGCGATTTCAGGCTCTGTATAAATAACATCCCCCGCGAGAGTAACGATTTCTTCATCTTCTTTTTTAGGGAATACAACATAATGATTATTATAATCGGGGATGAGTATTGTATCTCCGTCCGCTGTATAGAAAACCTTATCATCGGGGAAAACCATATCGGGATACAGTTTTATATATTCGCCATAGCCTTCGCTGTCAAAAACTTCATCGGGAGTAGCCCCTGCAACTACAAGAAGGTCGCCCGAATAGAATTTTATTCTTCTTCCGTCATCGAGTAAATATTCAATGTCGATTTCTTCGTCAGTGATTACAGAGTCAAATATCCATTTACCGTCTTCGCCGAACTGATACTGATTTATAAATACTGTATCAACAGCAGTTTCGCCCATAAGGTCTACTTCACAGGTTTCGATTGCCACTGCACCGTCGAGAGCAACATCACCCGCAAGTTGTTCTTCTGTTTCAACAGGGGGCATAGCAACACCCTCGTAAGCAACATCGCCCTGAACCTGACAACCTGTAAGTGTTGTCGCAAGAGAAGCAAGTGCCGCTAAAAAGGCAACGAGTTTCTTACTCTTTTTCTTTCTTGAAAGTTCGTTCAAATCGGGATAATCGGGTTTTTTCGGATTTTTAACGGGATTTATTTTCATCATGTCCACTCCCCTTTCTTTTAATAATACAACTCACATTGGCAATTTTTTTCATTTTTTCTTATTCTGACATAAAAAACCGCGTGGTCGCGGTGACCATATCGTTACGAACCTTGTCCGATAAAATAAAAAACGGCTCGGTAACGAGATTTTTTTCTTATTCTAACATAAAAAAATTGCCGACGCAATACACATCGGCAATTTTTAGAAATTACTTATTGAGGTTTGCTTCGATCTTATCGAGCTGTGCTCTTAAAGCATCGGGAACACGGCCACCCTTAGCAGCAATGTCTTCGTCGTAGTATCTTCTCATTTCAGCGATTTCCTTCTTCCAGAGGTCGATATCAACAGCGAGAAGTTTATCCATAATTTCAGGAGTAACTTCGTCTTCAATGCCTTCGATGTTGATGTCTTCCTTCTTGGGAAGGTATCCGATAGGAGTTTCAACAGCGTCAACCTTGCCTTCACATCTCTTGATGATCCAGTCGAGAACACGCATATTGTCACCGAATCCGGGCCAGATGAAGTTTCCGTTTTCATCCTGCTTGAACCAGTTTACATTGAAGATCTTAGGAGCATTTTCGCCGAGCTTTTCGCCCATATCGAGCCAGTGCTTCCAGTAGTCACCAACATTGTAGCCAATAAAGGGCTTCATAGCCATGGGGTCATGACGGAGAACGCCTACTGCGCCTGTTGCTGCAGCTGTTGTTTCTGATGAAACTGCTGAACCCATATATGTTCCGTGTACCCAATCGAATGACTGGTAAACGAGAGGAGTTGTTGATGCTCTTCTTCCGCCGAATACGATAGCAGAAACGGGAACACCCTTAGGATTGTTGAATTCAGGTGAGATGCAGGGGCAGTTTTCTGCGGGAGCAGTAAATCTTGAGTTGGGATGAGCGAGCTTTAAGGGCTTGCCATCTTCGCCGAGTGTTGATGTGTATTCAACACCGTTAACCTTAGCACCCTTCCATTCTGTTGCATTAACGGGAGGATTCTTGTCAAGACCTTCCCACCATACTGTCATATCATCATTGTTGATAGCAACATTTGTGAAGATCGAGTTCTTCATAGCAGATGCAAGTGCGTTGTGGTTTGACTTATCGTTTGTTCCGGGTGCAACGCCGAAGAATCCGTTTTCAGGGTTGATTGCATAGAGCTTTCCGTCTTCGCCCTGCTTCATCCAAGCGATATCGTCGCCTACTGTGTAAACTTCATAACCTGCTTCTCTGTATCCTGTGGGAGGAATAAGCATAGCAAGGTTTGTCTTTCCGCAAGCTGAAGGGAATGCTGCTGTGATGTATTTAACTTCGCCATCGGGCTTCTTAACGCCGAGGATGAGCATATGTTCAGCCATCCAGCCTTCCTTCCAGCCCTGGTATGATGCAATACGGAGAGCGAAACATTTCTTACCGAGAAGAACGTTTCCGCCGTAAGCAGAGTTTATAGACCAGATTGCGTTATCTTCGGGGAAGTGAACGATGTATCTGTTTTCGGGGTCAACATTAGCCTTTGAGTGAAGTCCTCTTACGAAGTCGTTTGATGTTTCACCGAGGTTTTCAAAAGCGTCCTTACCCATTCTTGTCATGATATCCATGTTAAGAACAACATAGATTGAGTCAGTAACTTCAACGCCTACTTTAGCGAGAGGTGAGCCGATAGGACCCATTGAGTAAGGGATAACATACATTGTTCTGCCCTTCATAGCGCCATCATACATAGGTGTGAGTTTAGCATACATTTCCTGGGGGTCGCACCAGTTGTTTGTAGGGCCTGCGTCTTCCTTATTCTTGCAGCAGATGAATGTTCTGTCTTCAACACGGGCAACATCGTTGGGCTGTGTTCTGTGGTAGATACAGCCGGGAAGTTTTTCCTGGTTGAGTTCGATCATTTCGCCTGTTGAAATTGCTTCTTTACGAAGAGCAAGAAGCTGTTCGTCAGAACCGTCAATCCATACTACATTATCGGGCTTTGTGAGAGCTACCATCTCATCAACCCATTTGAGCACGTTGGGGTTTTTTGTAAGAGCCATTGGTATATTCCTCCTTGATCTTAAATCCGAAAATAATTTCGGTAATTTACTTGTATTTCAGGGAATATACTATATTCCCCTATTTTACATTATACAATATTTGTTATAATTTAGTCAATAGGTTTGAAAATATTTAACTCTTTATTAAAAAACAAAGGGACAGAACTTTTTTCTGCCCCTCTGATATGAATTTTATCTCATACCGATAACTGTGAATATTGTCATTCCTATTACCATAAGCATAAGAATAATTGTTGCGGGATTGATAAAGTAAGCCGCAAAAGCCTCTCCCTTTGTGAGAAGATTATTTTCTTCAGCGGCACCTGTTATGCGGAACGCATTTTTACCGCGCTTTGCAAGTCTTACGATAAGAAGAATTATTGCGGCAAAGATAATTCCATAGATGCTGAATGAGATAATTGCTATCGGAATAAATGTTCCTAAGTTTTCCATTGCATAGGCTGTATCCCCTTCTGCTATTCTGTTGATATCGAGATTTCCCATTAAAGCATACTGTAATGCGCCGAATGAGTTATTGAACACATGTCCGAGTATTGCAGGAATTATCGAACGCGATTCAAGAGAAATGTATGCAAAGAAGAAGCCCCACACCATAGCCGCGGGTATCTGCGGAATGTTCATATGATAAAGCCCGAAAAGAACCGCTGTTACTGTTATAGCGAACACTCTGCCGTGAGGCACGAGAGGTGTGAAGAATGACGCTCTGAAAAAGAGTTCTTCTAAAACGGGAGCGCCGACTGCTATTGCAAGAGTCATAACGATTGTGCTTAAAATATTTCTTTCAGAAACGAATGAAACTGTTCCGATTTCAAAACCTGTTGTCATTGTAACGAGTGTCATAAGAAGATTTGTGATAACACTTACAAGCTGTCCCATGCCTGTTGCTATGATGATAAGCGAGAAGATTTCAGACTTTTTCATCTGTGGTTTTGCAAAATGAGCTTTTAAGTCTACTTTTATAATCTTGCAGTAAACGAGAAGACCGATTAGCATAATGATATCCTGAATAATGAGTGAAAAACTCATATCATCAAGGACATTTGCTGTAAAGTCGGCATAAGCATCCCCCATAGCTGCCGCTACGCCAAGAAAGATTGCATTTGTAAGGATAATAATTGCGATAACTGTTAAGGATGTTGCTGTCGAGATTTTGAAAATCTGCTTTTTCGCAGCTTTTTTCAACTGTTCCTGTTCCATTGTTTGTTTCCTCCTTTGATTATGTAATTTTTGTTCCCCAAAAACAAAATCACATTATATATTTTCAAGGGAAAGCGTTGCTATTGCATTAAGCGATTCATCAGCACGCTTGCCCGCAAGAAAATCATAATAACCCTGACACGCTATCATAGCGGCATTGTCTCCGCAAAGAGAAAGTGGCGGCATATAAAGTGAAAAGCCGTTTTTTTCACATTCCTCAGAGAGTTTCTGTCTTACTCCCGAGTTTGCCGAAACTCCTCCCGCAAGGGCTATGGTTTTATAGCCTAAATCCTTTGCGGCAAGGATAGTCTTTTCTGTCAAAATTTCAGCGACTGTCTTCTGAAAAGAAGCAGCCATGTTGTCTCTGTGCAGAGTTTCACCTTTCTGTTCGGCATTATGAGCCATATTGATAACGGCAGTTTTAAGTCCCGAAAAAGAGAAATCATAAACCGAGCCGTTTACAACAGGTTTCGGAAGTTTATAAAAGTTCGCATCGCCGTTTTTTGCGGCATCATCTATAAACTTTCCCGCAGGATAAGGAAAACCTATTACTCTTCCTACTTTATCGAAACATTCGCCTGCGGCATCGTCCCTTGTTCTTCCGACAACCCTGAATTTTATATAGTCGAGAATTTCAACTATATGAGAATGTCCTCCGCTTGCAACAAGACAGAGATAAGGCGGTTTCAAATCCTTATGAGCGATATAGTTTGAAGCTATATGCCCTGCTATATGGTGAACAGGGACAAGCGGTTTTCCTGTTGCCATTGAAAGACCCTTTGCAAAGCTTGTTCCGACAAGAAGTGCTCCTATAAGTCCGGGTGCGTATGTAACGGCTATTGCATCAATATCAGAAAGCGAAAGTCCTGATTTTTCCATAGCCTCTTTAACTACCGCATTTATGTTTTCGGTATGTATTCTTGATGCGATTTCAGGAACAACTCCTCCGTAAAGACGATGTTCCGCTATCTGCGTTGCAACAACGTTTGAAAGTATCTCCCTGCCGTCTTTTGAAACAGCAGCCGCCGTTTCATCGCAGGAACTTTCTATCGCTAATATATACATATCAATTCTTCCTTTTTGTCATAAGTATTGCGTTTTCTGAGGGCGAAGAATAAAAATTCTTTCTCATCCCGTCGGTTTCAAAGCCGTTTTTCTTATAAAGCGATATTGCAGGAATATTACTCTCTCTCACCTCAAGATGAAAAGCGTTTATTTCATTGCAAAGAGAAAATATTTCAGAAAGAAGCATATCTGCAATTCCCTTTCTTCTGAACGAAGGCAAAACCGCAACTGTATTTATATCCGCTTCATCGAGAACTTTTATAATGTTTATGAAACCTGCTTCTTTATCATCACATTCCGCTATGAGAGTGATTGCGTCTTCTCTTTTAAGGTTTTCAGAAAAGACCTTCTCGCTCCAGCATTCAGAAGAAAGACATTCCTTATCTATCTGAGAAAGGATAAAAGCATCCTTCTCATCTGCTTTTCTTATCTTTATATTATCCTTTTGCAACATACCAGCTTTTTCCCTCATTGACATCGGCTGTCATCGGAACAGAAAGTTTCACTGCATTCTCCATTTCTTCTCCGAGTAAAACTTTCGCTCTTTCCTTATCCTTTTCAGAAACCTCAACTATAAGTTCGTCGTGTACCTGTAAAATAAGTTTTGCGTCAAGATTTTCTTCTTTAAGCCTTTTATAGACATTTACCATTGCCTGTTTGATGATATCCGCCGCAGAGCCCTGAACAGGGGCGTTCATAGCGGCTCTTTTTCCGAAAGCCTGAACAACCTTATTCGATGATGCTATTTCGGGGATATATCTTCTTCTGCCATAGATTGTTGTTACATAGCCGTTTTTCATAGCACTCTCTACGGCTTCTTCCATAAACTTTTTAACGCCCGAATAGCTTTCGAGATAGTTCTTTATATAACGGTCTGCCTCTTTTACCGTTGAGCCTATATCCTTTGAAAGCGAGAAAGCGCCTATGCCATAGATTATTCCGAAATTGACAGCCTTTGCCGCCCTTCTCATTTCAGGCGAAATCATATCTTCGGGAAGACCGAAAACCTTTGATGCAGTAGCAGTATGAATATCTGTTCCCGAAAGAAAAGCATTCTTCATATTTTCATCATCACACATAGCCGCAACAACACGAAGTTCAATCTGGCTGTAATCGGCGTCAAGAAGAGTGTATCCCTCTTTTGCAACAAAGAATTTTCTCATCTCCCTGCCTGTTTCTGTTCTGACGGGGATATTCTGCATATTCGGCTCTGTCGATGAAATTCTGCCCGTTCTTGTTTCGGTCTGCTTAAAATTAGAATGAATTCTTCCGTCTTCGCCTACAACCTTTAAAAGTCCGTCAACATAGGTTGAAAGAAGCTTTGAAAGCTGGCGGTATTGTAAAACAAGGTCAACTATCGGGTGCTTATCGCGTAAGCCTTCTAAAATTTCAGCATTTGTTGAATAACCCGTTTTTGTCTTTTTCCCTGCGGGCAGACCTAAATCCTCAAAAAGAACTTCGCCGAGTTGTTTGGGTGAATTTATATTGAAATCCTTTCCTGCCATAAAATAAATCTGACTTTCAAGACCATTTATATCAGAAGAAAGCATCTCTCCGAAATTCTTAACGCCCTCTGTATCAATCTTCACACCCTCACATTCCATAGAAGCCAGAACTTCTGTTAAAGGCTGTTCGAGGTTATAAAGAAGATTTTCCATACCGGCATTTTTAATTTCTTCCTTTAATTTTTCATATAAAGGTAAAAGCGATGCTACCTCCGAAAATTCACCGCATTCAAGATAATCCGTTCTGTATTCATCAGAAAATCTTTTTACAGAAGGCTCTGTCGGTGCTGAACTTAAAAGATATGCCGCGATTTCTGCGTCAAAGTCAATACCTTTACACTCTTTCCCTCTTGCAAAACAGAATTTGTATGAGGGTTTCGCACCGCAGGTTATCTTCTTGCAGTCGCTTGTTAAAAATCTTAGAATTTCTTCTTCAGAAGAGGTTTCTGAAACAGTTTCTCCGAATTTTATCTTTAAATCCTCTTTGTATATAAAACTATAAATTATACTATCTGTAAATTCTATGCTTTCAAAATCAACCTTATCAAAATCGCAGGAGATTTCTTCTTTTTGCTTGTTTTCTGCTATTCCACCAGCAAGTTTTTCCGAAAGTGAGAACATTTCAAGGTCTGAAAGAATTTCTCTTACCTTGTCATTATCAGGGTCAGAGCCTATTTTGTCAAGGACAGGGGTTGTCGCATTTGTAACAATTGTCGCTAACCACTTGCTTTCGAAAGCACTTTCCTTGCCGTCTATAAGTTTTTGTCTTGCGGCAGGTTTTAAATCTGCGGTTTCTATATTGTCATATAAGTTTTCTATTGTTCCGTATTTCTTTATGATTTCTGTCGCACTCTTTTCGCCTATTCCCTTAACGCCTGCTATGTTGTCGGAACTGTCTCCCATAAGTGCTTTAAGGTCTATGAGCTGTAAAGGCGAAAAACCATACACTTCGTTGAATTTATCGGGAGTGAAAACTATTGTTTCCTTTGTCTTTGCGAGAAGAACGGTTACATTATCTGTAATAAGCTGTAAACTGTCTCTGTCACCCGTTAAGATGAAACATTCATTTCCTGATTCGTCACACTGCTTCGCGAGAGTTCCTAAAATATCATCTGCCTCAAATCCTTCGCATTCGAGAACTTCTATTCCTAAAGCTCTTAAAAGTTCTTTTATCCTCGGCATCTGTGAACGAAGTTCCTCGGGCATTCCATGACGGTTTGCCTTATAACTTGCAACGGCTTTATGTCTGAAAGTGGGGGCGTGAAGGTCAAACGCAACGGCAACTTTATCGGGCTTTACATCTGCAATTGTTTTAAGATAGATGTTCATAAAACCATAGATAGCATTGGTAAATTCGCCTTTTTTGTTGGCAAGCGCCTTTATGCCGTAAAACGCACGATTTGCTATGCTGTTTCCGTCGATAGCAAGTAATTTCATCGCGATACCTCCACCCGTAAAAAAATCAACTTTTATTATATCATACTTTTTTAAAAAATGCTATGCTTTTTTACTAATTTATGTTATACTGTTAAAAGTATCTCTGAAAGGAAGATTTTTATGCAGACCGTTAAAATCGGAAATGTTGAAATAGAAAAAACGGCAATGCTCGCTCCTATGGCGTCTGTCGCGGACAAGGCTTACAGAACTATCTGCAAGGAATATGGCGCCGCCTATGTCGTAAGCGAAATGGTTTCTGTAAAAGGGCTTTATTATTCCGACAACAAAACCGATGAGCTTTGTCATATAAGCGATTTTGAACGCCCTATGGCAATTCAGCTTTTTGGTGATGACCCTTTATATTTTAAACTTGCTGTTGAAAAGATAAATAAATATACTCCTTGTATTATAGATATCAATATGGGATGTCCCGTTCCTAAGGTTGCAGGAAACGGAAGCGGCTCGGCGCTTATGAAAAACCCCGCGCTTGCGGGAAAAATCATTGCCGCAACGGTTTCTGCTGCGAAATGTCCCGTTACTGTAAAAATCCGTTCGGGATGGGATTTCGATAA
>JAFXHL010000099.1 GCA_017536405.1 Oscillospiraceae bacterium
CAGTTCAGAGTTAAACTCGATGACAGCGATAATTCAGCAGGCTGGAAGTTCTCTGAATATGAAATGAAGGGTGTTCCTGTAAGAGTTGAACTCGGACCTCGTGATATCGAAGCAGGTCAGTGTGTTGTTGTTACAAGACATAACAGAGAAAAGACATTCGTCAAGCTTGATGAAATCGAAAAGGTTATAGCAGAAAAGCTCAAGGAAGTTCACGACGGCATTTATAACAGAGCCCTCGAAAACAGAGAAAAGAGAACCTATGCTTGTAAGACAATCGATGAAATCAACGCTGCTTTGACAGAAAAGGGCGACGGATTTGTAAAGGCTATGTGGTGTGGCGATGAAGCTTGTGAAGACAAGGTCAAGGAACTCACAGGAGTAGGCTCAAGATGTATTCCTTTTGAACAGGAAAACATTTCAGACACCTGCGTATGCTGTGGCAAACCCGCAAAGCAGATGGTTTACTGGGGCAAGGCGTATTGATATGGAAGAGAAAGTTCTTAAAAAGATAAACTTGTGTTATACAGAGCTTTTAACGCATACCTATAAAGGAACTGCGGGGGATGTTCTGATAACTTTCTGCGACCTTTTAAAAGAAGACAGCGACAAGATGTCTGTCTGCCTTTTTGCCGACTGCGTGAAAAAATATAAGGATAAAATCCCCGATACAGCGAAGCTTTCTTTGGGTGAAAGAATAGCAGGAAGAAATTCCGATATAACAACGGGCATCGCTTTTCTCTCACTCGCAAAGGGTGACGAAAATACCCCCGATGTCCTTATCGGATATGCCGCAGAGATGGCACTTTCGGCTTTTTCCGAAAATCCCAAGAATAAGGAACGCTGCGAAAGGATAGTTTCAACCTGCGATGATTTCAAGAGTCAGAAAAAGAAACTCATAAGAATGCAGCAGGCAGGCGAAATAATGGCGAGATTTGACGAAATAAGGGGCAAAAATTAGGGTTTTTGTGCACCTTTCATAAAATCTTTGCCGAATGTTTAATAAAGTTTTACGAACACCGATTGAAAAAGGCTTCAAAAGCCCTTGAAATCGGTGTTTTTTTATGTTAAAATAATTCTTGCATGACTGCAACAGATATGCGTTGAAGCGAGAGGTTGCTGGCGGTATGCCAGGTAATTTTCGTGGAGTATGTCCGATTTTAAACCGGGCGGCTGTAATATTGACACTGTGTGTGCTTTTCTTTCCATCTTGCGAGGTATCGGCTTTGTTACTCGTCGGTGCTTTTGGTGAGAGAGCGTAAATATGTGCGTATTCAGGCGGACTCGGAAACCTTATTGAAGTAAGGTCTTCGGGTTTTATTTGTATTAAGGCCTTGATACACACGGAAGCGTGTTCAGATTTCAGTGTCGTCCCCCAAAGAAAATTTATTAGGAGGCGATTTAAGTGGCAGTCAACGAAAAAATCAGAATCAAAATCAAAGGCTATGAACATGGTACTGTTGACGCAGCAGCTGCAAAGATTGTTGACGCAGCAAAGCGTTCTGGTGCAAAGGTAAGCGGTCCTATTCCTCTTCCTACAGACAAAGAGGTAATAACAATTCTCCGTGCCGTTCATAAGTACAAGGACAGCCGTGAGCAGTTCGAACTCAGAACACACAAGAGACTTATCGATGTTATCAGACCCACAGCAAAGACAACAGAAGCCCTTCAGGGCCTTGAACTTCCTGCAGGCGTGGATATCGTAATGGAAATTAAGTAACCCGATTTCTTACAAGATATGCAATGCAGGTCAAGTTGAGAAAAATCTCAACCAATAACCAAAGGAGGATAAATCATGCAAAAAGGAATCATCGGCAAGAAAATCGGTATGACACAGATTTTCGATGAAGCAGGAAAATTCATTCCTGTAACAGTAGTTGAAGCCGGCCCTTGCGTAGTTGTTCAGAAGAAAACTGTTGAAAACGACGGTTACGCTGCTGTTCAGTTAGGCTTTGGCGACCTCAAGGAAAAACACACAAACAAACCTATGAAGGGTCACTTTGCTAAGGCAGATGTTTCAGCAAAGAAAACTCTCAAGGAATTCAGACTTGAAGATACAGAATCTCTCAATGTGGGCGATGTTCTCAAGGCTGACACCTTTGCAGAAGGCGACATCGTTGATGTTTGCGGAACTTCAAAGGGTAAAGGCTACACAGGCCCCATGAAGAGAAACAATCAGCGTAGTCTTAAGGATACTCACGGTTCAGGCCCTGTTCATAGACAGGCTGGTTCAATGGGCGCTTGCTCATCACCCTCAAGAATCTACAAGGGCAAAATCCTTGCCGGTCATATGGGTGCTGAAAGAGTTACAGTTCAGAACCTTGAAGTAGTAAAGGTTGACGCAGAAAACAATCTCATCGCAATCAAGGGTGCTATCCCTGGCCCTAAGGGTTCAGTTGTAGTAATCACAGACTGCGTTAAGAAAAAGAAAAACAGAGCTTAACGGAAGGAGGAAGCAATAATGCCTAACACAAAAGTATTGGATATGACAGGTAAAGAAGTTTCCACCATTGAGCTGTCAGATGCAATTTTCGGAATTGAACCTAATACATCAGCTATGCACGCAATGGTAGTAAACTATCTTGCAAATCAGAGACAGGGTACACAGTCAACTCTTACAAGAACAGAAGTAAGAGGCGGCGGAAGAAAGCCCTGGAGACAGAAGGGTACAGGCCACGCTCGTCAGGGTTCTATCAGAGCTCCTCAGTGGACACACGGCGGTATCGCATTAGGACCTAAGCCCCGTGATTACAGCTACTCTCTCAACAAGAAACTCAGAAGACTTGCTATGAAGTCAGCTCTTTCAACAAAGGTAATCGATAACAACATCATCGTTGTTGACAAGATTGCTTTCGCTGACTACAAGACAAAGGATATGGTAAAGATGCTCTCAGCACTCGGTGTTGAAGGAAAAGCACTTATCGTAATGCCTGAATCAGACAGCAAGGTTATCAAGAGCGCAGCAAACATCCCCGGAGTTAAGACAGCTCTTGTAAATACACTCAATGTTTACGACATTCTCAACTATGACAAATTCATCGTTGCATCAGATGCCGTTGCCAAGATTGAGGAGGTGTACGCATAATGAAAGCTGCACAGGATATCATTATCAAGCCTATCGTTACAGAAAGAAGTATGGACCTTCTTCAGGAAAGAAAGTACACATTCAAGGTAGCGAAGAACGCTAACAAGATTGAAATAAAGAATGCTCTCGTTGAGCTTTTCGGTGTAGAAGTTGAAGACGTCAGAACAATGAACGTCAAGGGCCACGAAAAGCGTATGGGCAGATACACAGGCTTCAGACCTGACTGGAAGAAAGCTGTTGTTACACTTACAGAAAACTCAAAGACAATCGAATTCTTTGATGGTATGATGTAAACCATACTATTATAATAGTATAAAGAAAACAGCTGACCATTCCCTTAACAAGAGGGATGGCAAGTATGGGATTTAAAAATAAATCTCGCAAAACCAAATAAGGAGTGAATTTCAAATGGCAATTAAAGCATATAAGCCTACGACACCGTCAAGACGTAATATGACAGTTACAGATTACTCTTGCTTGTCAAAGGTTGCTCCTGAAAAAAGCCTTCTTGAACCTGTAAAGAAGAATGCCGGCAGAAACAGCTACGGCAGAATTACAGTTAGACACAGAGGCGGCGGAGCAAGACGTAAATACCGTATCATCGACTTCAAGAGAAACAAGATTGGTAACGCAACAGTTCTCACACTCGAATACGATCCTAACAGAAGCGCATTCATCGCTCTCGTTCAGTACGAAGACGGCGAAAAGAGATACATCATCGCACCTAACGGACTTAAAGTCGGCGATGTAGTTTCATCAGGTGCTGACGCGGACATCAAGCCCGGTAACGCACTTCCTCTCTCAGCAATCCCTGTAGGTACAATCATCCACAACATCGAACTTTATCCCGGTAAGGGCGCACAGCTCGTTCGTTCAGCTGGTAACATGGCTCAGCTTATGGGTAAAGAAGATACTTATGTTTTAGTAAGACTTCCTTCAGGCGAAATGAGAAAGATTCCGATAAATTGTATGGCAACAATCGGTCAGGTTTCAAACATCGACCACGAAAACGTACATCTCGGTAAAGCCGGTAAGACAAGACACCTCGGTATCAGACCTACAGTTCGTGGTTCAGTAATGAACCCCTGCGATCACCCCCACGGTGGTGGTGAAGGTAAATCACCTGTTGGCCGTCCCGGACCTGTTACTCCTTGGGGCAAGCCCGCTCTCGGATACAAGACTCGTAAGAGTCATAATCGCTCCGATAAGTTTATCGTAAAACGCAGAAACGGTAAGTAATGGAAGGAGGCAGATGAATAATGAGTAGAAGTATCAAGAAGGGCCCTTACGTAGAAGAAGCCCTCTATAAAAGAGTAGTTCAGATGAACGAAGCAGGCGAAAAGAAGGCTGTTAAGACATGGAGCAGAGCTTCAACAATTTTCCCTGAATTCGTCGGTCATACATTCGCTGTTTATGATGGAAGAAAGCACGTTCCCGTATATGTTACAGAAGATATGGTAGGACATAAGCTCGGTGAGTTTGCACCTACAAGAACATACAAGGGTCACGCTGGTTCAAAGACATCAAACAACGGTAAATAGCGGAAGGAGGAGTTCATAAATGGAAGCAAGAGCATATTTAAGAAATGTTCGTATAGCGCCCAGAAAGGTTCAGATCGTTCTCGACCTTATCAGAAATAAGCCCGTTGAGATCGCTCTCGCAACACTCGACGCAACACCTAAGGCTGCTTCTGAATGCCTTTCAAAGCTTCTTAAGTCCGCTATCGCAAACGCAGAAAACAACAACGGCATGGATAGAGATAATCTCTATGTAGCTGAATGTTTCGTTTGCCCCGGACCTACAATGAAGCGCATCATGCCCAGAGCACAGGGTAGAGCATTTCGTATAATGAAGAGAACCTCACACATCACAATGGTTCTCAAAGAGAAAGAATAAGTCGGGAGGTTAACTATGGGACAGAAAGTAAATCCACACGGTCTTCGTGTAGGCGTAATTAAAGACTGGGATTCCCGCTGGTTTGCAAATAAAGCTACTTTCGGCGACACTCTGGTTGAGGACTATAATGTTCGTAACTATATCAAGAAGAGCCTGTATTCAGCAGGAATTCCTAAGGTTGAAATCGAAAGATTTGCAGATAAGGTAAGAATCAACATCTTCTGCGCAAAGCCCGGCCTTGTAATCGGCAGAGGCGGCGAAGCAGTTGATAAGCTCAAGGCTGAAATCGAAAAGATGATGAACAAGAGTGTTTCACTCAACATCGTTGAAGTTAAGCAGCCTGACCTCGACGCTCAGCTCGTTGCTGAAAGCGTTGCACAGCAGCTCGAAAACCGTGTTTCATTCAGAAGAGCAATGAAGCAGTCAATCGGCAGAGCAATGAAGCTCCGTGCAAGAGGAATCAAGATCAGATGTTCAGGTCGTCTCGGCGGCGCTGAAATCGCTCGTGCAGAAAGCTATCATGAAGGAACAATTCCCCTTCAGACAATCAGAGCTGACATCGACTACGGTACAGCAGAAGCTGCTACAACATACGGTCGTATCGGCGTAAAGGTTTGGATATACAAGGGCGAAGTTCTTAAGGGCGACAAGAGAAACCAGACAGCTCCCGCTGCTGAAAAGCCCGAAAGACCTGCAAGACCCAGAAGAAAACGCACAGAAGGAGGTAACGCAAATGCTTCTTCCAAAGAGAGTTAAGTACAGAAGAGTTCACAGAGGCAGAATGACCGGTAAGGCTACAAGAGGAAACTATGTTTCAAACGGCGAATTCGGTCTTCAGGCACTTGAACCCGCATGGATCAAATCAAATCAGATTGAAGCAGCCCGTATCGCTATGACAAGATATATCAAGCGTGGTGGTAATGTTTACATCAAGATTTTCCCTGATAAGCCCGTTACACAGAAGCCCGCTGGCGTTCGTATGGGTTCAGGAAAGGGTGCTCCCGAATACTGGGTAGCAGTAGTTAAGCCCGGCAGAGTAATGTTTGAAATCAGCGGAGTAAGCGAAGAAACAGCAAGAGAAGCTATGCGTCTTGCTATGCATAAGCTCCCTGTAAAATGCAGATTCATAAAGAGAGAAGAAGGAGGCGAACAGTAATGAAAATTTCAGAAATCCGCGATATGTCAGCAGCTGAACTTACATCAAAGCTTGATGACCTCAAGAAAGAACTGTTCGCACTCAGATTCCAGCTCGCTGCAAACCAGCTCGACAACCCCACAAGAATCAAGGCTGTCAAGAAGGACATTGCAAAGGTAAAAACAATCATTCGTGAAAACGAAATGAAGAACGCTTAACGGAAGGAGGAGAGTTTCACGATGACTGAAGAAAGAAACCTCAGAAAGACAAGAACAGGCAAGGTAGTTTCCAATAAGATGGATAAAACAATCGTTGTCGCTATTGTCGATAATGTAAAGCATCCCCTTTACAAGAAGATCATCAAAAGAACAATGAAGCTCAAGGCACATGACGAAAAGAACGAATGCAATATCGGCGATTTCGTTGAAGTTATGGAAACACGTCCTCTTTCAAAGGATAAGAGATGGCGTCTTGTTCAGATAATCGAAAAGGCTAAGTAATAAGAATTTAAACAAACGGGAAGAGGGAAAATTTAATAACTTAATATTAAATAATCACCCTCTTGCCTATTGATTTTTGAAAGGAGGAACGCACTGTGATACAGATGCAGACATACCTTAAGGTAGCAGACAACACAGGCGCAAAGGAACTCATGTGCATCAGAGTTCTCGGCGGTACAAGAAGAAGATACGCAAACATCGGCGATGTAGTTGTAGCTTCCGTTAAAAAAGCAACACCAGGCGGAGTTGTTAAAAAAGGTGACGTTGTAAAAGCAGTTATCGTTCGTTCAGCAAAGGGTCTTCGTCGTGAGGACGGAACATACATCCGTTTTGACGAAAACGCAGCTGTAATTATCAGAGAAGACAAAAACCCCAGAGGAACCCGTATTTTTGGGCCTGTTGCAAGAGAGCTCAGAGACAAGGATTACATGAAGATCCTTTCACTCGCTCCCGAAGTACTTTAATCAGGAGGTGTCGTTAAGATGAATTCATTACATGTTAAAAAGGGCGACACTGTAGTACTTCTTACAGGAAAGTTCGCAGACAAATATTCAGATGACAAGAAAACTCTCAAGACAGGTAAAGTTCTTGAAGTTTCACCCAAGGAAGGCAAAGTTATCGTTGAAGGCATCAACTTTGTAACAAAGCATGTTAAGCCCAGAAGAATGGGCGAACAGGGAACAATCGTTAAGACTGAAGCTCCTGTTTATGCTTGCAAGGTTATGGCAGTTTGCCCCAAGTGCGGCAAGCCCACAAAGCCCTCATACAAAATTGCCGACGGCAAGAAGACAAGATGCTGCAAGAAGTGCGGCGCTGAGTATTAATATAGGAGGAGATACAAATGGCAAGATTAAAAGAATACTATGTCAGCACAGTAGCTCCCGCTATGATGAAGAAGTTCGGTTATAAGAGCGTTATGCAGATCCCCAAGCTCGACAAGGTTGTAATCAACGTTGGTGCTGGTGAAGCAAAGGAAAACGCAAAGGTAATCGACGCTATAATGACTGACATCGCAGCAATCACAGGTCAGAAGCCTGTTATCTGCCGCGCTAAGAAATCAGTTGCTAACTTTAAGCTCCGTGAAGGCATGCCTATCGGTGTTAAGGTTACACTCAGAAGCGACAGAATGTATGAGTTTGTTGACAGACTCTTCAATGTTGCATTCCCCCGTGTAAGAGACTTCCGCGGAATCAACGGAAACTCATTCGACGGCAGAGGAAACTACTCAACAGGTATCAAGGAACAGCTTATTTTCCCTGAAATCGAATACGATAAGATAGACAAGGTTCGTGGTATGGATATCAACTTTATCACAACTGCTAAGACAGACGAAGAAGCAAAGGAACTTTTAAAGCTCCTCGGCGCTCCGTTCGCAAACTAAGGGAGGAAACGAATTATGGCTAAAACTTCTATGAAGGTAAAGCAGCAGGCTAAGCCTAAGTTCTCTACCCGTGCATACAACAGATGTAAAATCTGCGGAAGACCCCATGCATATCTCAGAAAGTTCGGCATCTGCCGTATCTGTTTCAGAGAACTTGCTCATGATGGTCAGATTCCCGGAGTAAAGAAGGCAAGCTGGTAATAATTTACCGAAGAACGATTTAAACAAGCTAAACAACAAAGTTTAGAAGGAGGTTAGCAACATGCAGATTACAGATAAAATCGCAGACATGCTTACAAGAATCCGTAATGCAAACTCTGCAAAGCATGCAACAGTTGACATTCCCGCTTCTAATATAAAGAAAGCTATTGCTCAGATTCTTCTCGATGAAGGATACATCAAGGGCTTTCAGGTTATCGAAGACGGAAAGCAGGGTATAATCAAAGTAACCCTCAAGTACGGCGAAAACAAATCTCAGGTTATAACAGGCCTCAGAAGAGTTTCAAAGCCGGGACTCAGAATATATTCAAGCTGTGAGGATATGCCTAAGGTTATGAAGGGCCTTGGAATTGCCATTGTTTCAACATCTAAGGGAATAATGACAGACAAGAAGGCTCGTGAACTTAACGTTGGCGGCGAAATCCTTGCATTCATCTGGTAAGAAGGAGGACACTATTTATGTCAAGAATAGGTAATGCATTAATCAGTGTTCCTTCAGGGGTGGATGTAAAGATTGACGGTACAACAGTTACAGTCAAGGGCCCCAAGGGTACACTCACAAAAGAATTCAACAATAAGATGACAATCACTCTTGAAGACGGAACACTCGCTGTTAAGCGTGCTGACGAACAGAAGGAAACAAAATCACTTCACGGTCTTACAAGAACACTCATCAACAATATGGTAACAGGCGTTACAACAGGCTACTCAAAGACACTTGAAGTAGAAGGCGTTGGTTACCGTGTTGCAAAGCAGGGCAAAAACCTTGTTATGAACCTTGGTTTCTCACACCAGGTTATTATGCCTGAAATCGACGGCATCACAATCGACGTTCCCAACCCCAACACAATCGTTGTTAACGGCATTGATAAGGAAAAGGTTGGTCAGTTTGCGGCTGAAGTTCGCGAAAAGCGTCCTCCCGAACCTTATAAGGGCAAGGGTATTCGCTACCAGGGCGAAAGAATCATCCGTAAAGAAGGTAAAGCCGGTAAGGGCAAGAAGTAAGAAAGGGAGTGAATTCAAATGGTTAAAAAGCCTGACACAAAGAAAGCCAGAATCCAGAGACACAAGAGAGTTCGCGGTAAAATTTCAGGAACACCCGAATGTCCTCGTCTTAATGTATTTCGCTCCACAAAGCACATCTATGCTCAGATTATAGACGATGTTAACGGAGTAACTCTCGCATCAGCATCAAGCCTCATTAAAGGTTTCGACGCTGACGGCGGAAACTGCGAAGGCGCTCGCAAGGTAGGCGAACTTATCGCTAAGGCTGCCGCTGAAAAGGGAATCACCGATGTTGTTTTCGACAGAGGCGGTTATCTCTATCACGGAAGAGTAAAGGAACTTGCTGAAGGCGCTCGTGAGAGCGGACTCAATTTCTAATAAGGAGGTAATGACTTTTGGCTAATATAGATGCATCAAAGCTTGAGCTTGTTGAAAGAGTAGTTTGCATTAACAGAGTTTCAAAGACAGTTAAGGGCGGACGAATCTTCAAATTCGCAGCTTTAGTCGTAGTAGGAGACGGAAACGGAACAGTTGGTTTCGGTCTCGGTAAATCAGGAGAAGTTCCTGATGCTATCCGTAAGGGAATTGACGACGCTAAGAAGAACCTCGTAAAGATTTCTCTTAAGGGTACAACAATTCCTCACGAAGTAATCGGTGAATTCGGAGCAGGTAGAGTTCTTATGAAACCCGCTGCACCCGGTACCGGAGTTATCGCAGGCGGCCCTGTTCGTGCGGTTGTAGAAGTAGCTGGTATCAAGGATATCAGAACAAAATCTCTCCGTTCAAACAACGCTTGCAACGTAGTAAGAGCTACAATTCAGGGTCTTGCATCATGCACTTCTGCTAAGGAAGTTGCTGCTAAGCGTGGCAAGACAATTAAAGAAATTTTAGGTTAAAGGGGGGCTTTGCAATATGAAAATCAAGCTCATTAAAAGCCTTAACGGCAAACTCGAAAAGCAGATTGCCACAGCTCACTCTTTAGGTCTCAAGAAAATCGGTCAGGTTGTTGAACAGCCCGACAACGCTCAGACTAAGGGTAAAATCGCAAAGATTTCACATCTTGTTGAAGTAGTAGAATAAGCTGGGAGGTGCAATCAATGAAATTACACGAACTTTCTCCTGCAGCAGGCGCTAGCAAAGACGCTTTCCGTAAGGGCCGTGGACACGGTTCAGGTAACGGAAAGACAGCAGGTAAAGGTCATAAAGGTCAGAAAGCCCGTTCAGGCTGTTCACTCAGAGCAGGATTTGAAGGCGGCCAGATGCCTATGGCAAGAAGAATCCCTAAGAGAGGATTCAACAATATCTTCGCTAAATCTTATGCAACAGTAAATGTTTCTTCACTTGAAAAGTTCAAGGAAGGTACAGTTGTTGATACAGAACTTCTCATCGCAGCAGGTATCATCAAGAAGGAACTTGACGGAGTTAAGATTCTCGGAAACGGAAATCTTACAAAGAACCTTACAGTAAAGGCTGCTAAGTTCACAGAATCCGCTAAGGAAAAGATTGAAAAAGCAGGTGGGAAGGCTGAGGTGATATAGCGTGTTTGAAACTTTCAGAAACGCTTGGAAAAACGAAGACCTCAGAAAAAGAATCCTTTTCACAATATTCATTATAGTTATTTACAGAATCGGTTCAGTATTCGTTCCTGTTCCTTTCCTCGACGGAGAGATTTTAAAACTGATGCTTGAACAGAACGGTGGTTCTATACTCAGCTATATGGATATCCTTTCGGGTGGTTCGCTTGCTAATGCAACAGTATTTGCATTGTCAATCACACCTATCATCAACGCACAGATTATCATGCAGCTTCTGACATACGCGCTTCCTCCCCTCGAAAGAATTTCTAAAGAGGGTGAAACAGGAAGAAAGCGTATTCAGAAAATCACAGACTTCGTTGCAATCGGTATAGCACTCTTACAGGGCTTTGGTTACTATGTAATCATGAGAAACTACGGTGCTGTTCAGTATGTAGGCGGCGGAGAAGGAGCATTCGCAATGGTAGTTATCATTGCATGTTTCGTTGCTGGTTCATCAATCGTTGTATGGCTCGGAAATCAGATAAACGAATTCGGGCTTGGAAACGGCATATCACTCATCCTTTTCGCAGGTATTATAGCAAGAGGTCCTTCAGAACTCTTGAAACTTATAACACTCGTTAAGACAGATATGCAGAACATTTTCCTCGTTCTCGGAATTATCGTTGTTTTCGTACTCATGATAGCATTCGTTGTTTTCATGAACAGTTCGGAAAGAAGAATTCCTATTCAGTATGCTAAAAGAGTTGTCGGAAGAAGACAGTATGGCGGACAGAGCACTCATATTCCTATAAAGGTTGCTGCAACAGGCGTTATGCCTATCATCTTTGCAATGACATTTATGAGTATCCCCCAGACACTTACTTTCATATGGGACCCCAGAGTAATAGCTCAGAAACCTGAACTTACAGGTCTCGAAGAATTTTACCTCAAGTTCCTCAACTTCTTCAACTCAAACGCAATAGGTTATGCGATTATATACTTCCTTCTCATCATAGCATTCAACTATTTCTATGTTTCAATGTCATTCAATCCCGTTGAAATTGCAAACGGACTCAGACAGAGCAACGGAGGTATCCCAGGAATCCGTCCGGGTAAGCCTACATCAGACTATATCGCAAGAGTTCTTTCACATATCACTCTTGTCGGCGCATTCTTCCTCGGAATAATCGCAATACTTCCTATCGTAACACAGAACATTTTAAGAGCAATGGGCGTTGCGGATGTAAACATCGCAATGGGCGGTACATCAGTACTCATCATTGTAAGCGTTGCCCTTGACCTTGTAAGAACACTCGAATCCCAGCTTATGATGCGTCATCATAAGGGATTCCTTCAGTAAGCTTGGAGGTTTATTATGAATTTAATTCTTCTCGGAGCTCCCGGTGCAGGAAAAGGCACACAGGCAGAAGTAATCTGCGACAATCTTAAAATACCCGCAATCTCAACAGGAAATATGCTTCGTGAGGCTGTAAAGAACGGCACAAAGAGCGGTCTTGAAGCAAAGTCTTATATGGACAGCGGAGCACTTGTTCCCGATGAGGTTGTTATCGGAATTCTCAAAGACAGAATTGCCGAAGATGACTGCAAGGAAGGTTATATCCTCGATGGATTCCCAAGAACCGTTCCTCAGGCAGAAGCTCTCGATAAAATGGGCGTAAAAATTGATATGGTTCTTGAAATCGCCGTTGCTGATGAAAAAATCACACAGCGTCTTTCAGGAAGAAGAGTCTGCGAAGACTGTGGCAACTCTTATCACACAGAATACAAGCCTACAAAGGTTGAAGGTATCTGCGATAAGTGTGGCGGAAAGACAGTTCAGAGAAAAGACGATGCTCCTGAAACAGTTCTTTCAAGACTTGAAACATATCACAAGCAGACAGCTCCTTTAAAGGACTATTATGCTGCTAAGGGTCTTCTCAAGACTGTTGAAGGACAGGAAACTGTTGAAGAAACTTCAGCGCTTGTTTTAGAGGCTTTGAAATAAGATGATAAATATCAAATCCGCATCTGATATTGCGAAGATGAAGATAGCAGGCAGAATAACAGGCGAGGCTTTAAAGCTCGCAGGGGAAAGCATTAAACCCGGAATGACAACAAAAGAACTCGACACAATAATCCACGATTATATCGTGAGTCAGGGTGCGGTTCCGAGTTTCTTGGGGTATGGCGGTTTTCCCGCAAGTGCCTGTATCTCCATCAACAACGAAGTAATCCACGGTATCCCCGGTAAGAGAAAAATCCATGAAGGCGACATCGTCAGCATTGATGTCGGCGCATTCATAGGAGGATTCCACGGTGACAGTGCAAGAACTTTCGCTGTCGGAAAGATAACGAAAGACGATGAAGATTTAATGAGGGTAACCGAAGAAAGTCTTTATAAGGGCATTGAAAAAGCCGTTGCAGGAAACCGCATAGGAGATATTTCGGCAGCAATAGAAGAGCATGTAAGAAAATTCGGCTTCGGAGTAGTCAAGGAATATATAGGTCACGGCGTCGGAAGAAAACTCCACGAAGAACCTGAAGTTCCCAACTACGGCAAGGCAGGACACGGGCCCAGACTTGTTCCCGGAATGGTTATTGCAATAGAACCCATGATTAACTTCAAGGGCGACGGCGTAAGAGTTCTCGGTGACGACTGGACAGTAGTTACAAAGAGCGGTTCTTCTTCCGCACACTTTGAACATACAATCGCTATAACAAGCGATAAGCCAATCCTGCTTACAAAAGTCGATTGATCCGCGGTATGTTTGCCGTAGGTCAGGTCGTCAGGGCGACGGCGGGCGGTGAAAAAGGAAAACTTTTCGCGGTTATAAGGTGCGAAGAAACATTCGCTCTCATCTCAGACGGAAAGCGTCACAGAACAGATAACCCCAAAAAGAAAAGTTTCAAACATATAGAACCGCTTGATATCATTCTGACAGACGAAAATCTAACAGACAAAAAACTAAGAAAGGCTCTTGAAAGAATAAAAAAGAGTCTGCCGTAACCACTTTATCTGGGGAGGTAAATATGTCTAAAGAAGATGTAATCGAGATTGAAGGAACCGTTTTGGAAGCTCTTCCCAACGCAATGTTTCAGGTTGAACTCTCAAACGGTCACAAGATACTTGCCCATGTTTCAGGTAAACTCCGTATGAACTATATCCGTATAGTTCCCGGTGATAAGGTAACAGTTGAAATGTCACCTTACGATCTGTCAAAGGGCAGGATTACTTGGAGAGCCAAGTAATACTTATAAATGGGGATTGGGGCTTATGCTGAAGCCTCCGCGGCAACCCGTTTAAAATTATGAAAAGCACTTCAATAAATCAAACGAAAACGAAAAGCGGAAAAATTCCGCACAACTCATAAGGAGGTATTTTCAATGAAAGTAAGACCTTCGGTTAAGCCTATCTGTGAAAAGTGCAAGGTAATAAAGCGCAAAGGCAAAATAATGGTTATCTGCGAAAATCCGAAGCACAAACAGCGTCAGGGCTAATTAAGACCTAAATTTTGGAGGTGTAGCAAAAATGGCAAGAATTGCTGGTGTTGACATGCCTAAGGATAAGAGAGTCGAAATCGGCCTCACATACATCTACGGCATCGGTCGCAAATCTGCTGAAAACATCATCGCAGCAACAGGCATCAATCCTGATACAAGAGTTAAGGACCTTACAGAAGATGATTTTGCCAAACTGCGTGAAGAAATCGAAAAGAACTATATAGTTGAAGGTGATCTTCGTCGTGAAGTCGCTCTCAATATCAAGAGACTTGTTGAAATCGGTTGTTACAGAGGCGTTCGTCATAGAAAGGGTCTCCCCGTAAGAGGACAGAGAACAAAGACAAACGCAAGAACTCGTAAGGGTCCCGTTAAGACAATCGCTAACAAGAAGAAGTAAGGAGGGAATGAACAATGGCACAGGTAACTAAGGGAAAGAAGGCTACTGTCAGACGCCGCCGTGAAAGAAAAAACATTGAAAACGGTGCTGTTCATATCCAGTCTACTTTCAACAACACAATCGTAACAATTACTGATACACAGGGTAACGCTATTTCATGGGCTTCAGCAGGCGGACTCGGCTTCAGAGGCTCAAAGAAATCAACTCCTTTTGCAGCTCAGACAGCAGCAGAAGTAGCAGCTAAGGCAGCTATGGAACACGGCCTCAAGAACGTAGAAGTTTACGTTAAGGGACCCGGTGCTGGACGTGAAGCAGCAATCAGAGCGTTACAGACAGTAGGACTTGAAGTTCGTCTTATCAAGGACGTTACTCCAATCCCCCACAATGGATGCCGTCCTCCCAAGAGAAGACGTGTCTAATTTCAGGAGGTGTAATAGAAATGGCAAGATATACTGGTGCAGTTTGCAGACAGTGCCGTCGTGAAGGAAAGAAGCTTTTCCTCAAGGGCGATCGCTGCTACTCAGACAAATGCGCAATAGACGAAAGAAATAAGGAAAAGAGACAGGGTGCTCCCGGTCAGCATGGTCAGTCACGCAAGAAGATGTCAGAATACGGCATGCAGCTTCGTGCTAAGCAGATGACAAAGAAGTTTTACGGTGTTCTTGAAGGCCAGTTCCATCATTACTTTGAAATGGCTGAAAAGATGCAGGGTAAGGCTGGTGAAAACCTTCTCACAATCCTTGAATCACGCCTTGACAATATCGTTTACAGACTCGGCTTTGCAGCTTCAAGAGCTCAGGCAAGACAGCTCGTTGTTCATGGTCATTTCACAGTAAACGGCAGAAAGGTAAACATTCCTTCATACCTTGTTAAAGCAGGCGACACAGTTGCTATCTGCGACAAGACAAAGACAACAGACAGCATGAAGGCTATCGTTGAAGCAAACAGCTCAAGACCTGTTCCTATGTGGCTTGAATACAATAAGGAAGCTCTCTCAGCTAAGGTTTCACGCCTTGCAGCAAGAGAAGATATCGACCTTGAAGTTGAAGAACAGCTTATCGTAGAACTTTACTCCAAGTAATAGCGATATACTTTCACACATCGGAAGGGCATTTTGCGACATATTTTTATATTGTTGCAAAATTGCCTCATACAAATTAAATATTGCGAATATAGGAGGGTTTTGAATGGTTGATTTAATTAAGAAGCCGGAAATAGAGATTGCTGAACTCAAGACCAACGGAACATACGGCAAATTT
This sequence comes from Oscillospiraceae bacterium, assembly GCA_017536405.1. Lineage (GTDB taxonomy): Bacteria > Bacillota > Clostridia > Oscillospirales > Ruminococcaceae > RGIG4131. Next base: position 15,893 of record JAFXHL010000099.1, read on the forward strand.
GTCGTATCTCCCCTTGAGCGTGGCTATGGCATTACTCTTGGCAACAGCTTAAGAAGAGTGCTGCTCTCCTCGCTTTATGGTGTAGCTGTTATTTCTGTTAAGATTGACGGAGTACATCATGAAATGTCAACTATCCCTAATGTTAAAGAAGATGTTACAGAAATCATCCTTAACATAAAGGGACTTACGGCAAAAATGTACGGTGACGGACCTAAAACAGTTGTTATCGAGGCTGAAGGCGAATGCGAAGTTACTGCGGGCGATATCAAAACAGATTCTGAAGTTGATATCCTTGACCCCGGAATGCATATCGCAACACTCGGTAAGGACGCAAAGTTATATATGGAAATCACTATTGACAAGGGCAGAGGATATGTTTCTGCTGAAAAGAACAAGCAGAGACACGATTTCCCCATTGATACAATAGCTGTTGACTCTATATATACACCCGTTTTAAAGGTTAACTATAAAGTCGATAACACTCGTGTAGGAAATGTTACTGACTTTGACAAACTTACATTAGAAGTTTGGACAGATGGTACAATCTCCGCTAAGGACGCTGTATCTCTCGCTGCCAAATTCCTCAATGAGCATCTCCTCTCGTTTATTGACCTCTCAGAAGAGGCTTCAAATACAGAGATTATGATCGAAAAGGATGACAAGGGCAAGGAAAAGATCCTCGAGATGTCCATTGATGAACTTGAATTATCCGTTCGTTCGTTTAATTGCCTTAAGAGAGCGGGAATTAACACCGTAAATGATCTCATCAGCAGATCTGAAGAAGAAATGATGAAGGTTAGAAACCTTGGTAAGAAATCCTTTGATGAAGTTAAGGAAAAACTCAGTTCTCTGGGTTACAGCCTTAGCTCAGAGGAAGAATAAGAACTTTTGTTCGTAAAGTAAGGAGTGAATCACAGTGCCAGGTGCAAGAAAACTCGGAAGAACAAGCGACCACAGAAAAGCAATGCTCAGAGCAATGGTAACATACCTGCTCGAAAATGGTCAGATTGAAACAACAGTTACAAGAGCAAAAGAAGTTCGCTCTATGGCTGAAAAGATGATTACAATCGCTAAGACAAACGACCTGCACTCAAAGCGTCAGGCTTTGGCTTATATAACAAAGGAAGATGTTGTTAAGAAACTTTTTGACGACATCGCTCCTAAGTATGCTGACAGAAACGGCGGTTACACAAGAATCGTAAAGATCGGTCCTCGTCGTGGTGACGCAGCAGAGATGGCTATTATTCAGCTTGTATAATAACTAAAATAACCCCCTGATAACAGGGGGTTATTATTTTACTTTGCTTTGTAATAAAACGAGAAATCTTACGCTTTTTACTGTGTCAGTTCCCCTCGTAGTACACGGGTACAACTTCAGGAAACTTCCTTGTAAAAAGACATAATCTTTTCGTTTTATCTGAATAAAGCTCCACCCAAACGGGTGGAGTTTTTGTTTTGTCGTAAAAATAAACCTCCTGATAAACAGGAGGCATTTTTAATTAAAGCATTGAGAAAATCATTGTCTGAAGTTCGGATTCGTATTGCTGTGCCATTTCTGCTGTAAGAGCAACGCAGCTTGCACCGAAAATAAGGCTTATAATCAAAGAGACAAGAATAGTTACTCCGACAGAGATTGCTATAATAAGAAGCTGTGCAAGAACAAAATTCTTCTTTGATTTGTTGCCTGATGTTCCCCAGATAATCATCATAACGATATTAAGGATAGGAACACATTCAGCGAGCAACATTCCGACATATCCGCCGATTGAAATGTAGTTGTCGGTATCGCTGGGAACCTGAACATTTACATAAGTAGGTCCGCCGTTCTGAGCGTTGTTATAAGTTGGCGCAGGAGCCTGCTGGGTAGAAGCACCGCAATTTGAACAGAACTGAACATTATCTGCATTATCCATGCCACAGTTTTTGCATATCATTTTTAAAATCCCCCTTCATAAATTTACATAATTATACCATATATTTCTTTATTTGACAAGATATCTTTTCTCTTGAAATAAGTCTTATAATATGTTATAATGTTAGTTGAAATATTTTTTGCGGAGGGCGTTATGGCAGAACTTATCTATAACAACAAGGGCAGACTTCTCTTTACAGAAGAAATGAAGAAGGAATATACCATTCTTATTCCTCAGATGTTGCCCATACATTTCAAATTTCTTGAAAAAACTTTCAGAAACCATGGCTATAAGGCTGAGGTTTTAACAACAACCCATCGCGGAATTGTTGATGAGGGTCTTAAAAACGTTCATAACGACACTTGTTATCCTGCTCTCCTTGTTATCGGTCAGATGATTGACGCGCTCAAATCGGGCAAGTATGATGTTCATAAAACCGCCCTTATGATTACTCAGACAGGTGGCGGATGCCGTGCTTCAAACTATATAAACCTTCTCAGAAAAGCGCTCAAAAACAAAGGAATGGGATATGTTCCCGTTGTTTCGTTCAACCTTCATAATATGGAAAAGAACCCAGGCTTCAAGTTCACACCAAAGCTCATTGTAGAACTTGTAGCGTCCGTATGCTACGGCGATGTTCTTATGTGGATAGGAAATCAGGTGCGTCCTTATGAAGTGAATAAGGGCGATACAGACGCTGTTATCGATAAATGGATAGATACACTCTGCACAGGCGGAAAAATTGGTTTCGCTGATTTTGAAAAGAACAGCCGTAAGATTATAAAGGATTTCGAAAAGATAGAAGTCAAGAAAGTTCCCAAGGTCAAAGTTGGTATTGTAGGGGAAATCTATATCAAATACGCCCCTCTCGGCAATAACTGCCTTGAAGAATTCTTACAGAGCGAGGGCGCAGAAGTTGTTGTTCCCGGTCTTCTCGATTTCATTATCTTTATGTGTGACCACCACATTGTAGACACTCAGCTTTATCATGTAAGATACAAGAAGGGCATAGGCTCATGGGCACTTGAACAGTTCCTCAAATCTGTTCAGAATAAGATAATAAAGGTCTGCAAGGAAAGCTCATTCAGAGCGCCACAGGCTTTTGAAAAGACCAAGGCACTTTCAGCACCCTTTGTTTCACCTGCTAATAAAATGGGTGAAGGCTGGCTTCTTACCGCTGAAATGGTTGAACTCGTTCATTCGGGCGTTGAAAATATCGTCTGCGCACAGCCTTTCGGTTGTCTTCCTAACCATATCGTAGGAAAGGGTATGATAAGAAAGATAAGAGAAACTTTCCAGAACGCCAATATCGTTGCTATCGACTATGACCCCGGCGCTACAAGAGTTAATCAGGAAAACAGAATAAAACTTATGCTTTCAACCGCAAAGGAAAAGTTAAAGGAAACAAATAAGGCATAAATAAACACAAACTGTCAAAATGCTACAACATAATATGCCTTTTGTTGTGCATAACGACAAAATACAAAAAAATTCAAAAAAACACTTGACGCGGACAAGTTTTCGTGTTAAAATAATTAAGTCGCAAGAGAGCAATAGTTCTCTCGTGATTATGGGAGCATAGCTCAGCTGGGAGAGCATCTGCCTTACAAGCAGAGGGTCATAGGTTCGAGCCCTATTGTTCCCACCAAGACGAAATCACATTCCGAATGATCGGAATGTGATTTTATGTCTAAATAATATGGCCTGGTAGTTCAGTTGGTTAGAACGCCGCCCTGTCACGGCGGAGGTCGTGGGTTCGAGTCCCATCCAGGTCGCCAAATGCGCCTC
>JAFXHL010000100.1 GCA_017536405.1 Oscillospiraceae bacterium
ACTCCACATATCGCCTGGGCTCCAAAACAGACAAGAGAAAGGCTTCTTTCGATAGTAACGGAAAACCTTAAAGCCTATCTCGCAGGAAATCCCATAAACAAGGTAAACTAACCGAAAGGAAAATCATATATGTCTAAAATTTCAGAGAAAAAAAGAGTTGTCTTTAAAATCGGAACATCAACTCTCACACACAGAACAGGTATGCTCAATATAAGAAGAGTTGAAAATCTTGTAAAGGTTCTCGCTGATGTAAAAAATCAGGGACACGAAGTTATCATAGTAACATCGGGCGCAGTAGGGCTCGGATGTGCTAAACTCGGTCTTAAAGAAAGACCATCGGATACCCCCTCAAAACAGGCGGCTGCGGCTGTCGGTCAATGTCAGCTTATGTATCTTTATGACAAGAACTTTTCTGAATACAACATCCCCGTTGCGCAGATGCTTCTTACAAAATATGTTATCGAACCCGTAAGAAGAGCGAATGTTATAAACACAATGACAAAACTTTTAGAGCAGGGCGTTATTCCTATCGTCAACGAAAACGACGTTGTTGCTATCGACGAACTCGAACTTGAAGTCGGCGAAAACGACTCTCTTGCCGCTATTGTAGGAACTCTCGCAGGGGCTGATCTTATCGTTATTCTCTCTGACATTGATGGTCTTTATGATGGCGACCCGAGAAAAAATCCCGATGCAAAACTTATCCCCGTTGTTGATGAGATAACAGATGAAATCCGCGATATTGCAGGCGGTGCGGGAACAGCACACGGCACAGGTGGAATGAAGACAAAAATCAATGCCGCTGAAATTGCAAACGAAGCGGGAATTGATATGGTTATCATGAACGGAAAAAATCCTATGAAGATATACGAACTCTTTGAAGACATCCCCACAGGAACTGTTTTCAAGGCAAAGGAGGACTAAAGATATGACATATATCGAAACACTCGGATTTAATGCTAAAAAAGCGTCTGTAAAGATTGCATCGGCATCAACAGGCGAAAAGAATGTTATCCTCGAAAATATAGCAAAAGCACTCCGCGAAAACACAGACAGAATTATCGAAGCGAATAAACTCGACATAAGCAAAGCGAAGGAAAACGGCATTTCTGATGTTATGGTTGACAGACTTATGCTTGACGAAAAGCGTATAAATGCTATTGCTGATGCCGTTGTAGCGCTCACAAAACTCGGTGACCCCGTAGGTCAGGTTGTAGGCGGACATACACACCCTAACGGAATGAAAATCGAAAAGGTAAGAGTTCCCTTAGGCGTTATAGGAATCATCTATGAATCACGCCCCAATGTAACCGTTGACGCGGCGGCACTTTGCATAAAATCAGGAAACGCAACTATCCTCCGCGGAGGAAAAGAAGCGATAAATTCAAATATCCTTCTCGTTGAAATTATGCGTGAGGCTATTGAAAAATCAGGTTTCCCGAAAGATATTGTTGCTATCATAGAAGATACATCAAGAGACACAGCAAATGAATTTATGCGTTGCAACAAATATGTCGATGTTCTTATCCCGAGAGGCGGCGCAGGGCTTATAAATGCCTGCGTTATGAACGCAACAGTTCCCGTTATCGAAACAGGAACAGGAAACTGTCATATCTTCATAGACGCATCTGCTGACAAGGAAATGGCGATAAACATAACAAATAACGGAAAGACTCAACGTCCTTCTGTATGTAACGCAGTTGAAAGTCTGCTTGTTCATAAGGATATCGCAGAAGAAATTCTTCCCCTTATCAAATCAAAACTCGATGAACATGATGTTGAAATAAGAGGATGCGAAAAGACACTTTCTATCTTAGGCGAAAGCGACAAGGTAAAACCTGCTACCGAAGAAGATTATGACACCGAATTTTTAGGTTATATCCTCTCCTGCAAGGTTGTTGACGATATTGATGAGGCTATCGAACACATCTCAAAATATACAACTCATCATTCGGAATGTATTATAACAGAGAATTTCAGAAACGCTGAAAAATTCCTTAACAGCATTGACGCTGCGGCGGTTTATGTAAACGCATCCACAAGATTTACCGACGGCGAAGTTTTCGGACTTGGTGCTGAAATAGGAATTTCTACGCAGAAACTCCACGCAAGAGGACCTATGGGACTTTCTGAACTCACAACGATAAAATACCTTATACGCGGAAACGGTCAGATAAGATAAGGAGTAGAATATGAGCATATTTGACAGTAAAAAGAAAAAGAATAAACCTGATGACGAAGGCTTTTTCGATTACGACGCTTACATATCGGGAAGAGAAGAAAAATCCTCATCGGATATTTTAAAGGAAACCGATCCCGACAAGCTTATTGAGGCTATCGCCGAAAAGAAGGTAAGGGATAAGATTTCTGAGGATATGAAACTCCCCGAAGAAAAGAAAGCAGAGGAAATCAAAGAAGAAGTCAAGACCGAAGAAAAGGTTGAAACAGTTCCTGAAGAAGTAAAATCAGAAGAAGTAAAACCCGAAGAAAAACCAATAGAAAAGAAAGAAGAAAAGCCTAAGAAAAAACTCTTTTCAAAAGCTGAAAAAGCTGATAAAAAACAGGATAAGAAACCTGTTGAAGAAAAGGTTGAAATGCCAAAGGAAATTACCCCTGAAATCGAAGAACAGCCTGTTCCAGAGATGATTGAGGGTGCGCCCGAAAAGGAATCCGTTTCTGTTTCGATAGAGGATATAAAATCGAGCTTTATGAATATGCCTTCTCCCGAAAAGAAGGAAGAGGAAAAGCCCGAAAAGAAACAGAGAAAACCATTCAAGCTTGAAAAAACAGAAAAACCCGTAAAAAAGCAGAAGGAAGAAAAGCCTAAGAAAGTTCCTTCTGAAAAGAAAAAGGCGGATGACCCGTTTGATGAACTCAAGATAGTTTTTGACAGCGCGCTCGATGAAGATGTAAGCGAAATTGAAGAATTTTCTTCAGAACCCGAAACAACAAGCGAGCCTATAATAAGAAAATCATTCAAGAGAAATTCTTACCTTGCAATAGGTGTTGTTGTTTCTGTTTTAGCTCTTATCGGATTTGTATCTTCTGTTCTTTTCGTCAAAGGCGTTGCCGAAGGAATTGCAAACAACACAAAGCAGAAAGAAGAATTCAAATCGATAGTATACCCCCTTGTTATCATCGACTCTCCCGAGTTTGACGATATAAATCAACTTTCTCCCGATAGCGTTATAAATGCTGCTATATGGGATATTCTTCTTCACGGGGATATTTCGAAATACGAAGAAAGTTACGAAAACATAACTATCCCTCAGGCTGATGTTGAACTTCACGCTACAAAACTTTTCGGAAAAAATCTCACATTCAAACACAGAGATGTCGGTGACCTTTCGCTCACATTCTACTATAACAGCGAAACAAAATCATATACCGTTCCTGTTACTCCCGAATTCTTCTCATACTCTCCCGTTATCAGAAATGTTTCTAAAAACGGAGATACCTATGATGTTGCCGTAGGCTACCTTGCCCCCGCTCCTTCATGGGTTGAAGAAAGAGATAAAGAACTCGCTACTCTTCCCGAAAAATATGTTATAGTGAAACTCAAAAAAGAAGATAACGGATATATAGTTGTTTCCTGCAAGGAAACTGATGAATATGAAACAAGGGTGAATGTATTCTGATGGTTATAACAGTTGTTGGTTTAGGCCTTATAGGAGGGTCTTTCTGTAAGGCTATAAAAGAAAAAACCGAGCATACCTGTCTTGGAATTGACCTTTCGGAAGATGTTATAGAAAGAGCAATTTCAGAAAAGACGATTGACGGTGAATGTAAGGATTTATCCGTTTCTGATATAACAATAGTCTGTCTTTACCCTGAAGCAACGGTTGAATTTATTTTAAACAACAAGGATAAATTCAAAAAGGGCAGTATCGTTACAGATGCCTGCGGAATAAAGGAATATATTGTTTCCTCGGTTAAGGATGCTGTTACAGATTGCGGTGTTACGTTCATAGGTGCTCACCCTATGGCAGGAAGAGAGTTTTCGGGATATGCCTATGCACTTTCAGACCTTTATGATAACGCAAGTTTCATTATGACTCCTGAAAACGCACCCGAAGATGCGGTTTCTACTCTCGAAGAACTCGTTCTTTCGTTAGGTTTCGGAAAGGTTGTAAAAACAACACCGCGTGAACATGACGAAATAATCGCATACACCTCTCAGCTTGCACATATCGTTTCTTCCGCTTACATAAAAAGTCCTACCTTACAGAAAGAAGTAGGCTTTTCAGCAGGAAGTTTCAAGGACCTTACAAGAGTTGCAAAACTCAATGAGGATATGTGGACATCGCTTTTCATAAAAAACAAAGAGCCTCTGATTTTCGAGATAAAAGAGATTATAGAAAGACTTTCAGAATATCTCACATCGCTTGAAAACGAGGACAGCGACACAATGAAAGAACTTCTTAAAAACGGAAGAATTCTCAAAGAAAAGTCAATAGAAAAAAACAAGTGACAAATAAAACCGCCTGACTCACAAAACAGGCGGTTTGTTCTTTTTAAAGACACACTCACATATAATATAAAAAACAATTCTATGGAGTGTGATATGATTTGAGCGGAAAATCAAGACATTTTGATGCGGATAAAAACGATATATGCGACAGAGCAATCATCCTTGCGAGATATATAATCGAAAACAAAGCAACTGTAAGGGCTTGTGCCGACCATTTTTCAAAAGAACTGGGAATAAGCAAATCAACTGTACATAAGGATATTTCAGAGAGATTGCCGAAAATTTCTCCCTCGCTTTACCCTGAGGTAAGAGAGATTATAGAAGAAAACAAGCGTGAGCGACATATAAGGGGCGGAATGGCAACAAAACACAAATACGAAGAACTTTCAAAACTGAAAAAATAAAAGAAAAAAGGTATCAGAAAACTGATACCTTTTATTTTTATTATCTCTTATCGGCATAGAAGAAAAGTGCTACTGTTCCGGGACCTGAATGTGCACCGATGATAGGGCCGATATAACTTGTTATGAATTTCTTTACCTTATATTTTTTACTTACAAGGTCCATAACGAATTTGAGGTCGTCGTAGCAATCGCCGTGGCTTATGCCGACTGTTATGTTTTCTGTATGGCTTCCTATTCTTTCAGCCATACCGTCAACAAGCGCTGTGAGAGCCTGTTTTCTTCCTCTTACCTTTCCTACCGCGATAAGATGACCTTCATCGTCAACATGAAGAACAGGCTTTATTCCGAGGATAGAACCTGCTATCTGAGTCGCTCTTGAAACTCTTCCGCCACGATAGAGATAAACAAGGTCATCAACTGTGAACATATGACCTATTTTAAGCTTGTTATTTTCGCACCACTCTGCTACTTCTTCCATTGTGTTTCCTTCTTCTTTGAGAGAAACAGCGAAATAAACGAAAAGTCCCTGTCCCATTGAAGCGGCAAGCGAATCGACAACGATTATCTTTCTTTCGGGATATTTTTCGAGAAGAGTATCCCTTGCTATGAGAGAACTGTTATATGTTCCGCTGAGACCTGATGAGAAAGCAATATAAAGAATATCCTTTCCTTCGGCTAAAACTTCATCAAAGGCTTCGAGGAACTGCTCAGGAGTTGCCTGTGATGTTGATGTGAGAGAGCCTGCTCTCATTTTATTATAGAATTCATTTATCGGAAAAGGCGCTGTTTTTTCGTTATAGCTATCTTCATCTACCTTGAATGAAAAATTGACTATTCCTATTTTATACTGCTTTATGACTTCTTCGGGAAGGTCACATCCTGAATCTGAAAAGATAACATAATTTTTACTCATACAAGTCCTCCTGACCGGATTGTTTTACTACTTATACAATAGTATACCACAAACTAATTCCGATTACAAGGATTTTTTTACTCTGTTACCTCTCCTAAAATCACAGTCATAGGAATTTCCTCTCCGTTTCTGAAAACAACAACCGATACTGTATCGCTGGGCTTGAAATTATTCTTGATTTTATTGAGGTCTGTCATAGTTTTTATTTCTTCGCCGTTTGCTGAAATTATTATATCGCCGACCTTCATTCCCGCTAATTCGGCAGGGGAATCTTCCTTTATCTGCGCTACATAAACTCCCTCTTTCATATTGTAGTAGTATGCTGTTCTTTCGTCGATATCAAAACCTGCTATTCCGATAAGGGGTCTGCCTGTAACATAACCGTTATTTATAAGTTCGTGGATTATAGGAACAGCGTCGTTTATAGGAATAGCAAAGCCCATTCCCTCAGCATCTATCGTAACGATTTTAGCGCTGCTTATTCCTATTACCTGACCGAATGAATTTACAAGTGCGCCGCCTGAATTTCCGCCGTTTATAGCGGCATCCGTCTGAATGAGGCGAAGAAGTTTATCCTCTATTGTAAGTTCTCTGTCAAGACCTGATATTATTCCGCTTGTAACTGTGCTGTAAAATTCAAAACCTAAAGGATTTCCTATCGCAACAGCCGTTTCACCGACAACTAAATCATCTGAATTCCCAAATTCTGCGGGAGTTATTTTTTCATCCGCTGAAATTTTGAGAACAGCAATATCCGTCTGTGCGTCAGAACCTATTATTTCTGCATCGTATTCATTTTTACTGTCAAGAAGAACAGTTACCTTCTCTGCTCCCTCAACGACATGCGCATTAGTAACAATATAGCCGTCGGCGGTCATTATTATTCCTGAGCCTGTTGCTTTTCCTTTTGAAAGGGTTGAAGAAACCCCGACAACCGAAGGACTTACCTTTTCGACAATCTCAGGTATTGAAAGTTCGGCTTTTTTAACGCTCTGAGAAATTATCGTCTTTATATCCTTTGTGGTTTCTCCCTTTGTTGTCGGTTGTTTCTCTGAAACTTTTTCTTCTTCCTTAGTTTGCGACACTGCACTGTCTGAATGCATTTCTTCTGCTCTGACAAAATTTCTTTCTGAAAATTCGTCATAAATTTTATATCCGGATATTGAAATGGCAGATATGACAGAAACACACACCACAGCCATCAGTGCCCTTAAAAAATGATTTTTCTTCTTCGGTTTTTCTTCGTTATAATCCGAAGGATAATAGGTTATTTCGTTATATTTCTTTTCGTTATCATACATAAAACTTTCTTCCCTTCTCTTTATAATATCTATGTCAGAGTTATCATCAGTTATGTCTGTAATTTATTTTCCGCTATTTTTGTGATAAATTTATGATATAAGTCTGAAAACAAAGAAAAAACAAAACTGCCGTCTTTTTTAAGACGGCAGCCTCGTTTGAAAATTAAAGAAGAAAAGGATTAAAAAGTTATCATAAAACAAATGTTGGAATTATTCTATTTCAAATGTTTCAACGACTTTAAGGTCTGATATTCTTGCAGAAACTATTCTGCCATCAGAAACCGCATAAAGTGTGTCGTCGATAATAACGGAACGCCTGAACTCGTATTTCTTGTCAAGGTCGGTATACTCGATATAACCGAGTGAAGTAAATCCCTCACCCGATTTATACGAGGTTACATAGTAAAGATTCCCGTTACCGTATGTATCGTTCTTTACTGTGGGGATACCGATTATTCCGTTTTTGCTGTCTACAAGCAGCGCTTTCATATCAAGTTTTCCTCCTGAAAGTGCGGCTGATAAAACGCCGTTTGTTTCAACCGAGGAAACTTCTGTGAAATTTATGCCATCGGCAGTTGAATACATAGTAAGAACTACGCCTTCAGCCTTGCCGTTTTCGTCTGTTTTCGAAGATATACCGAGATATTCGTTGTCTGTGCATTTATAGAGATAAACCGATTTATCAGATGAAACCACGGGTGAAACTTCTGTTCCGTCGAGAATCACTTCATAGGGGTTTTCATCGCCTGAAAGGATGATAAATGCTTTATTCTCCTTGAATTCAACAGCAACGGGATTCTTACCCATATCCTTGCAGAGCCCTGCGAGATATGAAACAGGAACGAGATTTTCGTCATATATGCTGATTGAAACTCCGCCTGTTCTTGCGCCATCGGGTGATGGTGTGAGAGTTGAAACCCTTACTGTTCCGTTGTATTCAGCAACAGAAGTGATATCTGAATAGATACCTGCAACATCGGCAATTACGGGTGCTGAAACATCACCGCCTGAAATTGCGAATTTAGCAATTGTTGTATCGCCTGATGCACTTCCTGCAACATATACCGCGTTGTCTGTAAAATATGCCGATTTTCCGTTTGAAAGAACAACCTTTATTGATCTGAAAGGACTTGCCTGTGCTGTATCAAGACCTGCAACTATTGTGTAGTTATTGCTTACCTTAGCAGGAATTGTTATATCAGCAGCGTCAACATAATACTTTCCGTCATCTGTATAGTATGAAGGAATGTAGTTGTCAAGGTCATCCTCACTGTCAAGAGGCTTTGTTCTGAAGTTTGAGTAGTTTGAGACCACATAGAGAATTGTGCCTTCCATTGAAGAAGAAATATAAGCACCATTCTGTTTATATGTGTTTTCAAGTTTTACATTCGTTTTATCGGCAATATTGTAAATGTCGATTACTGTGTTGTTCTGTGTTACTGTTTCGGGCAGAGAAGGAACTGTTGTTTCAGTCATACTATCGGCAATAACTTCTTCGCCTTCTGCTGTTGTTTCTTCTGTCTTTGCAGCAGTGAAAGGAACTTCTACTACATTGTTTGAAATAACAATGAGTCTGTTCTCTGCGATATACATTCCGACAGGTGTCTTTTCAGCGTTTTCTATCTGTATAAGTCCGGTCATATCGCCGTTCTCAGCTGAAATAACATTTACTTTTCCGTCAGCAATGCAATAAAGGTTCTTGCCGTCTGTAACAGTTATGTCGCTCTCTGTTTCTGCGGCTCTATCAAATATATAATCCTTGTTGTCGAAGTTTTCTGTATCTGTCTCGACAGGGATTTCGTCGTTTGATATTTCTCCCCAGCCTATACCGTCATCTGCGGGATTGTTGATTATTGTATCCTGAATGACGCTGTAAACATCGTGATAATCACTGATTTTATGTCCCTGACTTACTTCAGGGTTATCAACTGCCGGTCTGTTTGTGTTGCTGACAACAGCCGTTACTCCACATCCTAATGCGATGCAGGCCGCAACAGCAGCAGCTGATCTCATTGCTACCGCCCTGTTCTTCGATTTTATGCCTGCGGATGACATCTTTATCTCTTTTCTGTTCTTTTCCGCCTGTTTTTCTTTAAGCATAACTGCAATATTGTCGGGCGACAAGCGCTCGGGAATTTCTGCTTCTTCTATAAGCATTCTTACCTCTTTGTCAAAGCCCATAGTCTCTACCTCCCTTCCTGTTCAGCAATCAGTAGGTCACGAAGTTTCAGCTTCGCTCTCGAAAGTTGTGAGCGTATCGTTGCGGGTTTTCCGCCAAGCATTTTTGCTATTTCGTCGCTCTTATAACCGCCTACTATACTGAGAGATAATACAAGTCTTTCGTTTTCTTCAAGTTCGCTTATAACTTCCAGAATTTCAACACCGTCAAAGTTGCTCTCCCATACCTCCGGTTCTACTTCGGAGATATCCTGCGTGTCGTCATCTCTGTAATATTCCTTTTGCTTTTTCTTTATCTTCGCCATAAGGATTCTGACTATCCACGCTTTAAATGCATTTTCATCTTTGAGATTTTTTATGGAAGCGAATGCGTCAAGAACAGTGTCGCTGACAGCGTCAGCCGCGTCTTCACTGTTTCTCAGGTTGCAGAGAGCTATATGGTATAAATCTTTATATACTGAGGAATAAAGTTCTGCGAAAGCGTCTGCGTCACCATTCCTCGCTCTTTTCACCAACTGGGAAAAGTTGTTTTTCATTTTATCACCTCTAATGTCTACGGATTTTCCGTTTTACATCACTAAGTGATATTATACCACATTTTTCTCTGACATAAAAGACCTGTCACTCAAATAGTGATAAAAAAAGTTTGTTTTGTTGCATAAAAAAATCGGTTTTGTATAAATCCACAAAAACATATCTTTTCAAAATCTTTTCATTGTGCAATTCTTCCATCAGATATTCTGATTATCCTTTTTGTACTCTCTGCTATTGCGTTATCATGGGTAATTATAATGACGGTTTTTCCTTCATCGCTGAGTTCTCTCATAAAATTCATAACTTCTTTTCCCGAATTGCTGTCAAGACTGCCTGTCGGCTCATCGGCAAGGATAATCATAGGTTTCATAGCAAGTGCCCTTGCAATAGCGACCCTTTGTTGCTGACCGCCTGATAACTGCGACGGTTTATGGTCCATTCTGTTTCCGAGAAAAACTCTTTTCAGTGCCGTTTCAGCGAGAAATCTTCTTTCATCCTTGGGAATTTTTCTGTAAATCAGGGGAAGTTCAACATTCTCAATCGCAGAAAGTTCACCTATAAGATTGAACCCTTGAAAAACAAAGCCGATTTTTTCATTTCGTATGTGCGAAAGCTCCCTGTCGTTCATCTGTGAAACATCTTTTCCATCAAGAAAATATTCTCCCTCATCGGCTGTATCAAGGCAACCGAGCATATTCATAAGCGTTGATTTTCCTGAGCCTGATGTTCCCGTAACAGATATGAATTCCCCCTCGGAAACTTTGAGAGAAACGCCTGAAAGTGCGTCAACAACGCTGTCTCCACAGATATATCTTTTTGTTACTTTATTCATCTCTATAAGTGCCATAAATTTCCTCTCCTATACTTGAAAAACATCTTTTATGTGATATAATAGTAATGTGCAGAAATACTATTTATATACAAACGATTTTAAGGAGGAAAAAATGGCTGTTCTTGAAGTAAAGGAACTCTCAAAAAAATATCCCAAAGCAGAAAAATTCGCCGCAGATAAGGTTTCGTTTTCTGTTGAAGAGGGTGATATTTTCGCTCTCATAGGCTCTAACGGAGCGGGAAAAACAACAACAATAAGAATGATAGCAACTCTTCTCTCACCCACATCGGGCGATGCTGTTGTAAACGGAAACAGTATCCTCTCAGACCCTGCAAAAGTAAGAGAATGTATAACATATCTTCCCGATGAGGCAGGCGCTTATAAAACGATGACAGGTTATGGATATCTGAAATTTATGGGCGGTCTTTTCACAGACGATGATGAAACACTGAAAAAATACATCTCAAAAGCAGAAGCTATTTGCGGTCTCGGCGAAAGACTCAATGATAAAATAGGCTCATATTCGAGAGGGATGATAAGAAAACTTCTTCTCGCAAGGGCTGTTATGACATCTCCCCGTCTTGCGATTTTAGATGAGCCAACATCAGGTCTTGATGTTATCAATGCCCTTGAAATAAGAAACATCATAAAAAGTCTTGCATCACAGGGAATGTCATTTCTGATTTCATCACACAATATGCTTGAAATTGAATATATTTCAACAAAAATCGGAATTATCTCAAAAGGAAAACTTCTCGTAACAGGCTCTGCTAATGAACTCAAAGAAAGATACAACGCAGAAAATCTCGAAGAAGTCTTTGAAAGGGTGGTGAAGGATAATGAAATTCTTTAAACTGCTCAGAAAAGAAATATCCGAACTTTTCACAAAAGAAATCATTATCTCGATGATTTTCACAGTTGTTCTTCTTTTCGCAATGGGGAATCTTATGACGGGCGCTATGCAGGATATTATTTTCTCTGACACAGTAAATATTATCGACTGTGATAAAACTGAATTCACCGCAGAAATAAAGAAATTCCTCGAAGAAAACGGATATGAGGTAAACCTTCTTCCTGCTGATAAATACACAGGGAATATCGCAGAAGATATGAAAAATTACGGCGAGGCTGAGGCAATACTCATCCCCGAAGGCTTTACAGAAAAAATTCTCAATGAGAAAAAACCCTCTGAAATAACAGTTATCTGTTCGATGAAAAACACAACATCCGTCACTGCTATGACATCGGGGGCTTCGGTTTATGATGCAGCAGGCGGAATTGAATTTGTTGTAGAAAAAATGCTTTATGAAAAATACGGCATCTCCCCCGATGACAGCATATTCGCACAGACAGCCGTTGAGGTCTCAAATGTTACGATAGCGGGAGAAAAATATGCAAATGTAGGCGTTGAGGCGGTAGCATCGGTAACAATGATGAGAAATATGGTTGTTGTTATGATGATTTTCTTCCTTGTTCTTTTCGCATCACAGATGATTATAACAGCGATAGCAACCGAAAAAATCGACAAGACTCTCGAAACTCTCCTCTCTGCGCCTGTTTCAAGAATGACTATAATCCTTTCGAAAATGACAGCAGCAGCGATAGTTTCTGTAATAAACGCAGTTGCCTATATGATAGGTTTTGCGGGATATATGTCGGGAATGTCGGCAGGAATGTCGCCTGAAGAACTCGGAAATATGGTTTCATCGGGTGAGGTTGATATAAGTTCTGCTATCGAAACGCTGAATTTCAGTCTTAATATCGGGGATTTGTTCCTTATAGGGCTTCAGATGTTCATGACAATTTTGATAGCACTTTCGGTTTCTATTATTCTCGGCGCACTCGCAAAGGACGCAAAGTCGACACAGACACTTGTAATGCCTATTATGATTGCGATCACACTTCCCTTTATGATGACGCTTTTGGGCGGTTCATCGGGTGAATCTTCGATGATAGATATTGTTATGTCGATAATTCCTTTTACACATACTTTCCGCGCACTTGACAACATCGCATTCGGAAATATGACTGCTTATTGGCTCGGTTTCTTATATCAGGCTGTATGCCTTGTTATATGCCTTATCCTTGCGGTAAGAATTTTCACAACCGACAAGATATTTACAGTTTCACTTAATTTCAGGGACAGAAAGAAAACCCACGAAAATGAGGAATAAAAAAATAAATCCGCAGAAAATTTCTGCGGATTTTGTTTTTACAGTATATCCATAATCATCTTTATAGCAAATATTATAAGATAATGCAAGGGGTAAAAGATATAGAAAAACCATTTTGCGAAAATCGGGTGTTTACTTTTCTTTTAAATAAGTTCACAAAGGCTTTCAAAAACCTTATCCATCATTTCAACACCGGGAAAATGACCTGTATTCTTAACAATAGTATAACGCAGGTTTTCGTTTTCAGAAGCGTCAACAACACTTTTTACAACAGTTGTTGAGGCTACTATATCTGTATCCCCCTGAAGAATATGATAAGGAACTTTTACAGAACAGAGTTTTTCTGTAAAATCAGATTTAAGAAGTTCATCCCAGATAGAATTATTGCCCTTATATCCGTTATCAACAACAGCTTTGAAATCTTTGAAAGAATAATCGGGGCTTGTCATAAGTCCCATAATAATAGTTCCCATAGGGGCTTTTTCGCCGTTTTTATTGTTATATGCATCGGTATATTTTGTAAGACAAGCGTTTACTGTTTTAAGTTCGTTGGGTGTTGCGTTTTTCGGGTCAGCACCCTTTATTATTTCAAGTTTACTCTCAGGAATTGCCGACTTTTCAAGAGTTCCTATAACTTCATCATTGAAAAAGATATCTTTTATTATCTGTCCGCAGACAACAACGCCGTCTAACGCATCAGCCTTTGAAGATACAACCTCTGCGCTTAAAACAGAACCCCACGATGTAGAAAAAATAAGAATTTTATTTTCGGGGAACATCTTTTTCAGGTTGTCGATAAGGTCAGAGGTCATTTCTACAAAAGAAGAAATTTTAAAGCTGTCATCTATCTTATAATTATTTTTACCGCAACCGAGTTGGTCCCAATAAACCATAATGAATTTATCTGTAAATTCAGGAAAAAGTCCTCTGCAACCGACAGAAAATGGAATGGGTGTTCCGGGTCCTCCGTGTAATGTAATCACAACGGGGAGATTTTTACTTTTTCCTTCTATAAGAACTTTCTGTTCATATCCACCCAAACTGAATGTAACAAGTTCGGATATTTCATTCTGTTCTATTATCGCCTTACGCTTCTTATTCATTTCAACACCTCATACAACAAAAGCCGTTTCTTTAAAAAAACGGCTTTGCTTTGATTTCAACTTAAATTAACCTTCAACCTTAACAATCCATCCCTTTTCGTCAGGAAGTCTGCCGTACTGGATGCCTGTCATTGTGTCATAGAGTTTCTGTGAAACGGGACCAATCTTGTTTCCGTTGATTTCCATAACCATATCGCCCCATTTGAGATGTCCTACGGGAGAGATAACTGCTGCTGTACCTGTTCCGAATGCTTCTTCAAGCTTGCCTGCCTTATAAGCGTCAGCAATTTCCTGAATTGTGATTCTTCTTTCAGAAACCTTCATGCCCCATGACTTACAGAGTTCGATAGTTGACTTTCTTGTAATACCTGGGAGGATTGAACCAACGAGTTCGGGAGTGAGAACTTCGCCGTCGATGATGAAGAACATATTCATAGCGCCTACTTCTTCAACATATTTCTTTTCAACACCATCAAGCCAGAGAACCTGTGAGTAGTTCTGCTTGTGTGCTTCATCCTGACCGATGAGTGATGCTGCGTAGTTACCGCCTGTCTTAGCATAACCCATACCGCCCTTTACTGCACGGACATAATTTTCTTCAACATAGATTGAAACAGGGTTAAGACCTGTTGAGTAGTATGCACCTGAGGGTGAGAGAATGATGATGAACTTGTATTCATCGCCGGGGCGAACGCCGAGGAAGGGGTCACAAGCGATGATAAAAGGTCTTATGTAGAGTGATGCGCCTTCTGAATGAGGAACCCAGTCTTTTTCGATTTTGAGAAGTTCCTTGAGTGCGTGAAGTGCGAATTCTTCGTCAATAGCGGGGATAACAAGTCTTTCGTTTGAAAGATTAAGACGCTTGAAGTTTTCTTCGGGTCTGAAAAGCTGGATTTCGCCGTCTGCTGTGCGGTAAGCCTTGAGTCCTTCAAAAACTTCCTGACCATAATGGAGACACATAGCCGCGGGTGAGAATTCAATGTTGCCGTAAGGAACTATTCTTGCATCATGCCAGCCTTTGCCTGTTGTGTAATCCATAATAAACATATGGTCTGTAAAAATTTTACCGAAACCGAGCGCAGATTCGTCTGTGGGCTTCGCTTTGGGTGATTTTGTAAGTTCTATTCTGATGTCCTGCATCGTAATTACTTCCTTTCAGAAAAATCTAATATAATTATTATATCACTATGCTTTCTCTTTTGCAAGGAATTTTTGAAATACAAGCCTCATATATTTTAACAAATGTATTCTAAGTGGGATTTTTCCCACGAAAATTGTCGGAGGCTGTAATGTTAAACAATAAGTATAATTATAAGGATAATATACAAATAGGATTAACAACTGATGAAGCAAAGGAGCGTATTTCTCGTTTCGGAGAGAATATTTTATCAGAAAAAAAGAAAAATAAACCTCTTGTAATATTTTTAGGTCAATTCAAGGATATTATGACGGTAATTCTCCTGATTTCAACGGTGATTTCGGTGTTTTTAAAAGAATACACCGATGCAGTAACCATTATACTGATTGTATTACTCAATTCGATTTTAGGATTTATTCAGGAATATCGCGCTGAAAAGACTTTAGAGTCGTTGAAAGAGCTTACTTCGCCAACAGCAAAATGCTGGAGAGATGCGATTCTACGCGTTATTCCTGCAAGAGAGCTTGTACCTGATGATGTCATTGAACTTGAAGCAGGCGACAAAGTTCCTGCTGATGCTGTTATCCTCTCCTGCTCCTCCCTCTATGCCGATGAGTCGATTCTGACAGGAGAATCCGTTCCGATGGAAAAATCTGTGTGTAAAGGGAATATACTTAACAACGATATAGGGCAGGCTGGGGTTGTATATTCGGGAACAATCATCACAAGGGGAAATGCCCGTGCAAGAGTTCTGGCAACGGGTTTGAGCTCTCAGGCAGGTAAGATTTCCGATATGATTTCGGAAGCTGCGGAAAGTGAAACACCTTTACAGATAAGGCTCGGCAAACTCGGAAAAGTTCTTGCGATAATCTGTCTTGTTATATGCATAATAGTAACTCTGGCGGGTGTTTTAAAGGGCGAAGAAGTTTTTACAATGCTTCTGACAGGAATTTCGATAGCCGTTGCTGCTATCCCTGAAGGACTGCCTGCGGCGGTTACTATCGCCCTCGCACTCGCTGTAAACCGAATGATGAAACAAAAAGCACTCGTAAAGCGCCTACATTCCGTAGAAACGCTGGGTTGTGTATCTGTTATCTGTTCTGACAAGACAGGAACTATCACAGAAAACAAAATGACAGTGTCTAAAATATATACAAATAGTAATATTTTAGATATTTATGGCAAAGGGTATAAAATAAAAGGCGAAATACAGTTAAACGGTCGAGGAATAAACCCGAAATCATCCCCTGCTTTGACGGGCATCCTTAATTGCGCTGTTTTATGTTCAAACGCAGAAATCTCATCTGAAAACGAGATTTCGCAAAGAGAAAGAGGTAAAATTTCTGCCTTCGGCGAATGGAAAGTAAACGGCGACCCGACAGAAATCGCCCTTTTAATAGCCTCTGCAAAAGGGAATATCACAAAAGAAAAACTCTCGGATGAATTTATGAGAGTATCTGAAATCCCTTTTGAAAGCGAAACAAGAATGATGACTGTCTTCGCAAAAAACAAAAGTGGCGAAACAAAGGCTTTTATAAAGGGTGCTACAGATACAATTCTCCCGAAATGCTCATATTATCTCACTGACAACGGAAAAGTTCCGCTGACAAATGATATCAGAAAAGAAATAATGTCTGTCTGCGATGATTTTTCTGATAATGCGCTTCGTGTAATCGCTTTCGCTGAAAAAATATGTGATAAAGAAAGCGAAACCGAAAGCGGACTTACATTCACAGGACTTATGGGAATGTCAGATGCACCGAGAGATGAAGCTAAAAAGGCAATAAAACTTTGCAAAAAAGCAGGAATAAAAACTGTTATGATAACGGGCGACCATCCCAAAACAGCGGTCGCAATAGCAAAACAGGCAGGAATTACGGGGTTTATGAAATCATCTCAGGTTTTAACGGGCGAAGACCTGATGAAAATGTCTGACAACGAACTTTATTCTAAAATTCAGGATGTTTCTGTTTTCGCAAGGGTTTCCCCTGCCGACAAACTGAAAATTGTAAAGGCTTTCAAGAAAAGAGGGCATATTGTTGCGATGACGGGTGACGGAGTTAACGATGCACCCGCTATAAAAGAGGCAGACATAGGCATTTCTATGGGTGATGGTACAGATACTGCAAAGGAGGCTTCTGATGTAATTCTTACAGACAACAACTTCGCTGTAATAGTCGGTGCTGTTAAAAACGGCAGGGCTATCTATATGAACATAAGAAAGTTTGTGAGATATCTGCTTTCCTGCAATATAGGAGAAGTTATCACTATGTTTTTAGGAATTCTTTCAGGATTACCTCTTGTTCTTCTTCCGACGCAGATACTTCTTGTAAATCTTGTTACAGACAGTCTTCCTGCGATAGCCTTAGGTCTTGAACCCGCTGATGATGATGTTATGAGCGAAAAGCCGAGGTCTAAAGATGAAAGTTTCTTCTCAGAAGGTCTTATGTCAAAAATTTTTATAAGAGGAATTTTTATAGGGCTTTCAACACTTTCCTGTTTTGCGTTTTTCTTAAAATCAGGCGCAGGAATTGAAATCGCAAGAACATCGGCGCTTGTTACCCTTGTTATGTCTCAGCTTATCCATGTTTTTGAATGTAAAAGCGAAAAGAAGAATATTTTCACAGTAAATTTAATGAATAACAAAAAACTCATATTCGCTGTAATAATCTCCGCTATGGCACTTTTTGCGTCAATGTATATTCCGTTTCTTTCATCGGTTTTCACAAATGTTCCTCTTACAATGCGTGAACTTATCATTTCTCTCGGATTTTCTCTCTTTGTTCCCGTTGTCAGCGGATTGTTTTCTATGATACTCGGTATAGGCAAAAAAGATTGAAAAATCCTTGAAATTCTCCTTGTTTATGTGGTATACTATTTTATGTATGTAATATTTCATAATAAAGGAGAATAATTGTGAAAAAACCTGATATCGACAACAACAAGTTTCTTTCTTTTCTTTATTGCAAGAGAAGTTACTTCATAGTGTTCTTCGTTCCGATAGTTATTCTTTATGCGGTTTTCATTGCGTTTGAATACTATCCTTTCGGAGATTATTGTCCCCTTGTTTTAGACCTCAACGGTCAGTACATCTATTACTATGAACATCTTCACGATGTTTTCTGGGGCGACGCCGACCTTTTATATTCATGGAGCAGAAATTTAGGCGGTGAAATGCTTGGTATCTACGGATACTATCTTGCAAGCCCGTTTATGATAATAGTTGCACTCCTTCCTCGCAAATGGATACTCACAAGCGTTATGATAATGCAACTTTTAAAAGTAGGTACATCAGGAGTTGCATTCAACTATTATATGAGAAAGTCAAAGAATATAACAAGTTATACCTCTGTTATCTTCTCGCTTCTCTACGCACTTATGGGATATATGGTTGTTCAGCTTATGGACCCTATGTGGCTTGACGGACTTATATATCTTCCCTTTATAACTTATGGCATTGAATGTCTTATTGAAAAGAAAAAGAAAGTAAGATATATCATTCCCTTAGCGCTTATGTTTTTAGCACATTTCTACATCGGCTGGATGATTGCTATCTACTGCGTTATCTATTTCTTTGTTTATCTCTATTTCATCCATGAACCCGAAGAAGATACAGGTTTTAAAGGATTTATGGGGGCTTGTGTGAGATTTGGCATAGGCTCACTTACAGCAGGGGCAATAGCGGCTGTTGTAATTCTTCCGACGCTTTATTCATTAAGACTCGGAAAACTCGAATTTTCAGAGCCTGATTACTCACTTAAAGAGATGTTTACTCTCTTTGATTTCTTCACAAAACTCCTTCCGCAGAGTTATGATACAGTAAGAAACGAAGGTCTGCCTTTTGTTTACTGCGGAATGCTTACTGTATTTATGATTCCTCTCTACTTTATGAATTCCAATATAAAGAACACCAAAAAAGTAGGATACGGAATAACAACCGCGATTATCTTCATAAGTATGTATCTCAGCACAATAGACATCGTATGGCACGGTATGCAGGTTCCAAACTGGCTTCCCTACCGCTATTCGTTCATCTTCTCATTCCTTCTTCTTATGATGGCAGCAGAGGCTTTTGAACGCATAGAAGGTGTTGATACAAAAGCGCTCGGAATCGTTACTGTATGTATGATAGCATTTGTTATAATAGTTCAGAAATTCGGTTTCAAGCATATAACATCAACAACTGTATGGTTCTCACTTATCTGCATTATCGGATATTCAATGCTTGTTTTCTACTACAAGAAAAACCCGCTTTCAAAGGTTATGCCGTTTGTGTTTATGGTGCTTGTTGCAGGTGAACTTTTCGGAAATTCACTCCATACCCTTCACGCTATCCATACAGATGTAGTTTTCAGTAAGCGTTCATCTTATGTAAACTACATTCAGACAGGCAGAGATGTTATAGACGAACTCTATGAAATCGACGATGGTTTCTATCGTACAGAAAAGACATACCACAGAACAGTAAACGACCCTATGGCTTTCAGAATGAGAGGGGTTTCTCATTCATCATCAACTCTTAACTCTCATGTTATCGGGCTTCTTGATAAACTCGGCTATGCATCGAGAGGGCATTATGTAAAATACAACGGTGCCACAAAGCTTACAGATGACATTTTCGGAATAAAATATGTTCTCACAAAAGAAGAACCTGTTTTATACACAGAAACTGTCCTCACAAATGTAAACAAAAATGACGCTTCTGATGTTATAACAGGATATAAGAATGATAACGCACTTTCAGTAGGTTATATGGTTGA
>JAFXHL010000101.1 GCA_017536405.1 Oscillospiraceae bacterium
CCTTACATTCACTCACGCTTCTGAATATGTTATCGTTATTGACGATACAGACCACACAGACCTTTCAGCAGGTGAAAGCATTAAGGTAGAAGAGATAGTTCTTCTGTAAATATAACAAAAAATCTCCCGTGAGAAATTACGGGAGATTTTGTTTATAAAACAACCACATTCCTATTATTCTTCATAGCGCTCACTTGGAGGGGTTATATTATCTATTCTTTATTCTATATTCCTTCGGGGTCATTCCGACGATTTTTCTGAACTGTCTGTTGAAGTTTGAAAGATTACGGAAACCACACATAAACGCCGTGTCACAAGACGACATATCGCTGTCTTTGAGTATTTCGCAGGCCTTTTTTATCCTCAGTTGCGAAAGATATTCGATAGCGCCCATTCCTGCTGAGTCCTTGAATCTCTGCATAAAATAACTCTTGCTCATACAAGCCTTTACAGCAAGGTCTGAAACGGTTATGTTCTCGGAAAAATTCTCATTCATATATTCTATAACGGGTTTTAAAAACTCGTTTTTTTCTGCCTGAAAATCTTTGGTTTTGATATCCTTGTTTTCAATTAGTATCCAGAAAAATCGCAGAAGTTCGCTTTTCATAAGAATATCAAGCGCAGGGGAATTTCCCTTTGCAGAAGAAAATATATTCTCAACGGTAGTTTTAAGTTCGTCATAATATATGTGGTCTTTTTTTATAAGAGGATATGTCTCTGCGCACCCCTCTGAAATGGGCTTTATGAATTCGGTTGAACTTCTGTCGTTCTCCGAAAGCCCTAACATATCGGCACTGAAAACTATTGTATCATAAAATGTTGATGAATTTTCATTCGGGAATACAGAATGGAGCATATCGGGCATAACGAGAACTATATCTCCCTTTGTTGCCACAAACTTATCATCACCGCATATAAATTCAACAGAGCCCGAAATGATATAGTTTATCTCAATCTCTTTATGCCAATGCAGAGGAACATTCGGAAAATAATCGGGAATTCTGCATTTATAATAACTGAAAGGCATAGTCTTTGAACTGTGCTGTATTTTTTCCAAAAGACTCAGTTTTTCCATAGTTCCTCCTTAAAAAAGTATTATAGTATTATAAAATCGTATTATTTCATTTGAAACACCGACTTTTTTATAGTATTATATCACATAAGGAAGACAATTTCAACGGTCTTTCAAAAAGAAAGAGAGGAAGATACCATGAAAAGAAACAATCAGCCGAAGTGGCTTTCAGATGCGGTTTTCTATGAAATTTATCCACAGTCATTCTGCGACAGCAACTCCGACGGCATAGGCGACATCAACGGAATTATAACAAAACTCGACTACATAAAAGAACTCGGTTGCAACGCGATATGGCTCAATCCTTGTTTTGTATCTCCTTTCGGTGATGCAGGTTATGATATTTCGGATTATTACACAGTCGCTCCGAGATACGGAACAAATGAAGATATAAAGCGTCTTTTTTCAGAGGTGCATAAAAGGGATATGCATATTCTTTTAGACCTTGTTCCGGGGCATACATCAGTTGAACACCCCTGGTTCAAAGAGTCTTTGAAGGCAGAAAGAAACGAGTTCAGCGACAGATATATCTGGACAGACAGCATATGGGAAGAACCCGATAAAATGGGCAGTTTAAGAGGAATTTCAGACAGAGACGGTTCTTGTGCAGTAAACTTCTTCTCGCATCAGCCTGCGCTCAATTATGGATTTTACAATCCCGAAAAGAAATGGCAGATGTCAACCGAAAGTGAAGCAGCGCTTTCTACTATCGAAGAGATAAAGAACATTATGCGTTTCTGGCTTAAAATGGGTTGCGACGGTTTCCGTGTCGATATGGCAGGTGTTCTCGTCAAGAATGACAACGAAGAAAAAAGTGGAACTGTTGCTTTATGGCAGAAAATCAGAAAATTCCTTGATGAAGAGTTCCCCGATTCTGCTATGATTTCTGAATGGGGTGAGCCCGACAAGGCTTTGCAGGGCGGTTTTCATATGGACTTTCTTCTCCATTTCGGTCCCTCACACTACAACGACCTTTTCAGATGCAAAGAGCCTTTCTTCTCATCAAGAGGAAAGGGCGATGTCAGCGCTTTTGTCGAAAAATATAAGGAAAACTATGAAAAATCAGAACGCAAAGGGCTTATATGTATCCCCTCGGGAAATCACGATATGGACCGACTTGAAAGAAGTATAAAAGGCGACAATCTTAAAATCGCATTTGCTTTTCTTATGTCTGTTCCCGGCGCACCATTCATCTATTACGGTGATGAAATCGGAATGAGATATGTCGAAAATCTCACTTCCGTTGAGGGCGGATATGACAGAACAGGCTCGCGTTCACCTATGCAATGGGATAAAACACTTAACGCAGGTTTCAGCCTTGCTTCCCCCGAAAAATTATATATCAAGCAGGACGAAAGCGATGACCGACCCGACGCAGAAACTCAGATGGCAGATGAAAATTCACTCTATAACGAAATCAGAAAACTTATTTCGATAAGACGTTCACATTCTGCTTTAGGCAACAATTCAGAGATTGAATTCATCTATGCAGAAAAGAATGAATATCCCCTTGCTTTTATAAGAAGTTCCGAAGATGAAAAGATACTTGTTATCATAAACCCTGCCGACAGAGAAGTTTCTTTCCCTTGTGAATATAAGCCGAAAGAAGTAGTTTATTCTTTTGGTAAAGAAATAGCATGCGAAAATAAAAAGATAACAGTTCCTCCTTGTTCAGCAGGATTTTACAGAGTATAAGAATAACCCCTCTCTCGAGAGGGGTTTCTTTCTACTTTTTCCAGGGTTTTTTCTTATCTGTCCAGCCTTGCTCTTTCCAGTATTCAGCATCAGCAGGGTTAAAGCCGTTTTTCTGCATCATAGACATAATCGTGAAAAATCCTCTTGTCTTTATATCGGGCTTTATTTTTCCGACCTTTCTTTTTATCTTCTTTGCGAGTGAGGTTGTCTTTTTGTCAATCTTTGATTTTATTTCGGGCTTTACATTTTCCCATTTTGTTTCCATAACGGCAATGCCGAGTTTATGAGTTTTCGCAACTCCCCAGAAAAATGTGCTGTCTGCCATATCCTTTATAGCACTTTTCATTCCCGCGCCCGCAGCAGTTGAAATACATACTGCCTGTTTTGTAAACATCTTTCCTTCGGGGCGGTGTACCATAAATCTGTATCCGTAGTGGTCTAAAAGTGCTTTCATAGCGCCCGTTGAATGCATAACATAAACGGGACTTGTAAATATCAGAACATCAGCCTCATCGATGGCATCGGTTATCGGCTTTAACTTTTCATAATCGGGGCATTTTGTTTCGCCCGAAACAAAACAAGTTGCGCAACCTTTACAAAAGCAGTCAAAATCTTTCGGGAGGAAAAATTCAGTAACCTCTCCCCCTATTTTCTCATAAAGTTCCTTTGCGATATTATATGTTGAACCCTTATGGCTTTGCCCGTGAATAACTGTTATTTTCATTTAATTCTCCCCCTTATAAAGTCTCGAAAATTGTCTTATGTGCTGTTCTATAAGCGGAATAAACTCCCTCTCTCTTTCGGGATGTCTGTCGCAGATTGTCATTATCATAAAAAGCGGAGAATAAAACTGCAACGCCATAACATCGGGGTTTTCTGCCTTTAAAACACCACCTGCCGAAAGCATACCGAACATCGCCGACTGATATGAAAAAGGGTCATCGGCATATTGCTTTGTGAATATCAGCGCAAGGTCGGGATTTTTAAACTGTTCGACAGTAAGCATTTTTCTGAACTTTTTAACATAGTCATCGTGAAGAAAATACATAAAAAGCCCCATACCCATTTTAACAAGGTCATCCTCTGAAACGGCAGAGAAAACCACCGCGTCGGCAGAAGCGTTGTTGCCGTTCATATTGAGCATTGAAGCTTTATTTTCATAGTTCCCTTTCATCTCATCGAGAATGGCATCGAAAATATCCTGCTTACTTTTATAATGCTTATATAAAGACGGCGCTTTTATGCCGACAGCCTTTGCAATATCAGCGACAAAAACATCGGAATATCCTTTTTCTGAAAACAAGGTAAGCGCTTCGTCGAGTATTCTTTTCTTTGTATTCACTTTATCACTCCTTTTGGCTAATTCCCGTTAGCCTAATTATAAGCTAATTCCAATTAGCTGTCAAGAGGAAAGATAAAATTTTTTCTTGAAATCGGATAGTTATAAAAAAATCCGGAGAAGAATGTTCTCTTCTCCGGATTTTATTTTATATTCAGTCAGACATATCGGGAATTGTTGATTTGTGGTCTGGGCATTTCGACTAATTATTCTTTTGTATTTTTTCTTTTATTCTAGAAACACGTACCTTCCAAATTAAATATTGTACAATCCACACTGCAATAAATATTGCGACGAAAATACCAAAATAACTTAATATTCCTTTCACAGAATGTTCCATCCATTCGCAAATATATGCAATGGTCATCATAAGTACAGATACAATTCCAAAATAGATACTTGTTTGTTTTAATAAACTCCATTCATCCATTTCCCAAATAATAGAACTCCCTGCAAATCCGGCTCCAAGAACAGCACTTAAAGCAGTCTGCATGATAATCGCTGTTAACTCATTGCCAAATCGTTCAATCAAACTCGGAACACATGGATAGTAACTACCATCACCTATTGCAATTGAAATTCCAATTGTAATCAAATAACTAATTACAATTCCGCCTAACAATCCAACAAATACTCTACGAGCAAATTCTTTTTTCATATATTTTCACCTCATAATCCTAATACTCTTTTGATTTTGGAAACATATCTTCTGGAAACATAACTTACCTCTCCATTAGATAATTCCATACAAATTGTTCCTACAAAGCTTAAATCAAGGCTTTTAACCTTCTTTAGGTTCACGATTTCTGAATTAGATATCCTAACAAACTTACTATTATTCAGTTTTTCTTCCGCTTCATAAAGTCTCAACCTAATCTGATACAAGCCTTTCTCAGTTTGGGCAAAAACTTTACTGGCTTCTGCATAAATCTTTACAATTACTTCCGGATCCAATAGCTCGACCTTATCCTCTCTAATACCGGAAATAATTGTTGGAGCATCGTCTAATCTGCTTACAAAATCAACAACTCTGTTGATGTCTTCTGTCATACGAGCAGTTATAATAGTAATTTCAGGTTCCTTAGCCCCTGCATCGATATTAATATTCAGTTTCATGTTTTTCCTCCTTTCTGCTTTGTAGTATATCTGAATTAGAATTATTTATCTACACTTTTTCAATAGGTGGTCATTTATAACACATAACTGGTCAGAACAGCATTTTATCACTTGATTCTTTCCCTTGTTTTTTCCCTTATCAGTGGTCATAACCAAGGGTAAAACGATATAACACGATACAAGATATGACGGAGCGGACACCCATGAAAACTTTAGTATTTTCAAGGGCTTGCCGAGATTTTTATAACCAAATATAACAGTTATTAAATCCCTTAAAATACGTCAAGTGAGAATTCAAATTTATCGGTCAGTTAATTATAGCACGGATGACATATTAAGTCAATGACATAAGTAACGCAAAGCCACTCCCGACCTGAATCGGAAATGGCTTTGCTGTTTATTATAAGGAGCATGATGATGTCAGGTTATTTCCCAGACAAGTGTTAAAAGGTCAAATCTTGCCAGGTTGTTCACACCCTTACTCAACCTTCTTTTCATCATCGTCAGACTCAACAGTTTTCTTATCAAGAACAAGAACTATCGCCGAAGAATGAGTTACGAACATTACTCTGCCGTATGCGTAATCATCAATTTTGTCATAGAGTCTGCCTGCACTTATTGTTCCGTCATAAACGGTATGCGGACTATTGGCGACATAACCGATTTTGTCAATGAAAGGAAGAAATGCAACAATAGCCTCATTGTCATGTTCGTTATCGGGTTCTTTTATGAGTTTTATTATTCTTCCGATTTCAAACGGCTTTTTGCCGTAGTAAAAATCAAGCCCCGTGATAGTAACGAAATATGTTTCTTTCATAAAGATACCCCTTTTCTTTCATTTCTTTGATTGTAAAATAAACTTATCAGTCGTCATCCCATTCAAAAGCACACGGAGGTAATCCGTCGGGAGTTATTTTATCATCTATAAGCGGACATTCTGCATACTTACTGTCTTCCATACTCCCGCTACCTTTCAAATTCATCTTTGTGTTGTCTGAAAAAATTATAATACTGTCTGACATTATTGAGTTCGGTCCATTTTCTGACCCTGAACTGACCGTCGTCAAGGTCGTATATCCTCGAATGTGGAATGGAAAGCATAAACGGAGAGTGAGTTGAAATGATAAACTGACATCCGAAAAATCGGGCAGAGTCATTTATATATTCAGCAAGTTTTATCTGATTTTCGGGCGAAAGGCTGTTCTCGGGTTCATCCAAAATATAAAGCCCGTTGTCTGTAAGTCGCTCGATAAAATAATTCAGCGCACTTTCTCCGTTTGAATGTTCACGGATATTATGTATCGTAGTTCTGCTTTTTACATATTGAGAAGTGGATTTCGACTTCGCGTCGTTCATCTTTTTAAGGTCCTCATAATCATCGAGAGAATCAAACTTGTATCTTCTGTGTCTGTATTCGTTATATTCCTCTATGGTGTCATCACGCCTTCTGTCTATCCCCTCGTTTTTATCCCTTATATTGAGGATATAATCAAAAACATCGTCGCTTGTTATAATCTGACTGTCATTCTCTATACGGTTTTCGATAGTAGCGTCGCAGTATTCGAGATAATCTCTGAAAAAGCAGGATTTATTGAAAGGTGCGCTTCTTCCGAAACTCCCGCAGGACCTTTTTTTGCGAAGATGTTTTTCCGATTCCTTTATAAGATATTCGGCAATGATATTTAAAATTGTTGTTTTTCCGCTTCCGTTTCCGCCGTGAAGAATTGTTACGGGCATAAAATCGATGTGGTCTATATTCCTCTCGGGGAGAAGTTGAAACGGATAGTAGTTTGTATAACAACTTGCCGATTTTTGCATAAAGAATCCCCATTCATCATCAGCCGACGGAAAACTGAACTCGCTGATATAAATCATAAAAACACCCACCTTATACTTGTTTATTATTTTAATTATATCACTCTATGTGTGTAAAAGTACGGACAGTAAACAGAAAAACCACCTGAATTTCAGGTGGTTTTATCATCATTTAAGTTTTTCTACAAAATCGCTCATCATTTCGCTTATCTTTATATTCTGTGGGCAGACAGCCTCACAGGCACGGCAGGAGAGGCAAGCCGACGGCTTTTTGTCATCGGGGAGCGAGCCTATCGCCATAGGTGCTAAAAATCCACCACCCGAATAAACGTGTTCGTTATAAAGGTCTATGAGATTTGGTATATCAAGTTCCATAGGGCAATGTGTTGTGCAGTAACGGCAGGCTGTGCAGGGGAGCGTTGTTTTCGATGTCATCGCGTCTGCAACAGAGAAAAGTTTTTCGGTTTCTTTTTCTGAAAGTGGCTTTTCTTCGCCGTATGTTGCTATGTTTTCAATAAGTTGTTTCATATCAGACATTCCCGAAAGGGTAACAACAACCTCGGGGATTGACTGTAAAAATCTGAATGACCATTCGGCAGGTGTCGCATCGGGGCGAAGTGTTTTAAGTTCGTTTGCATACTCTTCTTCGAGTGTCGCAAGTTTACCTCCCCTTACAGGCTCCATAACCCATACGGGAATACCCTGTTCCTTTAACATTTCGACCTTTGCCTTCGCGTTCTGCATCTTCCAGTCTATCCAGTTAAGCTGAATCTGACAGAATTCCATATCCTTGCCGTAAGCGTCGATAAAGCGCTTCATTGTGTCAAGTGTTCCGTGAGTAGAGAAACCGAGATGGCGTATTCTTCCGTTTTCCTTTTGTTTCATAAGATAGTCATAGATGCCATACTGCCGGTCGAGATATTCTTCGATATTCGATTCGCATACATTATGGAACATATAAAAATCGAAATAATCAACCCTGCATTTTTTGAGTTGTTCCTCAAAGATTTCTTCAACCTTTGTCATATTTGAAACATCATATCCGGGGAATTTTGTTGCGATATAAAAACTGTCTCTCGGGTATTCGCTTAAAATTTCGCCGACGATATTTTCGGATTCACCGTCGTGGTAACCCCAGGCTGTATCAAAATAATTCACACCGTTTTTTATGGCATAGTCAATCATTTCTCGTGTCGCCGATTTATCTATCGAGGAGTTTTTCTCATCGGTAACGGGAAGTCGCATACAACCCATTCCGAGTGCTGAAAGTTTCTTGCCACAAAAATCTCTGTAAATCATAAAATGCCCTCCGTCAACTTAAACTATATCTATATTAACATTTATGGGGAGGTTTGTAAAGGACAGAAAAACACATTACAATTCTTTATCTGCAACACCTTTTTATTCTCTGTTTTTAAGCACCTCTGCGGGTGTGATTTTCTTTATCTTTCTTACAAGTAAAGCGCTTACAACGAAATAGAAAATCATTATTCCTATAAAAATCAGAGCATACAGAACGGGCGGGAATTTAAGATTCATTCCGCAGGCTGTATTTGAGATAAGATAAGGATAGAGCGAATTCATAATGACTTTTGAAAGCGGAATTGTTATCACAGCGCCGAGTGCTACTGTAACTGCGTTTCCGTTAAGATAAAGTTTTCTTATTTCGTTTGTTCTGAAACCGAAAATCTTTACAAGCGAAATTCCGAAAGATGCACGGTCTATCATAACATTCAGCATAAGATACATTACAACGCAGAAAATCACTATCGACATAGAAATCATCATTGTGAACATTCCTCTCATCTGGTCAACAAAAACCGATGCCGATTTTTCTATATCCGCCTTTGTTGTAACGGAATATACCCTTCCCATATCGATATCAAGTTCCTCTTCTGAAAGAAGCATATTATAATAATCATCTTCTTTTGAGAAAAGTTCACGCATACTTTCTATATCCATAAAAACAGAAAGCCCTACCGAATAATCAACTATCTCTTCGACTGTAAAAGCGTAGTCCATATCGTTTGCCGTGTCGGACAAAATGAGTTTGTCGCCTTCTGAAAGGTTATATTTCTCTGCTACCGATGATGAAACTGCGATACTGCTTTTTCCCTTGACGGAAATTTCGGGGTAATACTTATTTTCATCGTCAACCCCTATGATATTCACATCAAGGGTATTGCCCATATATTTTTTTGAAAGACTTTCCGTATAACAAGCCTCTGCGTTTTCGGGGACTTCTTTTTCGGGATATTTCAGTGTATACATATATCCGAATTTTGTGTCCTCTGAATTTTCTGTCTTTATGTTCTGACAAAGAATGTAACAGTTCATACCGAGCATAAATACAAGAAGACATATAAACATTCCGAATATAACAGTAACGCTTGTTCTCAGTTCTCTTATTATCTGTCTTATTTGAAAACGACTGATAAAGCCCATTCCTTTAAGATTTAACCTGCTTCTTTTAGGGATTTTCTGTTCGTTTCTTATGAGTGAAAGTGCTGTCTTTGAAAGACGCTTGCTGATTACAATATAGTTTACGATTACAGAAATAACGGGTGGCATTATAACTGCATAGATGATAAGGTAAAGTGGATACAAGGGTTTTAAATCGGGGATTGAAAAATAGTTGTAACTATCTTTCATCTGCCATACTATCCCTATATCGCTGAAACCTATTGCCGAGCCTATAAGTCCACCGATAAAACAGATGATTGTAGGAAGAGTTATGTAGTGTAAAACAAGGTCTTTTTTCTTTGCGCCCAAAGCATAGAATGTTCCTATGACACTGCTTTCACGCTGAATCTGATGAATAACAAAAACCGAGATTACATAGGTAAAAAGTATCATTATAACAACCCCTGCAACAAGACCTATCGTTTTATTCATCTCAAGGTCGATAGCAGCAGCGAGTATACGGGGGTTATCCTCTGCCTTTATAAAAGATGTGAGATTGTCTATCTCAATTTCAAAGAATTCATCTAAAAGTTTGTCGGTTTCTTTTTTGAGTTCTATTGTTCCGTCATAGAGTTCGTCTGCGCCGTTATAAAGTTCGGTTTCTCTAAATCCCATAGCAGAAATCCCGTCGCGAAGTTCTTTAGCGCCGTCATTTATATCCTTTACACCATCTCTGATTTTTTCTTTTCTGTCGGTTATTTCTTCTATCGTTTCAAGAAAATATTTATCCTCAACTTTTGTGTAATCAAAATCCAAAGACTTTATCTTTTCTTTCAGTTCATCGTGCGTCATAGCGTCATTTAAGCGATAGGCATAACAATATTCCTCGACGATTTCTGTTTCTGAAAGTATATTTTCGTATTCTTCTTCTGTTACAAATATAAGCCCGAAAAGACTGCTTTCAACTGCTGTATCAGAAAGTTTATTCATAGGGCTGTCGTATTCGGGGACAGTTCCTATACCCGTTACGATAAGTTTTCTATCGCATATTTGGGCAGTATCACCAAGCGAAATATCATGCTCTTCGCTGTATCGCTTTTCGATAACTGCCTCTCCCTCTTTTTCGGGAAGTCTGCCCTCATCGATATGAATGAGATTTATATTTTCTCTTTTCTTCATAAGGCGAAGCGTCGAGCCGTCATCCATTTTAACATCGGCAGAAAACATCTTTTCGATAGTAACTCCGTTTTCTGAAATTTCTTCTTCCTGCTCTTTTGTCAGCGGAAGAAAAACGCTGAACTGTCCGTCCTCAATCTTATTTTTCTCTGTAAGGTCGGTTGTTCCCGTGATAATCGTTTCAGCAGCGCCCACGATAGCGATGATTATAAACATTCCTGCGATTATCATTAAAAGAAGTGCGAGATAACGGGCGAAGTTCTCTTTTAAATCACGAAGTATCCTTTTATTAAGCACCTTGTTCATTATAAATCCTCCAACTGAGAAGCAGGTATTCTTGTTTCGTTTATGTATTCTTTTTTGATAAGTCCGTCTTTTACGATTATTACCTTATGCACCATATTCTTTATCGAATTATTGTGGGTAACTATCAGCATTGTTGTTCCGTATTTTTCGTTGATTTTTTCAAGAAGCACTAAAATATCCCTCGATGTCTTACTGTCAAGCGCACCCGTAGGTTCATCGCATAAAAGAAGTTTCGGGTTTTTGACAAGTGCTCTTGCTATTGCGCATCTTTGTTGCTGACCGCCTGAAAGTTGCGAGGGGAATTTGTTCTGATGTTCGGTAAGTCCTAAAGTTTCTAAAAGTTCATCAACATCAAGCGGATTTTCGGAAAGGTATTCGCAGACGAGGATATTTTCACGGACAGTTAAATTCGGAACTAAATTATAGAACTGAAAGATAAATCCCAAATTATCTCTGCGATAGTCTGAAAGTGCATCGGGTTTAAGACCGAAGATTTCTTTTCCGTCAACCTTAACAGAACCACTGTCCATTTCGTCAAGTCCTCCTATGCAGTTGAGGAGTGTTGATTTTCCGCTACCACTCGTCCCCTGAATTACGCACATCTGACCCTTTTCGAGTCCCGTTGTTATTCCCTTTAAAACCTGAATGTAGTTTCCGTCGTTGCCATAACTTTTCTTTACTTCTTTTACTTCAAGATACATAATTGCTACCTCCATAATTTACATAACAATGTTATGTTTTGTTATTTAAAAAAAGCCTTCCGGCAGAATTCACTCTCTTTACATAACATAACAGCGTTACGTTATGTTCGTAAAATAAACCGCGTTGTGCGGTTTACTTTATCAGTCAAGGACAGTTTCCGTCCAGTTGTGCATAGTCATTTTAAAGACCTTCTTTATGCTTTCGAGCGCCTTTTTCTCATCAGGCTCGTGGATAACAAGCTGAACAAAAGAGTCAACAACGATATGAACTACAAGATGAAGCATATATTTGTTGAGTTTTTTCTTCTTGCCTGTTTTTTCAGAAATCTTATCCATCATTTCAATACTTTTGTTTTCGGTTATCTCAACTATTCTGTCGACGATATTTTCATATTCCGACCCCTGAGCTTTAGTAAGAACAAGCATCGCAACATCGTAATTGCTGTAAATATGATGAATGAGAAGTTGTGCGATTTCGCTATGGTCATCTATATATTCATCGGGTTCTGCATCAGGGGCAGCACCTGCAACGAAGTCTTCATCTTCTTCAAAATGCGCCTGCATAATTTCAAAAATGCCGTCAACAGCCTTTCCGACGATTGCTTTAAAAAGGTCTGCCTTATCTTCAAAGAAGAAATAAAGTGCGCCCGTTGTAACGCCTGCGTCACTGCATATTGAACGCAGAGATGCCTTGTTATAGCCTTTTTCCATAAATTCGGCCTTGGCGCTTTTTATGAGCAATTCACGGGTTTCTTTATCCTGTGCCATAAGATGACCTCCTTTGCATAACGTTGTTACGTAACACCGTTATCTTAACATACCGATATTTGTTTGTCAAGGGGTTTTTGAAAAAAATTTTTCAGTGGAACAAATGAGAAAATATGGTATTGTATTCCGGAAAAGATTATGATACAATGTAATCGGTTACAAAACCACGAAAGGAATGAAAAAAATGAAAAAAGCACTTTCCCTCTCTTTAGCACTTCTTATGTCAGCACTTCTCTTTGTCGGTTGCGCAAAGGCTGACGAAAAGGAAGAAGTCGTTACAACAACCGAAGTTTCTTCCGATGTTCCCGAAACAAAGACAAGCGAAACAACAACAGAAGCTCCCGAAACAGAGGCTCCCGAAGAAACAGAAGTCCCCGAAGAAACAACTGCACCCGTAACAGAAGCACCCACAACCGAGGCTACTACTATTGCTACTACTGCTACTACAACAGTTGCAACAACTGCGAAAGCAGAAGTTCCCACAGAAAGCCGTATCACACTCAGCGGAAACGCGAGCGACAAATTCATAGCAGACAAATACTGTTATGCCGAAAGCGACAAGGTTGTAATCTATTTTGAAAAGGGCGTTGAAATCAGAGGCGATATGTTAAAAACAGCCGAAGAGGCAATGACCGACCTTGAAAACTACACAGGTCTTAAATTCAGCAAGAACTATCAGGGAAATCATTTTTGTGCCGACACCATATATCTTTTTGAACCTGACATGAAAAGATTTGAAAATGTAAACCCCGATTTCAAAAAAGTAAACATCTATATTGTTACCCTCGGAAACAGCATTCAATATACAGACCAGACGGGAATCGTTGTTGAATCTTCTGACTTTTATCGTGAAGAAACATTCTGTCAGGTCCTCTATCACGAACTCACACATCTTCTTCATTTAAGAAACGGAAATTCTCTCGGAACTGTTCTCAATGAAGGTTTTGCAGAACACACAACATATGAAGTTCTCAAAAAACGCAAGTCAGCACCCTGGAGCATAATCCAGTATTACGGAAGCACATACCAACTCGACCCCACTCTTTTCGACCAGAAGGACGCAGGTTTCAGATATGTCATTGATAAAAAAACCGACAACTACCATTATGGTTACAGATTTGTTACATTCATCTATCAGACATATGGTCCTGATGTTATGAACAAAATCATAAGCGATGCAACAGCATCAGGTTTTGACGACAGTTATTCAGACAATCCTTTCATAGAAGAAAAAAATGAAATGATGAAAAAGATAATCAAGAGAAACACATCTGAAGATGTATTTGAAAAATTCTCTGTCTGGGTAAAGAACAACTGGGCAAACGAAGAAAAAGAATACTACGATTATATGCAGTCGGTAGGACTTCTTTAAAATAAAATAAAATAAAATAAGGCACATGGAAAACCCATGTGCCTTTTGTTTTATTCAAGAATAGTAACCGTTCCCGATGTTCCGTCAACCTTGACTCTGTCGCCCGTTTTCAGTATACCCGAAGCGCACTGACAACTTACAACGGCAGGGATACCGAGTTCTCTCGCAACGATTACTGCGTGTGAAAGTGGCGCACCTATATCGGTAATAAGTGCTGACGCTTTGGGGAAAAGTTTTATCCAGCCGATATTCGCTGCCTTAACGACAAGTATCTCGCCTTTTTTAAATTCATCGGCTTCGTCTACCGAGTTCATAACTCTTACTATCCCCTCTGCCTGTCCAGAGGAGCCTGCAACGCCTCTGATAACTCCGTCTGTTTCGTCAGAACAGTTTTCGCCCGATTTATAAAATCCCGTCGCACCGCCACTCTGCTTCCATTCTTCATAGGTAAATCTTCCTGAGATTATACTTGGGAAAGTAGGCATTGACATCTGTTCTTCGTATATTTTTCGACGGACAGATATTTTTTCGGAAAAATCTGTTTTCTCTGAAAGACAAGCCTTTACTTCGCTGAGATATAGCATAAAGATATCGTCTTTATAGCCTGTGAATTCTCCTGCTTTTAAAAGATATTCCCTTATAACGCAGAAAAGACGAAGAGCATCGCTTCTTACTTTTTCACGGTCATAAACTGCCTTTGAATATTTTTTGAGTATCCTTTCAAGCCAGTCTGTTTTTGTGGGATAAAGTTTCTTGAATTCTGCTATCGCTTCCTTATGGCGTTCTTCCTGCGCAGATTTCATTTCATAGGCATTTATTCCCGATTCTACATAATCACGGATTGCGTTTTCGGGGAAATCGGGGTTTTCATAAGGATAAGGCATAGAAAGTTCGAGTTCGTCTGCGTGGCGATGACCATATCTTGAAATATATTCTTCCCTTGTCATTCTTTTATTTACAACATCATCAATGGCAAGAAGTGTTCCTATACTTTCGATATTTCCATTTTCGGAACTATCGGAAAGAAGTCTGTCGGCAAGTTCTGCGCCACATAATTTCTCAAGTTGTTCTCTTGTAGAAAAGAGCGATTTGAGAGAAAGTGCCGTTGCTATTGCAGATAATGTTTTCATCATATAGGGCTCGCATTTTTCGCCCCATATTCCGCTGAGTTCTTCTGCTGATGATGAGTTTCTTATTTCGTCTATAAGTCCGTTTCCGATTTCGATAATGCGGTTTTTAAAATCTTTTCCGAAATTCACTTTTTTGATATTCTTGGCGGGTGCGCCCGTAATAAGTCCCCTTATCTTTTTAAGGAAGGTCTTTTTATCAAAAGGATATACGGGTATTTCAAAATCAGAGGGTATTCCTCCTGCAAGTTCTGAAATTGCCTTAAAAGCCTTTTCCTTTGAAGCACCGAATGACATCACCATAGAACAAAGTCCGCTTATATTAAGATAAAGCTGACCACAGACATTTGAAATAAGGGGTATCCCCAAAGTGTCGATAAGCAGTTTTAAAATGCCGTATGTTACGGGTGAAACGGGACGGAGAAAAATCTCACCGACATTTGTTTTTGAAAGCAGAAGTTCACCGCATAAAGAGTCGTTTATCCTGAATTCGTCATAGTTGTTTTTATAAAGGGTTGTTATGGGGCGTGCCTGCAAGATATAGAGTTTCCCCTTTGATACTGCCCATTCCATATCAACCTGACAACCGAAGATTTTAACAGCCTTTTTCGCGTATTTAAACATCTTTTCGGCATAGGGCTTTATTTCTTCTGAGCCTTCAAAACTATATCTCACTGCGTTTATCTTGAAACTTCCGTCAAAGCCTTCGCCCGATACAAGTTCTTCCCCTCTGCCTTTTACAAAGTTGCCCGTTATGAATTCTGTTCCCGCAGTAACGGCATCGGCAGTAAAGAGCACTCCTGCGTACTTTGCAGGAACATAACGCTGTATTATTACCCCTATCTTTCCGCTTTCTGTATTTCTTTCATCGGCATAAACGCCTACTCGTTCATTCTTTACAGATGACGCAACTGTTTTTACCGCTTCTGAAATTTTATCAACCGGAACATCAAGCACGGTTTCGTATGCACCCGCAAAGGAGTCGGCTTTTCCGTCTTCCCCCTCGGCAGAAGAACGCACAGCATATGTACATCCTGAAGAGAGTTTTTTTATAAGAATATCAAGTTCTTTTTCTGCTTCTTTTTTAAGTGCTCCGTTTTCGAAAGCACCCGATGATATAGCATATCCCGACGGAACGGGAAATCCCGATTTTATAAGGACATTCAGTGCCGTTGCCTTACCGCCGAAACCCATTTTGTCAAGGTCAGAAAGTTTTTTAATATACATTTACATTCTCTCCTTTATTTAAGGAACATATTTATATGTTCTGTAATGTATCTTCTTAATTGCTCATCGTCAGAAAGGTCAATTCCACACTCTTTTTTTATCTCTTCATAGCGAAGAATTGCAAGTTCGTGAAGGCTTGAAATCTCAAACGCAATAAAACGGCATTCGCCCTCGGTTTTTGTGTCGCCGAAATATTCTTCTATAAAGCGAAGGCTTCCTCTTTTCCCCGATATTTCACGGTTGAGGAGCACATATTTCGACAGAGCTTTTGCAAACTTATGGTGCATAAGCATCATTTTCATAGACTGAAAGTGGACTTCGATGAGTTTTTCTTTCGGCGAAAGTTCTCCCTTGATTATTTCTGCTAAAGACGGGTTGCACTTAAAGGCATCCTCCTGAATTTCTTCATAGACAGCCATAAGCAGAGCCTCGCGTGAGCCGAAACAATAGTTTATCATAGCAAGGTTTACGCCTGCTTCTTTTGTGATGGCGCGTGATGTTACTTCCGACGGGTCGCTGCACTCTGTCATAAGTTTTTCTGCTGCTTCAAGCAGCGCTTTTCTGGTCGCTTCGATATTTCGTTTATCCATTTGCTCCTCCTGTTATTAAACGCGTTTAATTATATTATACACGTTTAATTAAGTTTGTCAAGGGGGATGAAGGGAAAAAGAAAAAGCCGTATCCGCTGATGTCGGATATGGCTTTATATATTGAATTGTTTTATAATTTCAGCGTATTTCTTCAATAGTAAAACTGCCTGCATCAATATAACTCTGGCGTCCGGTATCAAGCTTCTGGCAGACCCAGAAGAATCGCTCATCATCAAAACTGAAATCGCTGTTTTCCATGAAACTTTCGTCAAATACGATACGATCAGGAAGATATTTGCAAAGTATAACC
Organism: Oscillospiraceae bacterium; assembly: GCA_017536405.1. Classification (GTDB taxonomy): domain Bacteria; phylum Bacillota; class Clostridia; order Oscillospirales; family Ruminococcaceae; genus RGIG4131. The sequence goes on from JAFXHL010000101.1 coordinate 17,018, forward strand.
TCATCGCAACGCATAGGCTCAACAAGTTCGGTATAAAGAACCCCGACTTCATCAAGTATCCGTTTTAATACTTCGGGGCAGTATTCAGTCAGCAATGCGACAGGAAATGAGGCAGAGAGGAAACCATAGCATTTATCATAACTGCACGGCGTTTCAGGGCATAAGCGATACCAACGGTTATCAGCCCAGTCGTCCCAATCACCGCATTGCAAGTCATTATGTGAATTAATTCTGTTGCTGACAGCCGTAAAATCATATCCGGATTTCAGTTCGACC
>JAFXHL010000009.1 GCA_017536405.1 Oscillospiraceae bacterium
GAATAGCAACTGCCGTTATGACAGTTCTTGTTCTTATCTTCGGTGAAATCATCCCCAAATCACTTGCTAAGGAAACCGCTGACGACGGCGTTATGTGGATGTCAGTTCCGCTTAAATTCATAATGTTTATCTTAACTCCGTTTTCAGCACTCTTTACACTTCTTAAAAACGGAATAATAAAACTTTTCAATGTCCGTTCAAGCAACACGGGTGTTACCGCAGATGAACTTCTCTACATAGTAAACGAGGGCGAAGAACAGGGCTCTCTCGATGAAGACGAAAGCGACCTTGTGCGTTCTGCTATTCTTTTCGACGGAAAGAACGCAGAAGATATCCTCGTTCCGAGAGTTTCACTTGTTGCGGTTGAGATAAACCAGTCGGTTGAAGAGATAAAGAAAGTCTTTGTCGAAGAAATGTATTCAAGACTTCCTGTTTATGAAAAAACAATCGACAGCATTGTCGGAATAATTACTTTCAAAAGCTTTATGCGACTTATGGAACAGGGCGGAACATCTATCCAGTCGATAATCCAGAAACCGCTTTATGTTTCAACTTTAAAACCCATAAACGATATAATGCAGGAAATGCAGAAATCAAAACAGCATATTGCCGTTGTTGTTGACCAGTTCGGCGGAACCGAAGGTATCGTTACAATGGAAGATATCATAGAAGAACTTGTCGGCGAAATCTATGATGAAAGCGATGAGGTTTTACAGCCTGTAATCGCTCTCGGTGACGATGCATACATCATTTCGGGCGAACTTTCTGTAAACGATATGCTCGAAAAGTTAGGGCTTCCCGAAAACACAATCAAGTCGGAATACACAACCGTTGCAGGATGGGCACTTGAACTTTTTGAAGGAATACCTTCGGAAAATCAGACCATAGACACGGAAAAGTTTACTGTTACAGCAGTAAAACTTGATGAACAGCGTGTCGAAAAGGTAAGGGTTGTTGTTAAAAATTAAATTAAAAAAGGGGAAAGAAAAGATGAAAAAAGCACTTACACTTGTCCTCGCACTTGCAATCACATTAGGGGTAACCGGTTGCACAAAGAAAACAGGAAATCCCACAAACGAAACCTCGCAGACAACTGTTTCGGAAGAAAAGATTGAATTCGATGTAAAGGCTGCTTATGAAGCCAACAAGATTTCAAACCTTTTAAAAACAGCCGAATCTGTAAAGGAAATCTATGAGTATGACGATGAAGTTTCCTATACAGAATATTTCCTTGATAACGAGGGAAATATCGGTTTCTTGAATTATATGGATGACCATAATGTAACAACAGGAAACTATAAAGGTGTTACATTTGATTACAGTCCCGATGAAAATTTCCTGCATCTTTCATCTTATATCATCGATAAGGAAGAAAACGGATTCGGAGATTTCAGTATCGCTTATTTCCTCGATGAATACAAGGTTATAAATGTTACAGCCGATGAGGATTCAATAAATGTTGAAATGAAAATTTCAGAAATCTTTGAATGCGAACCTGTCTTTGTTGAATTTGAAAAAGATACTTTAAGACTCCTCTCTTTCGATGACGGCGTTGTTTCGAAATATGAATACGGCGAATTCGGGAATAAGGAGCTTATACAGAATGTTCTCGAAGGCGAAAAGATAACAGTTAATTTCAATGTAGAAACCTATGCCACAGACGGAAGCGTCAGCACTACGGCATACACGATTGACATCCCCAAGGGAAGCGTTTTCTGTCCGTATGAAACCTATGAAGGATATTTTGCTTATTACGATGCTGAATATACAAAGTCAGCAAGACTTGATTACTACGCATCTCCTTTCACAGACGGAATGACAATCTATCTCACAAATGCAGCAGGCTAAGCACGGAGCCCGTGCAGGCATATCGTTACGAACTTTGTTCTGAAAGTTAAATACAGGCTCGGTAACTATAGAAATTATTGCTTGACAGACATCACAGAGCCGCCACGGGCATATCGACTTGGTAGCAAAAATATCATAAATTTAAAATGGGGGAAATTTGTTATGGAAAATGAAATCTTGGTAAAAGTCTGTTCCAAGTGTGGAATTTTTAACAGCGAAAGAGCAGAAAAATGCGAATCCTGCGGAACAAAACTCGATGAGGCGATAGGTCAGAAAGAAGCTGACGAGTTAAGCAGAGAAATCGAAAAGAGAAACAAAAAAATCAGTGAAGATATTGCAGAAGCAAAGACCAGCGGACCTGCGGAAAAGAAAATAGACCTTCCCGTTTCGCCTTTCAGAAAAGTTCTCGGAATAATTATGGCTGTTGTAACAGTTGTTATGACATTAGGAGCGATTATACTGATATTCTGTCCCAATCCTTTCGAGGGAACGAATATGGCTTACGGAGAGCTTATTATCGGAGGATTTCTTCTTTCTTTCCTTATGGCGTATCTTACTGTGTTCTGTCTTTTCCCCGGAAAAGTATGGTCTGCTGAGCTTTATTTTTCAAGTTATCTTTACAGTCAGAATCCTATTCCTTCCGATCTCGCTCTCAATATGCAGTGCGTTGCATTTATATTCTTTACTCTTATGGCGATAGGATTTATCGTCCTTGAAGTCTGGATAATGTTTAAAGCCTTTACGGGAGTATAAATTTAAAAATTAAATAAAAAAAGACAGCAAGCATTTTTCTTGCTGTCTTTTATTTTTTCAGATAAACAGACTTAAAATATATGCCGCGGCACAGGCCCCTAAAGCAACGGTTACCATCGACTGATTGAAGAACGCGAGAACAACCGCAACAACAAGCCCTAAAGACGCCGAAAAAATATCCCCCGTTGAATAGAATATAGCAGGGAATGTCATTGCGCCGAGTACTGCATAAGGGGTATAATGAAGAATACTTTTCACAAACTTTGATTTTATCTTCTTTCTGAATAATACCATAGGCATCATTCTGATGATATAGGTTACCCCTGCCATAACGATTATGTATAAAAATATATCTCTAAGCATCGTTTTCTTCCTCCTCTTCATCGTTGTGAGGGAAAATAGCAGCTGCTAAAACAGATGTTACAACAGCGCATATAATTATCGAAAATCCGCTTGATATTCCTGAGAAAAACGGAACATAATAAAGCAGGCAACTGAGTATTGCCGAAATGATTACTACAAATGCAACACTCTTATCTTTTCTCGCAGGTGGAATTATTATCGCTATGAACATTCCATAGATTGCAATGCCTAAAGCTGCCTTTATTTTAAGCGGAAGAATTTCTCCTGCCGAGGCACCGAGAAGAGTGCCCAGTGTCCACCCCACAAACGGGAGGAGTATAAGACCATACATAAACCTTTTTCCGATTTCGCCCTTTTGCGAACAGGCAACCGCGAATATTTCATCCGTTATGCCGAAGGATGTTATAAATCGGTGCGGTATTGTAAATGACTTGTCAAGTTTCTGAGAAACAGAAATCGACATAAGAAAATATCTTAAATTTATTACAAGCTGAGTGAGCGCCATTTCGCCTAACGGACCCATAGCCGCAATAATTCCCAGCGCCGCAACCTGACCCGCAGAGGTTAAATTTGTCATCGAAATTATAACCGATGATAAAACAGAAAGCCCTCCGTTTACAGCCGATATTCCGAACCCGAATGAAACCGCGAGGTAACCGAGCGCAATAGGAATTCCGCATTTAAGACCATATAAAAACGACTTGGGATTCTCTTTCAGAGTGACTTTTTCTGACATTTTTTCATTACTTCCTCATAAAATGATTTTTTACCGATTGATTATACCATATCCGCCAAAAAAATGCAAATTTAAACGATGGGTAACAATCGTTTTACCATTTCCTTGGTAAAACGCCTTTTTTGATAAATCCCAGAATTTCGGGAAAAACTCAAATTCTGAGAAAATTTACTGTCCATAAATATTCTCCGAACTGCCGTTTTTTGACTACTTACAGAAATATACAATTCTGTAATACCTTGACAAGTAAAATCAAGAAGAAAGATGATTTTCCAAAAATCTGACAAGAAGAAAAACAGAAAACGATCTTTCACTTTGAAAAATCAGAGCCAACCTATTTACAGAAAATTCCATAAATTCCTCAAAATCGCTGTTTCATAAAATTCACACTAAAATGTTTAAAACCCTTGAAATCGGAATATTTTTCATCATCCGACAAAAATCGTTCCGACGGGTAAAAAAGAGGCTCTCTGAAACCGCCTCTTTTGGTCATCCTGACATAGTTTTTTTATTGCACACATTACTAAAATGTGGTATACTATTAAATGTATAACCAAAATCTGAAAATGGAGTAGATTATATTGATTACCGAAATAAACGGTCTTAAAATAAATTATGAAATGAAAGGCGAGGGCGAAACAGTTGTCCTGCTTCACGGCTGGGGCGCTAACATAACTCTTTTCGCCGACCTTATCTCTCTCGTTTCACAGAAATACAGAGTAATCGCAGTTGATATGCCCGGCTTCGGAAAAAGCGAAGAACCCGATGATTCCTGGCAGGTAAGTGACTATTCACAGTTTGTCATTGATTTTCTTTCTTCACTTGATGTTAAGAAAGCGACCTTTTTAGGTCATTCATTCGGCGGAAGAGTCATTATAAAACTTGCTACCTGTTTTTCGCTTCCCTTTGAAATCGACAAGATTATCCTTGTTGACAGCGCAGGAATTCTTCCTAAGAAAACACCAAAGCAGATAAGAAAACAGAAACGCTATAAGTTTATGAAAAAAGTTCTTCTTTCGCCACCTATAAAAACACTTTTCCCGAATGCGCTCAAAAAGCTTCAGGATAAATCAGGCTCGGCGGATTATAAGGCGGCATCACCCGTTATGAGAAAAATTCTCGTTTCTGTTGTCAATGAAGACCTTGAACCGCTTCTTCCCAAAATAAAACAATCAACCCTTTTGATCTGGGGTGAGAACGATACAGCAACCCCCCTTTCAGACGGAAAGAGAATGGAAGAACTGATAAAGGATTCAGGGCTTGTTACAATAAAGGGCGCGGGGCATTATTCTTTCCTTGAGGGAAAATTTATCTTCAACCGCGTTATCTGTTCATTCTTGAAAATAGGAGAGTAAATCTTTATTATGACCGACATAATTATATTTGCAGCTTATGCCTTTCTTGTAACTATCGCAAGATATATGGGCGGCTTCCGCGAACTTCATATGTTACAGCAGAATTCATATCAGTTTAAAAGCCATTTTAACAGAGCAAAACAGAATCATTATGTAAGCTATCTTCCTTATGTGATATTTCTTTGTGTTCCGGGGCTTATGTTAAGTCCGCTTTTTGAAATGAATGTTTCAGGAATTATTATAAAATCACTTCTCATAGTAGCATCTGCTATAACTATGATTATAAACAGACCGAAAAAATTCAAAAAGCCTTTTGTCTATACAGCAAGAGTAAAGCGAATGATAGTAACATTCACAATCCTTACAATCATTCCGCTTACAGTTGCAGTTTTCGGATTTTTAAACGAGAGTTTCATTACAGCCTATGTAACACTCGCATTCATTCTCTGTCTTACACCATTAGCGGCACTTTTATCAAACCTTATAAATTACCCTATTGAAGAATACATCAGAAGATGGTATATAAACGACGCGAAGAAAATCCTTTCGGGAATGAAATCGCTCGATATTGTCGGCATAACAGGAAGTTACGGCAAAACGAGTATGAAGTTTTATTTAGGCGAACTTCTGAATTCACAGTATAATACCCTTATTACTCCCGAAAGCTATAACACCCCTATGGGCGTTGTAAAAACCATCCGTATGATGATGAAATCAACCCATGAAATCTTCGTCTGCGAAATGGGTGCCCGTCATGTAGGCGATATAAAGGAACTCTGCGATATAGTAAATCCTCACGATGCTATAATAACATCAATAGGTCCTCAGCATCTCGAAACATTCGGGAAGATAGAAAACATCATCTCAACAAAATTCGAACTCGGCGATGCTGTAAACGGCAAGGGAAAAATCCTTGTCAACGGCGACGATGAAAATATCCGAAAGGGTATGGGCAAATACGAAAATGTAATCACCTATGGCTTTTCAGATAATAACGACTATAAGGCGAAAGACATTTCTGTTTCTTATAAGGGGACTAAATTCACAGTCGTTTCAAAGAATGGAGAAGAATGTGAATATGAAACATCACTTCTCGGCGAACATAATGTTTTAAACCTTTTGGGTGCGATTTCTTATTGTAACGAAAAGGGAATTTCGCTTTCATCACTCATTATCCCTGTAAGAAGAATAAAATCCGTTAAACACAGACTTGAACTCATAGACGGCGGAGAGATATGCTATATCGATGACGCATACAATTCAAATCCTCAGGGAAGTAAAGCCGCGCTCAAGGTTTTATCTCTCTTTGATGACTATATGAAAATTCTCTGCACACCCGGTATGGTAGAACTCGGTGAAAAGCAGGATGAACTGAATTTTGAATTCGGAAAAGAAGCGGCGTCAGCCTGCGATTATGTAGCACTTGTCGGCAAAAAACAGACAGAGCCTATCTTGAAAGGTCTTAAAGAAAACGGATTTTCGGAGGAGAAAATTTTTGTCGCCGAAACTTTATCAGAGGCGATTGAAAATATAAAGAGTATAACATCGGATAAAAAGAAGATGGTCCTTTTAGAGAACGATTTACCCGATAACTATTGATTATTTTATCAGAGGTGGAAAAAATGAAAATTAATCTTGCAGTAATTTTCGGCGGAAAAAGCGTTGAACACGAAATCTCAATCATTTCGGCAATTCAGGCTATAACAAATATGAATACCGAAAAATACAACATCATTCCCGTTTACATCACAAAATCGGGAGAGTTTTTTACAGGCGATTATCTTAAAGACATCGAAGCCTTCAGGGATATCCCCATGACACTCAAGAAGTGCAGAAAGGTTACATTTGTAGTCGACGAAGGAAAGACATTCCTTTCTGAAATTTCCTCAAAACTCTTTGCAGGAAAATATAATCAGGAAATAGATGTCGCTTTTCCCATAGTTCACGGAACAAATGTTGAAGACGGTGCTTTACAGGGTTATCTTCAGTCGGTAGGACTTCCTTATGTCGGATGTGATGTTTTATCTTCCGCTGTCGGAATGAATAAGTATGTTATGAAAATCCTTCTCAAAGAAGCAGGTTTCCCTGTTCTCGATTGTTGTCGTTTCAGACTTAAAGAAACAGAAAAACTTATCGACTGTATACATAAAATCGAAAATAAGATAGGCTATCCCAACATTGTAAAGCCTGAAAACTTAGGCTCAAGCGTTGGTATCTCAAAGGCTGAAAACAGAAAAGAACTCGAAGAAGCCCTCACAACAGCATTTGATTTTGCAGACACGGTAATCGTTGAAAAAGCTGTTCAGAACTTAAAGGAAATAAACTGTTCAGTTCTGGGCGATGTAAATGAAGCACAGGCTTCTGTTTTAGAAGAGCCTGTTCAGTCGGACAAAATACTCAGTTATAAAGACAAATATGTTTCAGGCGATAAATCAGGCGGAAGCAAGGGAATGGCAACCTTAAAGAGAAAAATTCCTGCCGAAATCCCCGATGAAACAGCAGAACAGATTAAGAAAATCGCGGTTGACGCTTTCTGTCATCTCGGATGCAACGGTGTTTCAAGAATAGATTTTCTTATGGATACAAAAACAGGTGAGTTCTGGCTCAATGAAATCAATACAATCCCGGGTTCGCTTTCATTCTACCTCTGGGAACCTACGGGAATGAAATATACAGAACTTCTCGATAAACTCGTATCCCTCGCCCTTAAAAGACACAGAACAAACGAAAGAATAAACTATTCTTATGACACAAATATTCTTTCACAGTGTGGTTCATTCGGCTCTAAAGGCTCAAAGATGTAATTTAAAAGAGTGATTTTATGAAGATAAAAAATCCGTTCGGAAAGCAGAGCACATCTGCCTTTCAGACGATAATAGTAAGTTTCTTGTGCATCATCCTTGTCGGAACGCTTCTTCTCCTTCTTCCGTTTGCAACAAAAGAGGGGAATACAACAACCTTTTTCGACGCCCTGTTCACCTCCGTTTCAGCGACCTGCGTAACAGGTCTTATAGTCAAGGATACCGCAACCCACTGGACAGTTTTCGGTCAGGCGGTAATACTTATGCTTATCCAGATAGGCGGTATGGGCGTTATAACAATAAGCGTAGGACTTGTAGGACTCACAGGCAAAAAAATAGGACTTCGCGAAAGAAGCATAATGCAGGAATCTATTTCTGCTCCTCAGCTCGGTGGCATAGTAAGGTTTACATCGTTTATAATCAGAACAGTTCTTGTTATAGAACTTATAGGTGCAATTCTGCTGTTGCCCGTTTTTTGTAAGGAATTCGGAGCTGTCGGAATATGGTATGCCGTATTTCATTCTGTTTCTGCATTCTGCAATGCAGGTTTTGACCTTATGGGAGTAAAAGAAAGCTTTTCATCTCTCGTTTCTTTTGCTGATAACGCTTATGTAAATATAATAATTATGCTTCTGATAATAATAGGGGGCATAAGTTTTATGACATGGCAGGATGTGAAGGAGCATAAATTCCGTTTCAGAAAATATACCCTTCAGAGCAAGATCATAATAATTGTTTCAACAATACTTATTTTTGTTCCTGCGGTTTATTTCTTCTTCTTTGAATACAGCGATGTTCCGACGGGTAGCAGGATAATATACTCACTTTTCCAGTCTGTAACAACAAGAACAGCAGGCTTCAATACAACAAATCTTGATGCCATGTCGGACTCGGGAAAGGTTCTTATGACAGCACTTATGCTTGTAGGTGGCTCGCCCGGGTCAACTGCCGGCGGAATGAAAACAACAACCGTTGCAGTTCTTTTCCTTGCGGCGATAACTGTTTTCGGAAGAAAGAAAGATGTAAAATGCCTTGACAGAAGACTCCCCGAAGATGTTGTAAGAAGTTCGGGCGCTATATTCTTTATCTATATGGCACTTTTCATAGCAAGTGCTGCGATAATAAGCAGAATTGAAAACCTGCCTATTCTGACCTGTCTTTTTGAAACAGGTTCGGCAATAGGAACAGTAGGACTTACATTGGGGATAACCACATCCCTTTCTCTTCCGTCAAGAATAATACTTATATTTCTTATGTTTTTCGGAAGACTCGGCGGCCTTACAATGATTTATGCCGCACTTCCCTCAGGCTCGGCAGAAGCAGCAAAAATGCCGCTCGAAAAAATAACAGTAGGGTAAAGGAGAGTTTTATATATGGAATCAGCACTTATAATAGGAGTCGGTCAGTATGGCTCGCATATAGCGAAAAGAATGGAAGAACTGGGATGCGAGGTTATGGCTATCGACGTAAACGAAGAACGCATAAACGACATTCTTCCCTTTGTTACAAGCGCACAGATAGGAGACAGCACAGACGATGATTTTCTTAAATCTCTGGGTGTTTCCAATTATGATGTATGCATAGTTTCGATAGGAGATAATTTTCAGAATTCTCTCGAAACGACAGCACTTTTAAAAGAACTCGGCGCTAAAAAGGTCATAGCAAGAGCGTCAAATGATGTTCAGATGAAATTTCTTCTCCGCAACGGCGCTGATGAAGTGGCATACCCCGAAAAGCAGTCTGCTATGAGAATAGCAACAAAATACGCCTCAGAAAGCATTCTCGATTTTCTTGAACTCGATGATAAATATTCAATCTATGAGATGAAAGTTCCGTCGGAATGGAATGGAAAATGCATTTCTGATCTTGACATAAGAAGGAAATACAATATAAACATAATCTCGTTGAAACGCAATGGTCAGATGTGCGTTCCGATGCCCGATACAATGCTGGATCTTGATGATATTGTTCTTGTTATAGGCGATATAGAAGACATCCAGAAATGTTTTAAAGTGAAATAAACTAAAATCTTGCCCGTCTTTCTTTGTCAACGCTCCTCGCAGTACACCAGTACAGCGTCGTCGCGTTTCCTTGAAATACGGGCAATCTTTTAGATTTATTGGATGCGGAGCATCTGCCTGCGGAGGCTCTCCGCTCGCTCGTTTGCCTTGTATAAAGCACGGTCTTTTTATTTATCCGCCTCCACGGGCTCCGTGGTCGTCGTGTTTCCTTGAAATACGGGCTATTAAAAAACACCTCCCATATGGGAGGTGTTTCTATTTTACTTGCTTTTTATAGTTTACAATAAAAATCCCCGCGCATACAAGTATCAGAGAGAGAAGACTGTTGATACTCATAGCCTCGGCAACTTCTCCTAAGAAAACCGCCGAAAGCAATACTCCGAAAATCTGTTTTGTGAAACCATATACAGATATTTCAGAAACGGGGTTATGCTTTAAAAGCAGCGACCACAATGTATAAGCCGCGGCGGAAATAAACGCGAGATAAAGCATAAGAATTACCGATGAAGCACCGCTGAAAGTTATTCTTCCGCCTAATGAAAATCCGACTGCCGAAAGGAGAATTCCGCCTATAAAAAACTGCCATCCGCTGAGCATCATAGGATTATCGTCTTTTGAAAATTTCTTCATTATAACCGATGAAAAAGCCGATGCAACTGTCGAAATAAGAATAAATCCCTCGCCCGTGAGTGTAAACGAAAAATCATACGAAAATCCGTTCATATTGATAATCATAACGCCTATAAATCCTATTATACAGCCAACTATTTTCTTGGTGGTGAGGTTTTCGAGTTTAAAGATAAGTGATGAAAGAATAAGGGTTATAAAAACGCTTGTTCCGATAATAACCGATGCTTTGACGCCCGATGTTCTCGCAAGCCCTATATAATAGAAGAAATACTGTATAACCGTCTGAAAAAGTGAAATGATAATAACTTTTCCGATGCTTTTTTTCTTGGGATAAAGAAACTTTTTCGATATAAGCGATGTCATTATAATAACCATCATTCCCGCTATGGCAAAGCGTATTCCCGCAAAGAGAAGTTGTGAACCTGTATTGTCTGAAGCAATTTCAAAAAGATGAAACCCTCTTTTAACGGCAGGAAAAGCACTTCCCCATAACATACAGCAGAAAAGGCTTAAAAGACATACAAAAACGGGTTTTTTAAGAATGTTGTTTTTCTTTTCCATAAATATAAAATCCTTATAAATAAATCAAGGGCACATTTTTTGTACCCTTGAATTTTTTATTCTTTGAGTTCGCCGAGTCTGAATGATATAGTGTGTGTTGACTTGTTTCCTTCTTCGTCGTATCTTACTATCTCGGCGGTAGCGATATCATTGGGTTTATAGCCTTCGAGTGCATCAAGAACAGTCTGTGAGTTATAAACCTCATGGCCGTTTATCTTTGTTATGATATCTCCGACTCTGATATCTTCTGTTGCGATATCACAATCCTCAGCAATTTCCGCGATATAAAGCCCTGCAACTCTTCCGCTCTGTTCTGCAATCTGAGGAGAAACGGGAGTATATGTTATGCCGACTCTCGGTCTGCCTGTAACATAACCTGTCTTTATTATATCGTTTATAACGGGGATAGCCTCGTTTATCGAGATTGCAAAAGTAAGGTTTTCAAGGTCTGAATTTATACCTGTATATTTGAAGTTGTTTATGCCGATTACCTGAGCGTATTCATTGACAAGAGGGCCACCCGAATTTCCGGGGTTTACCGATGCGTCTGTCTGAATATAATTCATTTCATAACTATTCTGCGAAAGCTGTAATGTTCTGTTAAGACCCGAAACATATCCGCCTGTGAATGTGTTTGAGAAAACACCGCCCGAATAGCCTATCGCATAAACTCTTTCGCCTATGATTATATCATCTGAATTTCCGAGCTGTGCAGGTTTGAAATCCTTTTTATCGGTGACCATTTTAAGAACAGCAAGGTCTGTCTTTGTGTCTTTTCCTACAAGCATAAGGTCATAGACTTCGCCGTCTGTTGTCATGGCCTGTATTACATAAGCACCTGTTATAACATGTTCGTTTGTGACAATATATCCGTCGTTTGTGAGTATTATTCCCGAACCTGCCGATTGCTGTCTGCCGTCTTTTGAAAGACTTGCCCTTATGCTTACAACAGACTGGACAATCTCTCTGTAAACGCCTTCGGATGTATATGTTCCGTTCGGATTATAATAGCGGTTATAAGAATCGGGCTTTTCTGAATTTGAAACTTCGTGGTCATCTGATGTTGCGTTGGGGTCGGGCTGTTGAAGTTCATCGGGGATTTCATCAAATTCAAAGCCGTAACTGTTATCGACGTCGTTTTTATCGTCGTCATCTTTATTGCCTTTATTCTTGTTGTCTTCTTTGTCATCTTCTTTTTCAGAATCAGAATCTTCATCTTCATCGTCTTCCTGTTCTGAAATACTTTCATCGGGTTCTTCATAAACACTTGCGAAAGAATCGTTTATCGAAAGGAACGCAAAAAGAAATACAAAAAGCCCTACTATACAAGTTGCCATAACAGAAAGCGCAACAATTCCGCTTCTTCTTTTCTTTCCGCCTGTTGTTTCAAGATTCTGCGGAACAAATTCTGCGAATTTAGGTTCTGCATCGGGATTATTCATATTTCTCGGCAGAGGATTTTTCTGATAGAAACTTTCCTGCTCGAAATAATCCTTATGCGGTTTTTCTTCGGGTGTATTATTCTGAACGGGAGGTTCACCATTATAATTATAATCCATCTTCTTCTCCCTTCTGACGTGATTTTCTGTCCTGTTTCCTGTTTGATGTTTTAAGACCGAATGAGAATTCTGTATATTCACCCGGTTTACTCTTTACTATAATGTGTCCGTCGTGAAGATTTACTATCGAGCGGACGATTGCAAGACCAAGCCCTACGCCCGTCTTGTCTTTTCCGTGAGATTCGTCGGTTTTATAGAATCTTTCAAAAACCTTCGGTATTTCTTCTTCTGTGAGCCCGCCACCGCTGTTTCTTACGGCAACATATGTCTTTTCGCCTTCCTTTGTGAAAGAAAAGGCTATATATCCGCCTATATCGACAAACTTTATCGCGTTTTCTATGAGGTTATAGATTATCTGCTGAACAAGGTCACTGTCTGCGATGATATAATGCGGGGGAGAGTCAAGACCTAAAACGTCAACGTGTCTGTCGGTAATTCTCTTTTCAAAAAGGAATACAGTCTTTATCGTGAGTTCGGTTATATCGAATTCTTCTTGCTTCATCTTGATTTCGCCCGACTCATATTTTGAAATGTTGAGCATTGAACGCACCATTCTTGAAAGTCGGTTGATTTCTTCTGAAACTATTGTCAGATACTGCTTGTGCATTTCAGGGGGAATTGTTCCGTCTAAAATTCCGTCAACAAATCCGCCGATACTTGTCATAGGGGTCTTGAGTTCGTGCGATACATTCGCAACAAAGCTCTTTCTTGAGCTTTCAAGTCCCTCAAGGGATTTTGCCATATTGTTCATCGCGGCAGCAAGTTCACCGAATTCGTCACTGTCGGTGATTTTGAGCTTTTCAGAGAAATCTCCCTTACCGAAACGCTCAGCCGCTTTCATCATATCGCTTACAGGCCTCATCATATCTCTTGTAACAAAATAAAGTATCACAAAAGTTATCGCCGCCGATATCGCAAAAACAGAAACAAATGTTTTTATTATGTCTGTGACAAGATTGTTATAATCATCGGTCGCTGTGTATATAATTACAAAGAATTCGCCCTTTTCGGTGTAAACGGGAAGAGAGAATGAAAAAACTCTTGTTCCGAAAAAATCCTCAAGCGTAGAGCCTGATGAAAACGAACCTTCGGAAGGAATGTTCTGTATAACGGAATTGCTGAGCATTTTATAAAGTTGTTCATCATTTGTTGAAACAAGACATTTTCCCGTTGCCGCCTCAACGACAGACATATCATAATCTGGTATGACATCAAGATATTCGGTTTCTTTATCGAGAGCGGCTATGCCTTCTTCTGTTTTAAGGTCGTTTTCGTTTATGCATCTTTCTATGTTTCCCGAGATAACAGATGCGGTTTCTGAAAGAGAGTCCTTTATATCGTTTTTATACAC
>JAFXHL010000010.1 GCA_017536405.1 Oscillospiraceae bacterium
CTGCTTTGCAGGTTTGCCACAGCATACGCAGGTATCTGAAATGTTTTCCTGTTCAAAAGGAATACATCTTGAGCCTACGCCTGTGAGTTCCTTTACCTTGTCTTCACAAGCCTCATCGCCACACCACATAGCCTTTACAAATCCGTCGCCCTTTTCTGTTAAAGCAGCGTTGATTTCGTCGATTGTCTTACAAGCATAGGTTCTCTTTTCTCTGTTTTCGAGGGCTCTGTTATAGATACCGTCGTGAACTTCTTTGAGCTTTTCTGCTATAACCTTTTCGATTTCATCGAGTTTAACGAATGTCTTTTCTCTGTTGTGTCTTGTAACAACAACGCACTGACCTGCTTCGATATCACGAGGTCCGAGTTCAACTCTTACAGGAACGCCCTTCATTTCGTATTCAGAGAACTTCCAGCCTGCTGAATTATCGCTGTCATCGAGTTTGACTCTGAACTGCTTTGAAAGAAGGTCCTTAACTTCGTTACACTTTTCGAGAACGCCGGGCTTATGCTGAGCCGCAGGAACGATAACTACCTGAATAGGCGCTACTGCAGGAGGAAGAACAAGTCCGCTGTCGTCACCGTGTGTCATGATGATAGCACCGATGAGTCTTGTTGTAACACCCCATGATGTCTGATGAGGATATGTGAGCTTGTTTTCCTTGTTTGTATACTGAATATCGAATGCTCTTGCGAAACCATCGCCGAAGTAGTGTGATGTTCCCGCCTGAAGAGCCTTACCGTCGTGCATAAGTGCTTCAATAGCATAAGTAGCCTCAGCGCCTGCAAACTTGTCGCTGTCTGTCTTTCTTCCCTTTACAACGGGCATAGCGAGTGATTCTTCACAGAACTTCGCATATACGTTAAGCATCTTTTCTGTTTCGATAACCGCTTCTTCTGCTGTTGCGTGGATTGTATGTCCTTCCTGCCATAAGAATTCTCTTGAACGAAGGAAGGGTCTTGTTGTCTTTTCCCATCTTACAACAGATACCCACTGATTGTAGAGCTTGGGAAGGTCACGGTATGAATGGATAATATTTGCGTAATGTTCACAGAAAAGTGTTTCTGATGTAGGTCTTACGCAGAGTCTGTCTTCAAGCTTTTCACTTCCGCCCATAGTTACCCATGCAACTTCGGGAGCAAAACCTTCAACGTGGTCCTTTTCCTTCTGTAAAAGGCTTTCGGGAATAAACATAGGCATACATACATTTTCGTGTCCTGTTTCCTTAAACATTCCGTCAAGAATTCTCTGGATATTTTCCCAGATAGCATAAGCATAAGGGCGGATAACCATACATCCCTTAACGCTTGTGTATTCGATAAGTTCTGCTTTTTTAACTATGTCTGTATACCATTGTGCGAAATCTTCATCCATAGAAGTAATTTCGCTTACGAGTTTTTTATTGTCAGCCATTTTAATTCACATCTCCGTTTTCATTTGTTTTTTCTTCCTCTTTATCGGAAGGGGAGTCACCGTCATATATCCCTTTTACATCGGGAAAATTATTACCCTCTACCCTTTCGGGATTCTTGCTCTTTGCCGCTATCTTATCGATAAACGCCGCAAGTTTCGGAGTTAAAACCGCTATTACAAAAACAACGAGCAGGATAATAAGTGCATATCCGCCGAAACGGAGCATCATAAGAACACTTTCACTCAAAACGGAAAACCTCCTTCTTTCAAGATATATCAAATTACATTATAACAGTATTGAGAAAAAAATGCAAGAGAAATAAAAATCCTCACGATCGGGTTAAATCGTGAGGAGTCTTTCTGCTTTAACTATTAAAGAGAATTGAGCTTTGTTGCAAGCTGTGATTTCTTTCTTGCAGCGCAGTTCTTGTGCATAAGACCGTGTGCGCAAGCCTGGTCAACCTTCTTGATTGCGAGAAGGATTGAATCCTTATCGTTAGCGTTCTTGAGAACTGTCTTGAGGTTTGTCTTTCTTGCCTTGTTGTTTTCTGACTTAACTCTAAGAACCTTTACTCTTTTCTTTGCTGACTTGATGTTTGGCATTTCTTTTTCACCTCTTTGAAATTCGTTTAGTCAGACGGAAATGGGGATAGTATTCCCGTCCTACTGAGAAGTCAATTCATATTTTAACATTTATCGGATAAAATAGCAATACAACTCTTTATAAAATTTCAAACGCAAATAAAGCACCATTTGCTACATTTTGCACAAAAAGGAGCGATTTTATTGATAAGAACAGACCTTGCCGAAGAAAAAATCCTTAAAACGAACGAAGTCCCCGAGGGTATTTCAAAGGAAGAAAAGACAAAAGGAAACTGTAAAATCATAACTGTTGACATCCTTTCAGACAAGGCATCAGAGCAGATAGGAAAGCCGAAAGGACGATATATAACGATAGGATTTTCTGATATAAATCCCGAAAACTTTGAGAACACAGCGGAATATATTTCCGAAGAAATTTCATCGCTTATACCAAAAGGCAAGGCGCTTATCGCTTGTCTTGGCAACAGAAACATAACTCCCGATGCGATAGGTCCTTTAGCATCTGAAAAGATAATCGCAACAAGACATATTTCAGACGAACTCCCCGAACTGAAAGAGTTTTCATCACTCCGTCAGGTTTCAGTTATAACAATGGGTGTTTTAGGGCAGACGGGAATAGAATCGGCAGAAATCGTAAAGGCGGTAGCAAATGACACAAAGCCCGATTTTATCGTTGTTATAGACGCTCTTGCTTGTTCGGATACAGAGCGTCTTTGCAGAACGATTCAGATTTCAACAACGGGCATTTCGCCGGGGTCGGGCGTTCAGAACAGCAGAAAGGAACTTTCAGAAAAAACTCTCGGAATCCCCGTTATCGCGATAGGAATTCCTACTGTTGTCGATATGCATACCATTGCCGAAAACCTGACAAACTCCCCTGCTGACGAAAACAAGGAGAATATGATGGTAACTCCCCGTGATATTGACAAACTCGTTGAAAGAGCATCGAAACTCATTGCGTTTTCGCTCAATAAATCCCTATTCCCCGAGTTTTCTTTCAGGGAACTTGAGATGCTATCCTCCTGATAAATAAAAAAGACGGACAAATAATGTCCGTCTTTTATTCTAAGGAAGTTATCGTTTCCGATACAGATTTGTCGTTTTTATTTTTGCGAAAAGATTGTATTTTATACAAGGAAGTTTTCCGAAGTCGTACTGGTATACTACGAGGAAAACTGACACAGTAGAAAGTGCAGGATTTCTCGCAAAATTAACGAATACCATAATTCTCAAGGATATAGTCCATATCCTTGTCGCCTCTGCCTGAGAGGTTGATGAGGACTGAACCGTGTTCCATCTGCTTTGCGAGTTTCATTCCGTATGCTACTGCGTGTGAGCTTTCGATTGCAGGAATGATACCTTCAAGACGAGCAAGTCTGAAGAATGCGTCGATTGTTTCATCGTCGTTTATAACATCATATTTAACTCTGCCCATTTCCTGAAGGAATGCGTGTTCAGGGCCTGAAGACGGGTAGTCAAGACCACTTGCAACAGAGTAAACGGGTGCGGGCTCGCCGTTTTCATCTTTAAGCATAATGCTGTTGAAACCGTGCATAACGCCTTCTGTACCGTATTTAAGGCTTGCTGCATGGTCACCGAGTTTTTCACCTCTTCCGAGAGGTTCAATGCCGTAGATGTCAACGGGGTCATTTAAAAATCCTGAGAAAAGTCCCATTGCGTTTGAGCCGCCGCCAACACAAGCAACTATTGCGTTAGGAAGATGACCTGTCATTTCAACAAACTGTTCTCTTGCTTCAATGCCGACAACACTCTGGAAATCTCTTACCATCATAGGAAAAGGATGAGGTCCTAAAACCGAACCTATGCAGTAGATTGCATCATTATATTCCTTGCTGTAAGCGTCAAAAGCGGCGTCAACAGCTTCTTTGAGTGTCTGTAAGCCGTGTGTTACTTCAACAACGTTGGCACCGAGAATTTTCATTCTTGCAACGTTGGGAGCCTGCTTCTTTATGTCAACAGAGCCCATATAGATATCACATTCAAGTCCGAAATAAGCCGCTGCTGTTGCGAGTGCAACGCCGTGCTGACCTGCACCTGTTTCAGCGATAACCTTCTTCTTGCCCATATATTTTGCAAGAAGTGCTTCACCCATACAGTGATTGAGTTTATGTGCACCCGAATGGTTCAAATCTTCTCTCTTTGCATAAAGCTGAACTTTTCCGCCCAAAGCATCTGAAAGTCTTTCAAGATGTGTAACGGGTGTGGGTCTGCCCTGAAATTCTTTTCTGATTCTGCGAAGTTCCGCAATGAATTTTCTTGACTGACAGATTGAGTAATAAGCCTCTGTAATTTCTGCCATAGCGGCTTTGAGCTTTTCGTCTACATAAACACCGCCGTATTTTCCGAAATAACCATTGTTATCGGGATAGTTGTTAAAATATGTTTCAAAATCAATTCCGTTGAGTATCATAATAAGTTCCTCCAATATATTTTTATTTTAATGATTTATGTTTTTGTCAAGTTAAAAGGAACTGCGCCATCGTTTTGTAAGTAGTATCATATTTCTTCCTCCCGTGAAATTTCTGTCGGGATATAAAAAATCCCTGACAGAAAGGATAAGTTTCTGTCAAGGACGAATAATCACAACTGCGTTTATCCGCGGTACCACCTTGATTCACAGGGTTAAACCCTATGCTCTTGCGGGATACTATCATACCCCCGGCAACTGACGTATGCCCATACGCATCGGAATACTCGCATCCTGCTTGAAAATGCTTTGTTCCTTTGCCCTCCGCAGTCCATTTGACAACCTGTTTCTTATCCGGATTCCACCACCCCGGACTCTCTTTGAAGGCATAACTGCCGTTATCTCTGCATCATCGGGTTTATTACAGTATACACTGCTTCGCAGTATTTGTCAACACTTTTTTTAGTCAACTGTGATGTAATTTTTCTTATAATAAGCGTAGAGGTCGAGTCCTACTTTAAGTGAAACGAGTGCACATGCTACTATGCCGACGATTAAAAATGCTCTTGCAAGACCTTTCATAATGAAATCCTCCTTTTATTATTCAACTGAAATGATATAGTAATAAACAGGCTGACCGCCGTTTATCATTGTAACCTCTGCCTTTCCGCCGAGTTTTGAACGGATGAGTTCACAGGTTTCTTCTGCCTTTTCATCCGTTACATCAGAGCCATAGATGAGTGTGATGAATGAGCTTGTGCTCTTGAGTAACTTCTTTGTGAGTTTATATGTTGCCTTTGTAACATCGCTGTCAGCGAAAGCGAGTTTGCCGTTTTCGAGAGCGAGGATTTCGCCCTTCTTGATTTTCTTTCCGTTGATTTCGGAATCTCTTGCGGCAAATGTTACCTGACCTGTCTGAACATTTTCTGTTGCTTCCTTCATAGCGATTCTGTTTGTGTTTGTATCCGCTGTATCATCGAATACGAGCATAGCAGAAATTCCCTGAGGGATAGTCTTTGC
>JAFXHL010000102.1 GCA_017536405.1 Oscillospiraceae bacterium
AGATATTGATAAGATAATGCCTCCTGTCTCTCGTTTTGGCGGTGGTGCAAGAACTGAAAAGAAACAAGTTGTTATTGAAAAACTACAAAGTTTCTTTGAAAAGTATTACGGGTTGTTGATTGATGATTAATAAACCTATAAAACCGACTCCATTTCATGGGGTCGGTTTACTTTTGGTTAAGTTTGTTAGTTATTATAAATCTGGAATTATACAAAGAAATTCTTGTTTTCAATAAAATGTTGCAAATTTTGCATATATATTGCGAATTTGATTTATTTGTAATACAATAAAAAACAATGCTGCATGCGCTGTTATTTGTGTAGTAGAATATGATTTTTATTCACTCTGCCAAATGGTAGAGTGTTTTTATTTTGGAGGAAGAAATCTTATGGCAACAAACTTTGATTTTTTGCCTTTTCACCACCAAAATATGCGCATTACACAAATCAGACTATGAATCTTTGTTCGAAAAAACACTGCGCAAAATGAGGGGTTTGGTGGTATTATTAGAGTAGGGGTAAAAGTATCTTCCCCTGAATAGAATACTTATGAAAGGAGGTTTATCTATGAAGAAAATCGCGGCGGCATATATCCGTGTTTCAACAGACGACCAACTCGAATTCTCGCCCGACAGCCAGATAAGGAAAATCCGCGAATATGCCGAAAGGAACAACATTCATATCCCCGATGAATACATCTTCACCGATGAGGGAATTTCGGGGCGAAAGGCCGAAAAGCGTCCTGCTTTTATGGAGATGATTTCACTCGCAAAAACCCGCCCCAAACCTTTCGATATTATCCTTGTCTGGAAATTCTCGCGTTTTGCCCGAAACCGTGAGGACAGCATAGTCTACAAATCAATGCTTCGAAAACAATGCAAGATAGATGTTATTTCGGTTTCAGAGCAGATAGGCGAGGACAAAACTTCAATCCTCATAGAAGCGCTTTTAGAGGCTATGGACGAATACTATTCCATTAACCTTGCGGAAGAAGTTAAAAGGGGAATGAACGAAAAATTCTCCCGTGGGGGAGTTGTTACGGCACCGCCTTTCGGCTATAAAATGGGTGACGGAAGATTTATCCCCGATGACGAAACGGCACCCGTTGTGAGAATGATTTTTGATGACTATATATCGGGACTCGGAATGAGAAAAATCGCAACAAAACTAAACGATATGGGTATAAAAACGCGAAAGGGAAACAGTTTTCAGAACAGGAATGTCGAATACATTTTAACCAACCCGACATACATAGGGAAACTTCGAAGAAACACCGACGGAAAAGAGGTTACCGACAGATATTACAGGTCGGCAGATATCTCTGTTGTTGACGGACAGCACGAGCCTATTATCAGCGATGAGGTCTTTAAAAAAGCAGGTGAAAAACTTTCTGAAAACAGAAAACATTATAATAACAATGTGAGAAAAGATGACGGTGCAGGGTTTATGTTAAAGGGACTTGTAAGGTGCTCTTCGTGTGGTGCAACGCTTGTCAATTCCTCAAACGGAACTTCTCTCCAATGTCACAAATACGCAAGGGGACAATGCAGAACATCCCACAGCATAACAATTAAAAAACTAAACAGTGCAGTTATAGAAAAGATAAAATCCGATTTACAGAATACAGAACTCTGCTTTATGCAGAATACTGAAATTTACGAAAACGATACAACAAACGAAGTCAATGAAAATCTTTTAAGAAAAGAAGAACAGAAACTTGAAAGAATAAAGGAAGCCTATCTTTCGGGGATAGACACACTTGAAGAATACAGAAAGAATAAATCCGAAACAGAAAAAAGAATAAGAGAACTAAAAGGGGCTAAAAAGACATCCCCACAGAAAGAAAAAGGAAAAACAGTCAGAACAGAATTATCCGAAATAATAGAAAAACTAAAGAGTAACGAAATCTCTGAAAACGAAAAAAACCGACTTTTATCGTCGGTTATATCTGACATTATATTTGATAGAAAAAATATGACTATAAGAATATCATACCATAAGGTTTAATAATAAAAAACATATCTTCGAGCCGGCTGGACCACCCAACTGGCTCACAATTATTTTAGCGGCCGCAGGGTCGGGCTTTTTTATTTTAACGGGATACTGAAGTTTTTTCTCATAGTTCCACATAGATTAGTCCTCCTTTTCCCAGGGCCATCTGCCGTCTGTCCAGTCCCAGTGCGTTTCTGCCTTGGACTGTCTTGCGGTCAGAGGACCATATTTATCCGTATATTCTTTTACGGCTGCGTTATAAAGGTCACGATACTTTCTGAAATAAGAAAGTGCCTCTTCGCAGGTTTTATGAGTATCAAGATAAAGTGTAATTTCGTCAATGGCGAAACTATACATCATAATTGTTTTTAAAAGACTTTCCTTAGCGTCGTTTGTTATCATTTGCATCAGGTACAGCCTCCTCTCCTATAAAGGGAAAATCGAGTGATTGAAAAATTGTTCCTCTTGCGAAGCCGACATTTTCGGCATATGGTTTTTCCCAATACTGAAAAGGAACATAAGCCATAGCAAGCGAAACCTTATCAGGAATAGCGCTGTCAGGCATTTTAAGTGCGTTTGTAGTATTCATAGAAATTTTCCTTTCTGAAAAACTATCCACTCGGGACACTAATATACTATGCCTTATTCGACATAATGTGAGGGGAAAACAAAAAATCCTGCACTTTCTGCGTCGTTAAACTCGCTCGGAATATCCGCATATTCCTTCGCTCGTTTGCCTGGCATAAAGCACAGTCTTTTTGTTTACACTTTTTAATTTGCCTGCGGGGGCTCCCCGCTCGCTCGTTTGCCTAGCATAAAGCACAGTCTTTTTGTTTACCTTTTTTAATATGCCACCGCGGGCTCCGCGGTCGTCGTGTTTCCTAGAAATACAGGCAATCTTTTTGCTTTATATCATTTATTAAATTTGCCTGCGGGGGCTCCCCGCTCGCTCGTTTGCCTGGCATAAAGCATAGTCTTTTTGTTTTGACGCGTGGTCGCATAAAATAAAAACGGCACCCATGGGTGCCGTTTTTTAATATTCTTTTAAGTTTCTTATATATTTAAAGGTTTCCTTTTCGCCCTTTTCTGAAAGCATTGTGAGAAGTTTTTCGATAAGGTCAGAGGTTTCGGGATTTATTACTCTTCTTCCCTTAGCTTTCATAAAATAATCGAGTGCGGCTTTATCGTGATAGTTCTTTTTCATATAGATTTTACAGGCAGCAACTCTGTCGCAGAACATTTCTTTAACATACTTAACGGGCATTTTAACGGGCGACATGAGTTTCGTTTCGGGGTTATAATCTGTCCAGTATTCAAAATGATGGCGGTTTCTGCCCTTATGGTGCATCCAGCCTTCTGAATAGCCTTTATCCTCTCTTTCGGCTTCGTGAGGAGAACGATTACCCTGAAAATATTTCACCCCGCCGAAAAATTCGGTAAAGCTGTATTTCGATAAATCGTGCATAAGTCCCTGAAGAGGAATACCCGCTTTGAAACAATGTATCATAACCGCATTTCTATGTCTTGTTACAGTTATGAAATGCTTTAAAAGTTTAGCCATTTTTCTCACTTCTTTCTGCCGACAGTATAGCATAAAGAAGACTTGTTTGTCAATTATCCGAAGATGATTTTTGTAATACTTAAAACAAAAAGCATAAGAGCGCTTAAATATCTTATAACCTTTGATTTTTCACCGAATTTCTCTCCCATTCTTCTTCCTACGACAATAAATAAAAATCCCATTATAACGGATAGTATTGTCGAAAGAATGATATGGTCAGAGCCAAAACAGAATCCCGTTGTGAGTGCGTCGACAGAGAGGACGAAAGAAAGTCCTATCGCTTCTTTAAAAGAGATAACGCCCGATAAATCCTTATCGGCGGATAAATCCCTCTCCTCTCCGAAAGCGCACCAGAGCGACATACATAAAAGTGTTACTCCGCCGAAAATGCGGAAGAACAAGGGCGGAATAACTCCTACTGCGGCATCATACAAGGATAGCGATAAAAAGAGAAAAAACGCACCGACAAGGCTTATTACAGTTGCCGATAAAAACGGAATTTTTATCTTTTTAGAACCGAATGACACCGCCGCCGCAAAAATATCAAGGCAGACGGCAAACACAAGAAACGCTGAAGACAGCATAAAATCAACTCCTAAATCTTTATGCTACATTCTATGCCATACTTGAAATTGAGTGATTTTTATGCTATACTTCTCATTAGATTTTTTCGGTAAAGGGGTGAGTGTCATGGATATTTTTTCAGATGTGAAAAATCTGTCGGGTGTCGGCAAAAAAAGGCTTTCTTTATATAATAAGATAGGAATTTATACAATAAAAGACCTTTTATACCATTTCCCCTCAAAATACACAGACTACTCATCGCCAATACCTATTCAGAACGCACTACTTGACGAAGTAAACATAATAAGGGCGACGGTTACAAAAAAACTCCCTGCGCAGAGAATAAAGGGCGGACTTACTTTATACAAAGTCGTTGCAACCGATTATATAAGCGATATAACTATCGTTTTCTATAATAATTTCTACGCTTGGGATGCTCTTTCTGAAGATACCGAATATTTCTTCTCTGGTAAAATTTCGGGGAATTTTATAAGAAAAGAAATGTATTCACCGACGGTTCTCCCCGTAGACAGTGATGAGCTCGTAATACCGAATTATCATTTAACAGAGGGGCTTACCTCAAAAATGATAAGGACAAATATAAAAGAAGCGCTTAAAATCTTTGATGAATACCCCTATGATTTTATGCCAAAAGAAATTCTTTCAGAGTATAAATTATGTTCGCTTTCCTATGCGCTCGCTAACATTCATTTTCCGAAAGATGAAAACACAAGGGCGATAGCACTCAAAAGACTCTCCTTTGATGAACTCTTTCTCTTGCAGGCAGGACTTTTATATCTTAAAAGAAGAAACAGAAGTTTAACGGGTTGCAGGATGAGTGAAAAAGATATTTCCGATTTTTATAAAAGCCTTCCGTTTGAAATGACGGGCGCGCAGAAAAAAGCAGTTTCTGAAATAACATCCGATATGCAGAAAGAAATCCCTATGAACAGACTTTTGCAGGGCGATGTAGGGTCGGGCAAAACGGCGGTTGCCGCGGCGGCTTGTTATTTTGCTTTTAAAAATAACTGTCAGTCTGCTTTAATGGCACCGACAGAAATTCTCGCTACACAGCACTATGAAACTTTAAACGCATTTTTATCTCCCCTTGAAATAAATGTTTCTCTTCTTACAGGGTCTATGACCGCAAAGCAGAAAAAAGAGGTTAAAGAAAAACTTTTAAGCGGAGAGTGTGATGTAATTGTCGGAACTCACGCACTTATAACAGCAACGACGGAGTTTAAGAAGTTAGGTCTTGTAATAACCGACGAACAACATCGTTTCGGTGTAAATCAGAGGGCAACACTTGCCGAAAAGGGAGAAAATCCACATAAACTCGTTATGTCGGCAACACCAATACCTCGAACGATGGGTCTTGTTGTTTATGGCGACCTTGATATTTCGATTCTAAACGAACTCCCCAAAGGAAGAATGCCCATTGAAACCTATGCGATAAAAGGCGAGGGACTTCGCAACCGTGCATTCGGGTTTGTAAAAAATCAACTTGACGAAGGCAGACAGGGTTATATCGTCTGCCCGATGATTGATGAAACCGAGGATGACAGCGAACTCAAATCCGTTAAAGAATACCACAAGAAAATATCCGAGGGATTTTTTAAGGATTATAAGACAGACATTCTCCACGGAAAGATGACATCCGCCGAAAAAGATGATGTTATGACCCGTTTCAAAAACGGCGAAATACAACTTCTTGTATCTACTACTGTTGTCGAAGTCGGTGTCGATGTTCCCAATGCAACAATTATTCTTATTGAAAACGCAGACAGATTCGGTCTTTCACAGCTTCATCAGTTAAGAGGGCGTGTCGGCAGAGGAAAACACAAGAGTTACTGCATTCTTTTAACGGAAAATTTAAGTGAGGATACAAAAAAGCGTTTACAGATAATGACATCAACAACCGATGGATTTAAAATCTCGGAAGAAGATATGCTTCTTCGCGGATGCGGGGACTTTTTCGGCGAATCACAGCACGGTCTTCCGCCACTTAAAATTGCGGATTTTGACAGCGTTCTTCTTTCTGAAACACAGACAGCTGCGAAGAAAATTATCGAAAAAGACGAAGATTTATCTTTACATAATGAGCTGAAAAAGGCGGTAAATTCGCTCTTTTTCAAGGAAAGCGAAAATATTCTGAATTAGTGCTAAAGTTTTTGAAACTTCCGCCGATATATATAGTGGAAGGGCACTCAGTGCACTCAGGAAAACAAAGTCTTTCGGAAGGCGCATCCGAAAGACTCATAAAGAAAAAAATCCCGTTTATCTCAGATAAACGGGTTTTTGTTGTGCGTAGCGCACGTTAAAATAAAAGCCCGATAACGAATTTCTCCGTTACCGAGCTCTTTTTTTATTTACTTGACAAAAGTCCGTGACGATATGCCAGCGGTGGCTCACCGCCAAAATAAAACCCGGAAACAACATTTGTCATTTCCGAGTTCTTTTTTATTCACGGAACAAATTTCGTAACGAACTGTTCTGCGCGACCACGCGCCAAAATAAAAGCCCGATAACGAATTTCTCCGTTACCGAGCCGTTTTTTATTTACTTAACAAAAGTCCGTGACGATATGCCAGCGGTGGCTCACCGCCTACATTGTAACAAAGATGAAACGGATAACAAAGAGTGCTGCTATAACTGTAACAGTGATGTCTTTCTTTGTGTATTTCTTTGTTGCGAGAGCGATGAGTGTGTAAGCGATTGCACCGATGCCGATACCATTTGAGATAGAGTATGTAAGAGGCATCATAACGAGAGTTAAAAATGCAGGAACTGCTGAGCCTAAATCTTCCATATCAACCTTTGCAAAGTTCTTGAGCATAAGAACACCTACATAGATAAGTGCGGGTGCTGTTGCTGCTGAAGGAATGATGCTTGCAAGTGGGCTGAAGAAAAGACATACAGCGAAGCAGATTGAAGTTACGAGAGAAGCAAGACCTGTTCTTCCGCCTGCTGCAACGCCTGATGCTGATTCAACGAAAGTTGTACATGTTGATGTTCCGAAAAGTGAACCTGTAACTGTTGCTATTGAGTCTGACATCATAGCTTTTCCTACTCTTATAGGGTCGCCGTTTTCGTCGAGCATATCTGCTTCTGATGCTGTTCCGTAAAGTGTTCCTAATGTATCGAACATATCAACGAGACAGAATGTTATAATAAGCATAATAGCATTGAAGATTCCTCCGATGTGTGCGCCTGAGAATGCGTTCTTCCATGCGTCACCATTGAAGAGACCTAAGAAACCTACTTCGCCGAAATCCTTGAATGACTGACCGATAGCAGAAAGGTCGAGTGAAGGAAGCTGCCATGTGAAAAGATAATAGATAACTGTTGAAGCGAGAATGCCTATAATAACATTACCCTTGACTTTGAGTCTGCCGAGAACAGCGATGATGATGAAGCCTAAAAGTGCTACGAGAGCAGGAATAACGGGAGCCATATCTCCTGCCATTCTTGCACCGTTTATGTCAACAAACTGTGTGAGTGTATACTGATTAGCCTGAATGATACCTACATTCTGGAATCCGATGTAAGCGATGAAAAGACCGATACCTGCGGGTATTGACTTTTTAAGACAGTCGGGCATTGCTTTTGCTATGTATTCACGAAGCCCTGTTACTGAAAGGATAAGGAATACAACACCTGAGATGAAGATGATAACAAGTCCTGAATGATAACCTGTTATAAGGTCTGTTCCTGCGAAATATGCGCCTGAAACGAATGTTGTGCAGAAGAAAGCGTTAAGTCCCATTCCGCAAGCCTGAGCAAAGGGGAGCTTTGCATAGAATGCGTAGAGGAGAGTTCCGACAATAGCTGCGAGGATTGAAGCGATGTAAACTGCGTTCCAGATTCTGCCGAGAGCAGTAGCGTCTGCACCTGCGCCTGCGAGCCAGCCATTAGCACCGCCTGCTGCGACCTGATCGGGATTTACGAATACGATGTAAGCCATCGCGAAGAATGTTGTCAGACCGGCAACAATTTCGGTTCTGACAGTTGTGTTGTTTTCTTTCAGTTTGAAAAACTTGTCCAAAAGAATACCCCATTTCTTATAGATTGAGCGTTACGCCCTTAATATGCATTTTACAACAAAAAGAAAACGATTGCAACAATATGTTGAAAAAAATCTGTCATTATGATATACTTATTTAAAATAATTTATGAGGGGGAGAGACTTTGAAAAACGGAAAAGTAATCGCATTGTCGCTTTGTCTGTCGGTTATGCTTACGGGATGCACTCTTTTGCAGGGAATGAAGAAAAAAGCAGAAGACGAAATGCCCGTTACAACAGCGAGGGTTACTACAACAACCCCGATAGTTACAACAACAACCCCCGAAACAACAACTACCCCCATAACAACGACAACAGTCACAACTACTACAACAGTAACGACAACTACCCCTGTGACAACTACTACCCCCGTGACTACAACAACAGTCGCTACAACAACGACTACTACCAAAAAACAGGGATTTTCCGCAGGGGAACGGACTATGAATATTTACAGAAATGTTTTCGGTTCGGGCGAAAAACCTATATGGGCGAAGGTTTCACTCCCCTATAAAACAGAGGACGGGACTGTTATAGACCTTACTGTTACAATAGGAATAAAAAACGGCGTAAGCGGAATGCAGTTCAACCCCGGCGCGTCAAGACTCGGTGCTGTTATAAATGGCGACAAGGCTTATCTTTTGATGCACGATACAAAACTTGCCATTGAACAGAGTGAGGATGATTTGCCGATAACCGTTCCCGATGCGATAAAGGGATTTTCTGCGGGAAAATACGAAAATGCAGAGTTTACATCGGGCAGGGAAAAGATAAACGGCGTTACCTATGAATATGATGCTGTTAAGGATAATAACGGAACGATAAAGTTCTATTATCATGAAGGCGGAGAAACACTCATATATGTAAGCGACGGCAGGACATTATGCAGAGTCCTCGATTACAGCGCGGATGTTCCCGATTCGCTTGTTTCCGTTCCCGCAGGGTATCATCTTATTTCACTTAAACAGGGCGGAGGATTTATTCTATGATATATACAGTAACCCTTAACCCCGCTATCGATTATGTTGTGGGTGTCAAGGATATAAAAACGGGAACTGTAAACAGAACTTCAGAAGAGCAGGTTTTCTTCGGCGGAAAAGGGATAAATGTTTCAAGGGTGCTTTCTGAACTTGATATAAAATCCGTTGCAACGGGATTTATAGCAGGTTTTACGGGAAAGGCATTAAAAGAAGAAATGCAGAGCCTCGGCATTGAAACTCTTTTCACAGAACTTCCCGATGGATTTTCGAGAATAAATATAAAGATAAAATCAGGCGAAGAAACAGAGATAAACGGCGCAGGGCCTATTGTTTCAGAGGAATATCTCGATAAATTTTTAGATAGCCTTTCTGTTTTAAAAGAGGGGGATGTTTTAGTTCTTGCAGGAAGCGTTCCGAAATCCGTTCCCGATAATATCTATGAAATTATTATGGAAAGATTTTCGGGTAAGGGGATAAAATTCGTCGTTGACGCTTCGGGAGAACTTTTAAAAAAAGTCCTCCCTTTAAAACCATATCTCATAAAGCCTAATCATATAGAACTCGGTGAGATTTTCGGTGTAGGGATAAATACTCCCGATGAGGCTGAAATCTATGCAAGGAAGTTGCAGAGTATGGGTGCTATGAATGTCATTGTTTCAATGGCGGAAAAGGGCGCTTTGTTTTTGGATGAAAACGGAGAAAGTCATTTCTGTGAGGCACTCAAAGGAGAAGTTATAAACTCTGTCGGTGCAGGAGATTCGATGATTGCAGGATTTTTGGCAGGTATCGAGAGAGGGGAAAATTCCGACTATGCCTTGAAACTCGGAACTGCCTCGGGCGGTGCTACTGCGTTTTCTTCCGACCTTGCGAAAAAAGAAATGATAGAAAAACTTTTTGAAAAGCTCTAAACTTTGTGAAAAATATGCCGATATATTTTTATAGAGAGGGTTTTCCTCTACTAAAACGAAAGGAGCGTCGTTTATGGATTTAACCATGAGCATTGCAAACACTGCCTCATATATGAAGCAGACAGAACTTATGCAGAATATCTCGCTTAAAATGCTTGATAAGGCTCTTGAAACAGAATCCGCTCAGGCAGAACAACTTGTTCAGACAATGACTGACGGCGCTGCGTCATTCGGTCATCTTCTCGATGTCCGTGCATAAGAAAAAAGGAAATCCTCTTTTAAAAAGGGGATTTTTCTTTTTGGTAACAACAGTATAGAATCAATCAGAGTTATCGGGCTACAAATTTATTTTTGCAGTATAACCCCGTTACGATATGGTATCCGCGACCACGCGGAATAATTTTCCTGTATTTGCAATATTTATAAGAGTATCTTTCAAAATAAGCGGCAACACAGTTTGTCTGCGCAAGGATTTTTTTGTCGGTTTTGTTATATTTGACTATGAAAAAGACAATGTCGGCGATAAAAATATGCAATAGTATAAATCTGCAAGAAAAATGACAAAAAGTTGCAAAAAATTATTTGACAAA
>JAFXHL010000103.1 GCA_017536405.1 Oscillospiraceae bacterium
GACAATATCTGCTCGTCTATTAGGTTCTTCCATTATCCATTCCGAAAACTTCTTTATCAAAGCGTTTTGTTTTGATTGAATTATAACTGTCTTTTCTGTATCAAGTTCTCTTACAGCCTTTCCCTTTGCATCTAAAACCACATTTCCGTTTTCATCAAGTTTATCCTTATGAATTTTGGGTTGTTGGTTATTAAGTGCCATTTCTATGAGTTTATAACCATTGTTTCTGCCATCATTAAACCCGTATGTTTCGTTTACCAACACATCGTTATAACTCAAATTATATCCCTCAACGCTCCACGCATCCGAATGAGGTTCGTGAATAACATTCAGATTCATTCGAGTAGAATAATTGGGATTGAATGTATCGATTATAAAATCCCTTATGTATTTTTCCGGAATCCAATACGCACCTAACTTAACGCTTATATCCTGAGCCTCAATATCAGGTGGCAGCACTTTTTCTAAAGCGATAATATTCTGTTCAAGTCCGCTATTTCTTGCTATATCAAGTTTTTCTCTGATATTACCGGTTAAATACTCATCCGCACTCTCCCATTCCATATCATTGTCGGGATTTTGGAATATAAGTCCTGAAGAACTGAGTTCTTCAACCAGTTGTTCTTCCGGTATATCCGATATTTTCGACATATATTCAAAATCAACTTTGAGTTTTTCGGCAAGAGAAAGCAAAAGTGCATCATTAGAATTATCTACTTTTTCAATCAGCGAAATAGGATTGATTGTATTCTTTGTGAAAATATCTGCCTTTTTGTATTCGCTCTTGTAAAGTTCTTTTTCTTCGTCTTTCACTTTTACTTCTAAAGATTTAAGAAGATGATAGCCTGAATCATCGCCAAATATCTTAGCGTTGGTCTTTGAATTTATCAATCCGTAATTTGAAACAAATTTATCGTATTTTTCATTCAATTCTTGTCTTTTCGTTGTGATTTCAGCTTCAAATGAGTAATTGATGTTGTGAACTTGTAAATCAAGTAATTCTGTAGCGATTTTCCTCAGTTCAATCATAGATTTACAGATTTCTTCGTTTTTCTTCGGCATTTCTACCTTTTTCATCGTATTTCCATCGGCACGATAATACAATTCGTCATTTATAATGGCATAACTGTATCTTTTTATGTCCGGTGTCGCATATACTACTTCATCAGAAGATGATTTTTCCTCATACGATTTCGTATTGGCAACATATTCTCCCTGAAGATTGTTTATAGCCTTTTTAAGTTCTTCTTTAAGGGAGGAATTTTCTTTAGGGATACACATAGTAGAGTTTGACTTTTCTCCGCCATACATTTTGTTTCCCTGAACCATTGTTCCGAGAATCATATCAGGGTTTTTCGCAAAATAGTTATTTACCGGGATGTTTTCGTCAATAAAGGTTCTTCCGAGCCATTCTTCAGAATGTTCATCAACGGCTATCGGTCTTTCTCTTTTCTTCAAAAAGAGTATATCAGATGTTACTTCTGTTCCGGCATTTGACTTAAACGCATCGTTGGGAAGTCTGATTGCTCCGAGCAGTTCAGACCTTTCTGCGATATACTGTCTTATTTCAGAACTTTTCTTATCCATAGTTCCCTGAGAAGTAACAAATGCTACAACTCCTCCCGGATGTACTTTATCAAGCGATTTTGCAAAGAAATAGTCGTGAATATTGAAATTATACTTGTTATAGTCCTTGTCATAAACTTTGTAATCGCCAAACGGCACATTTCCTACAACAACATCAAAACTATTGTCTGCAAAGTTTGTTTTTTCATAGCCTGATACAGTAATATCGGCATTTTGATAAAGTTGCTTTGCTATTCTTCCTGAGATACTATCAAGTTCAACTCCACTTAAAGATGAATTGTCCCTGATTTCTTTCGGCATCGAGCCGAAAAAGTTACCAACTCCCATTGCCGGTTCAAGAATTTTACCACCTTTAAAGCCGATTTTTTCAAGACCTTCATAAATAGCGTTTATAACAGTAGGAGAAGTATAAAAAGCGTTTATTGTACTTGCCCTCGCATTTGAATATTCTTCGGGAGAAAGAAGTTCTTTAAGTTCTTTAAATTCATTTTCCCACTTATCATTGTTTTCATCAAAAGCCTGAGCAAGTCCGCCCCAACCTACATATTTTGAAAGAATTTCTTGTTCTTCCGGTGTTGCAAGACGATTTTCGGCTTCTATTTTGTTAAGCAACTTTATTGCTTCAACATTTGCTTTAAACTTTGTCTTTGCACCACCTTCCCCAAGATTTTCATCAGTTATGACAAAATCGTGTTTTTCAGATTTTTTTTCTTCAGGAACTTCAGTCCCCATTGGGGACACTTCCTGATTCATACTATAATCATTATCATAAAATGAAATATTATCTCTTTCTGAATATTCTACTATAGTCGGTTCAGGTTCTTTTTCATTCCCGATAAAACTGCCTTCTCTCGCAAGGGTATATTTGTTTACATTTTGAGTTATCGCATACATTCTGCCATCTGATAACTTTTCGTTATATGATATACCAATATCATCAGGATATACACCTTTCATAGAGGCAACAGTATATTCTCTGC
>JAFXHL010000104.1 GCA_017536405.1 Oscillospiraceae bacterium
CCATTTCCGAAAGGGTGAATTCCTTACTGTATATTATAAAAGAAATGCACATAGTCGCTATAACATATATTAAAGGAACAACAACAGACAAGACATAGTATTTTATATTACCCTTAAGGTTTATTTTAAGGTATGAATTTTTAAATCCTTCTTTTGTTATTATTCTTGTTATGATATTTGCAATAGTGGGAGTCATCATACCGATAAAGCCTAAAAGCTGTGAAGTAGCAAGGGCCTCTGGTGTTTCATTTACATACATAGGCTCATCAAAAAAAGCATTTACTACCGCAACGATAATTATAAGCGGAACAAAAGCAATAAGAATGAATATGATTATTCTTTTTAAGGTGAGTTTTTTATCACTGCTCATAAGTTTCAACTCCCTTCTTATAAACCTTGCAGGAAATTTTATAGGATACTATGTAAAGTATAAGAACAACCCACGAAAAAATACCTAAGCCTATTATGGATGCAGTATCTGATGTGAGGAATTCGATAGTTTTTACAAACACATCCATAAATTCATTTTCCATAAAGAATGATATATCTCCGAAAAGGCCATATATAATCAAACCAAACGATAAAACTACATATCCTGCTGTCATTATATAACTCCCCGCCTTTGTTCCGAAACGGAGCGTAAACGGAATTTCTATCGAGTATTTTAAGATAAGAATCATAAAAATCATCTGACCGATAAGTGAGCCTACTCCCGAAAATTCACCGCTTATATAGCCTATAACAGCATCGGGGATACTTGTGATAAAAAGGGCGATAGAATTTATCAAGAATAAATAGATATACTTTGCCTTAACCTGTCCTTTTTCGGATGTAGGGAGGGATATCGAAAAGTTCGCCCATACTCTTTTTTCGTCCGACATAAAAAGATTATTGTAATATAAATTCGTTGCACCGAAAAGTATGATGGTAAGTATACCATTCATCGCAACAATAGAAGCAGACCAGTCTTCAGGTAACATTCCGCCATTTTCAGTAACGCCTATGCGACCGACTATGATAGCGATACATACAATGATAACAGATACTACATACATAATCAGTGATAAAATCAGACTTCTTTTTGAAATTATAAATTCCTTATATAAAAGACCAAGCATCTATCTTTCCCTCCTTTTCGAGAATTTAACGCAGAGAATATATCCGATAACAATCGTTGCGATTATTATAACGGGAGTAAAAGGAGCAATCATTCTTGCGTTTTCTAAAATAAGAATTTCAAACGGATTATCGACAAATGAGTGTTCATCAGCAAATTTTATGAATGAGAAAAGAGCGCCTAAAATACACGCCACTACCGCAAATGAAAAAACAGATGTCGCTTTGTTCATTCCGAGCGCATATGCCAAAACTATGTAGAATACGAAAGCGAAATCACATAAAGCAACAATACACATTATTATCGAAATATCATCAGAAGTGATGGATTTTCCTGCAACAGAAGAAAAAATAACCGCCGAAAGAATTGACATAATAACAGAAAATATTGTAAAACAAGTGATTATTCCGAACTTTATTCCGATGAATTTTTCTGCTTTAACAGGAGTTGAAAACATATATCCGTTCCATTTTGTATTGAAATCGGCTGAAACAGCATCGAGAATACCATAAATAGCAGAAGAAAAAATAAATGCAGGCATATAAAGCGACATAATATAAATTGTTTCAATTATCTCGTCGACATCTTCCATAAGCCTTAAATTTCCGAATTTTGCGCTGAGCATAAAGAGCATAAACATAAAAGGAACTACAACAGCCATAATCAGAAGCGAAGCATATGATTTTCTTCCGAGAAAGAATTCTCTGAAAACAAGCCCTTTTATTGATGTGGATTTCTTTTCGTTCATCAGTTCCACTCCTTCTTATCTCTGTTTACATAAAACAGCATAATTTCTTCAAGAGTAGTTTTATCTATAACAGCGCCTGAATATTTCTTGTTACACATTTCTCTGTCCGATACCATAGCGTCAACGCCGAAATCTGTTATTCTTGCACTGACAATATCCTCTTTATCTATGTTTTCATAATCTGCCTTCGAGCATTTTAAAAGCCCGTGAGTATCGAGAATATCATCCTTGTATCCACTTAAAAGAATTTTTCCTTTGTCGATGAAAGTAACACAATCTGCGATTTTTTCAAGGTCAGATGTTATATGTGATGACATAAGGATACTTCTTTCGCCGTCCTGTAAATATTCTCTGAAAATATCGAGAATTTCGTTTCTTACAACAGGGTCAAGACCTGTTGTTGCTTCGTCCATGATAAGAAGCTTTGCATCGTGTGAAAGGGCGGTAGCAATCTGAAGCTTCATCTTCATACCCTTTGAAAACTGCTTGATTTTCTTCTTTTCGGGTAAAGCGAATCTTGTTAAAAGTTCCTTGAATTTTTCATTGTTCCAGTTTTTGAATACATTTGAAAGAACTATGCTTATCTGCTTTGCGTTGAAATCCTCATGGAAGGGGAGTTCATCGAAAACCGCAGCAACATCTTCCTTTATCTCATATTCATTTTCGATGTTGTCAAGACCTAAAACTTTTATAGTCCCTGCATCACGGCTTATGATGTTGAATATAGCCTTTATTGTGGTTGTTTTTCCTGCACCATTTTGTCCTATAAACCCCATGACGCTTCCTTTAGGAACATCAAAAGTTATGTCGTCAAGAGTAAATCCGTCATATTTTTTTGTGAGACCTTTTATTTCTATTGCGTTTTCATAGTTACTCATTTTCGTTTCCTCCATAAATAAGGTCAAGAATTTCTTTCATTTCGTCAAGCGAAAGACCGCATATCTTCGCTTTTTCACAAGCCTTTGAGAGTAAATCTTCCGTCTGCTTTATGCTTTCTTCACGCAGAAAATCGGTGTTCTGTGTCTTGACAAAACATCCTTTACCTGCAAAGTTTTCGATAAAGCCTTCTCTTTCAAGTTCTTCATAAGCGCGTTTTGTTGTTATAACGCTTATTCTTAACTGCCCTGCGAGCATTCTCATTGAAGGCAAAGCGTCCCCTGCCATCAGTTCACCGCTCATTATCTGGGCCTTTATCTGCGTTATAATCTGCTGATAAATAGGCTCTGAAGATGAATTACTGAGTATAATATCCATAGTGCACCTCTGATTAAATTGTATATATACGATATACACAGTATAACACCCATATATACACTTGTCAATAGGTAATTTGAAAAAAATTAAAAACGCCCTCAGTTTTAACAGAGAGCGTTTTTTGTTATTACTTTAATTCTATTGCCTTTTTGGGTTCGAAATTTGTTTCCATAGTCCATGTAACAGCAGAACAATCCTTCATAATGAAAACCTGAAGAAGATTATCTATTCCGTTCGCAACCCATGCCTGAAGGAATTTTCTTGAAGGATGAGCAAAAATTTCTGCTCTGAGTTCTTCATCAAAAACCTGTTCCATAACACCCGTTACTCTTATCTGAGTTCCGCCACAGGAGAAACACATTTCAGCTTTTGGATTTTCCTTCATCTGTCTGAAAACATCCTTTGTCGATGCTGTATGAAAGATAAATCCGTTTTCATCCGCTCTGAATAAAAGCATACCTCTTACTCTTGGCTGGTCTCCATCAACTGTTGCAAGATGAAACGCAGGATTTTCGTTTACGAGTTTTAAAATTTCTTTTGATGTCATATTATCATTCCTTTCTTTATATTGTTATGATTATAACATTATATAAAAGGAATTACTTTAATAATACAACCATATTCTTTCAAAATACTGTCATTAGTATTTATCTCTGTATTCGCTGGGGGAAATACCTACTTTATTCTGAAAACACGATGAAAAATGTGAGTTGCTTCCGAATCCGCAACGCATTGCAATTTCGGTTATCGGTATATTTTTTCTTTTGAGAAGCGTTTTTGCGTGTTTGAGCCTTATTTCAATAAGGTATTCAATGGGAGTTATCCCGATTTCATTTTTGAATCTTCTGTTAAAGGAAGAAGGGGATACATATCCGAGTTCAGAGAGTTTCGCAACAGTAATATTATCCATATAGTGTTGTTCCATATAATGCTGTGCCCTCGCAACAGAATAGTCATCCGATATAGCACGCATATCGAGAGTTTCCCCGAAAATACTTCTTATAATCCAGTGGGTTATTATTTCGGATTGTGCATCAAGAGTTATGTCTGAATTGAGCATTGACTTACTGCTTTCAAAAGCGAAAGTATTGAGTGCTTTTAAAACATCACTGCACATTTCGAACTTGTGCATGCAGAAACGGGGGAGTTTGTCGCCATACATAAGATAGCGCTTTTCAAAGAAATCCTTGTCTATCATAATACAGTAAAAATGATTTTTGTTCCCGACAGAGTATTTTGTCTGAGGGGATGTTATCTCTGCCTCGTAATGCATCTGCTTATCTGTTCTCTGTTCAAAGAATATCTTTATTATATATGACGGATGAGGATGTTCTGATGCAAAATACCCCGTTTCAGAAGTAGGAATAAATACGGAAAGCTGAGGCCTTACATAACAATCTATATTTTTAAGCATTTCTTCGGTTGCATATTCTCCGATATGCTTTTTTATGATGTCAATGTTTTTCATATCTTTCTCCTTCGTCCTGAATCTTACCTCCATTATACTACATCCACGATAAAATGCAATAAGACAGAGAAAAATAAACCTTGTTTTTTAAGTGCCATAGTGATATAATTTACAAAGATAATAAAAAGGAGCAGAACTATGAAAGAAAAGGGATTTTTTTCGACCAAAAAACTTGTCCTTTCAGCGCTGTTTATTTCAATAGGACTTGTATTGCCTTTCTTAACGGGACAGATTCAGCAATTCGGAAATAAACTTCTTCCTATGCATCTTCCCGTGCTTTTATGCGGACTTATATGTGGCTGGCAGTATGGTGCGGTAGTAGGCTTTGTTTTGCCGATACTAAGGTCTTTTTTGTTCGGAATGCCCGTTATGTTCCCGAATGCAGTAAGTATGTCATTTGAACTTTTAACATACGGTCTTATCGCGGGGATAGTTTACTGTGCCTTTAAAAAGCAGGGGATAGTCGCTGTGTATATATCGCTTGTTACCTCTATGATTTCGGGAAGAATAGTCTGGGGGATAGTCCAGATAATAGTTCTCGGTATAAACGATACCCCATTTACAATAGAAATGTTTATGGCGGGAGCATTTATAAATGCCGTTCCTGGAATAATTATTCAACTCATACTTATTCCTGTTATTATGGCGACACTTGACAGAGTTGGATTACATAAATTCAGTGTGGTTCATACAGATGATTAAAAAAATTTAAAAAATATATTGACTTTATTGTTTTGTCGTGTTAAAATGAATTATCGCTTGAATGTGATATTAAATGCGGAGAGCAGAAACCAGTAGGTCGGAAAGAACCTGGAGAGAGTTGCCGGTCGGTGCGAGGCAAAGGGGGCGTCCTTCACGAATTCATTCTGTTAGCAGTGCACTGAACAAGGTTTTCGCCTTTAAGTAGGATGCAACGGGAGTTCCCGTCACAGAACTAAGGGTATGATAGTACCTGACAAGGCCGTTACCGTGAGATGACGGCGAACTGAGGTGGTACCACGGGATTTATCGAAATTCTCGTCCTCTGTATTCTTTATCGGAATGCGGAGGGCGTTTTTATTTTATATCTCCTTTTCACACTCCGAAATGGTATTTATCAAATTTAGTCCGATATTTCGGACGAAAAACAAGAAAGGGTGGTTAAAATGGCACAGAATTACTATCAGAAAGAAATTGAAACCATGTCCCGGGAGGAAATGAGGAAGCTGCAGTCCGAAAAGCTGGTCAAACAAGTAAAGCACGTGTATGAAAACGAGCCCTATTACAGAAATCTTATGGACGAAAAAGGTGTTAAACCCGAAGATATAAAAGGGATTGAAGATTTAGGAAAACTTCCTTTTGTATCAAAAAGTGATTTAAGAGATGCTTATCCTTACGGACTTTTGGCATCACCTCTTTCTGACTGTGTAAGAATCCAGTCTACATC
The DNA here is from genome assembly GCA_017536405.1 of Oscillospiraceae bacterium. Lineage (GTDB taxonomy): Bacteria > Bacillota > Clostridia > Oscillospirales > Ruminococcaceae > RGIG4131. The sequence continues at coordinate 6,014 of JAFXHL010000104.1, forward strand.
AGGTACAACAGGAAAAAGAGTAGTAGCGTTCTATACTCAGAACGATATTGACCTTTGGGAAGACTGCTGCGCAAGAGCGATTGTTGCCGTTGGCGGCACAAAGGATGACGTTTGCCAGGTGGCTTACGGCTACGGCCTTTTCACAGGC
>JAFXHL010000105.1 GCA_017536405.1 Oscillospiraceae bacterium
GATTTTTTTGAGCATAGGCTCATTCGGGAAGATACAGGGATATTCCTCATCTCCCGATTTATAATAAGCGACTGTGAATCTGCTTTTGGGAGAAGCGTCAACTTTTGAGAAAGTCGCCTTTATTCTTTTTGAAAGAACTATTCTGAAAATGTTATAGAGAAAGAATAAAGCCGTAAGTGAAACGAGAAGAAGAAAAATAAACACAAACCCGATGAATATTTCAATAGGCCCTAACCCTAAGCAAAGACAGAAAACGATAATGAGAATTAAAAGTATCAGAAATTCCATTACCCTTTCCCCCTCTGGCATAAATTACATAGCGAGTATTCTTATCTTTGAAACAACTTCTGTTCCTGCGAGTTTTTCGTCAATTTCCTTTTCAGAAAGACAGGGTGTTACAAATGAAACTTCGCCGTTTTCATCTGAAATAATTTCAGTGCCGAACTTTTCGATAACAGCCTTGTCAGAAGATTTTACTCTTACATACATTTCTGTTTCGTTGTTTTCTATCTTTTCAACGAATGCAGAGTTATCGACATCTTCCCATACCTGAGAAATGCTTGTTTTATCCGCTTTTGCCATATCGATAATGTCAGCAACAACCGCAGATGCAGTAGGGAACTTTCCTGCGCCCCTGCCATAGAACATTGCCTTGTCGATAGCATCGCCCGAAACCATAACCGCATTGAAAACATCGTTTACTGATGAAATGAGGTTTTCTCTGCATACAAAATGAGGCGCTACATAAGGCATAATCTTATCGTCAGAAAGTTTTCTTACTGTTCCTATAAGTTTAACAGCACCGCCCCATTTTTCAGCGTCATTTATATCGCGGGGAGTTATAGCGGAAATGCCTTCTGTATGAACATTTTCGGGATAAACGTGTTTTCCGAAAGCGAGAGATGAAAGTATACAGATTTTTCTGCAAGCGTCAAGACCTTCAACATCGGCAGTAGGGTCAGCTTCGGCATAACCTAACTTCTGCGCCATTGAAAGCGCATCATCAAACTTCATATTTTCTTCAATCATCTTTGTTAAGATGAAGTTTGTTGTTCCGTTAAGAATACCTGCAACAGCCGTGATTTCGTTTGCAGCAAGGCACTGATGCATAGGTCTTATTATAGGAATAGCACCGCCTACTGATGCTTCAAAGAAGAAATTGCATCCCTTTTCTTTTGCGATAGCAAGAAGTTCAGCACCCTTCTGCGCTACGAGTTCTTTATTTGATGTTGCAACGCTTTTTCCCTTTAAAAGACAATCCTTAACAAAGCCATAAGCGAATTTCACACCGCCCATACATTCAGCAACGAGTGTTACTTCATCGTCATTTAAAATTACATTTATGTCCTTAACGAGTTTATCTGCATAAGGACTTTCGGGAAAATCTCTTATATCGAGGATATACTTTATATCAAGGTCTTTCCCTGCTTTTTTTATAATGCTTTCTTTGTTGCGGTAGAAAAGTTCAACTGTTCCCGAACCTACTACACCAAATCCTAAAACTGCTATCTTTGCCATAATATATTACTCTCCTGAAATTATTTTCAATTCAACAACACCGCGAAGTCTTGAAAGAATATTTTTAAGACCCATTATATCCTGTGAATTTTCTGTGAGCCTTAGTGATATTGTTACAGAAGCAACCCCGTCAACAGGAATGCTCTGATTAACTGTTAAAATATTTGCATTGAGCGAATGAAGATGCGAGATAAACCCCGCGAGTATCCCCGGTTCATCATGAAGAACTGTTGATATCGAGATAATTCTCTGCGTCAGTTTTTCTTCATAAGAATAAACATAATCCTTATATTTATAAAAAGCACTTCTTGAAATACCTACTGCTTTACAAGCCGAAGCCGAACTCTTCTCTTTCCCCGATGCGATAAGTTTTTTAACGAGAAGAACTTTCTCGAATATATCGGGCAATACGCAGGAATCAACAACTATAAAACTGCTTTTTCCTTCTGTTTCCTTAGGCATTATGTTCACCCCCAATAAACAACTGTATTTAACACAAGTACAATTTTATCACAAAACAGGGTTTCAAGTCAACTGTAAATTATACCAAATTCAAGGATAATAAACGGGCATTTTATTTAAAATGACAAAAACACCCAACGGGGCTGTCGGGTGTTTTTGCTTTGAAGAGTATATATATGACAGATTTCTTTCAGAACGAGGTCATTTTCTCCTTCCCCCGTTCTATATCAAGTTTAGCATTTAAAAGGTTACAATTCAATACTTTTCTATTTACAGTTTGGTTACAATAGATTACAAAACGGTTACAAATTATTTTGAAAGGTTGCTGATTGTTCCCATAAAGAGAATTGTTCCTGTTTTTGTATCTCTTATTGTGAAAACGAAAGGTTCGTCGGCGATAAATTCCTTGGGGTCATAAGGTTCTACCGCCTCACAACGATTATCAACCATTACAACCGTTGCGGCAGCGGCCTTTGTTCCGTTTTCGTCAACCTCAATCTTTGCCTTATGAAGAATATCGCTTACATAAAGATTGTAATCATCGGGGAGTTCGCTCATAGAACGAAGATTTGCTACACTAGGGTCAAAAACTTCTGTAACGCCAAGCGATTTCAGATTTTCCTTGACAGAGAAAGTTTCTGTTTCAAATGTAAATTTAGGAATAGCAAGGAAAATCTTTTCAGAATGTGAATTTTCCATTGATGATAAAAGTTCGAGTCTTTCTTCGGGTGTCATTGCATCGAAAATTTCAACTGCGTTTTTCTTTGAGTTATCGTTTGCAACAAAAACATCCATAACGATTCCGCCCTCGCCATAAGGAATAGAAACGCCCTTTAAATTTCCTTTTGAGTAGTATTTGTAGTAGTTGTCAAACTGTCTCATCATATCAACAGTTGTGTTTCCGTCTGTGCCCTCAAAAGTCCAGTCGGTTGTGTCATCCTCTAAAAAGGGAGTCTGCCATTTTCCATCGAAATAAACTGCGTTGACAAGAAGAATAACTGTGTCGTTATTGAGTCTGTCAAGCATTTTAGGAATCATCTTGTTTGTCTTTTTAGAAATCCATGAGTTTACCTTTTTAACAGTAGCAGGGTTCGTGAACTTTTCGTGAAAAACTTCTGCGTCATAGAATTCCTTTAAAGGAGAAATGAATTCTTTTCTTGTGGGTGCAGACTTTTCAAAAGATTCATCTATCCATACAGAATTTGCTGTTTCAACAATAGCTTTCTTATCGTTAAAGCCTTTCATGGTTTCAGAAATCTCAGCGTTTCTGCTACTGATGTCAGCCATACCGAGAAGATTTAAAAGCTCGGTTTCTGTTTCTCCGTCAGCACCATTCACAAGCATAGAAAGCGCTATATCAATGCTATATGGTGAATAGAAAACATTTCCCTCGCCCTTGATTTCATCATAAAGCGAAACGCCGAGAATATTTACAGAATTTGAAAATCCTATATCTGCTCTTTGCATAGGCTGTGAGCCACTTATATATGTTGTTTCAGCAGGAGTAGTTTCGCTAACTGTTGTTTCAGAAGAAACAGGCTCTTCGGGGGCTACCGTTGTTTCCTCAGAAAAAGGCGGTAATGCAGGAACAGTAGTTTCTGTCGGAATTTCTGTCATAAGCATTGTTTCATATCCATCGGGTTCTGTTTTCGGTGCACATCCCGCAACGGAAATTATGCATATAATAAGAGCGATTATTGACTTTATCTTTTTCATTTTATAAGTCCTCCCTTTAATGTCTTTCTGAATGTAATACAAATAAAAGGAGTGATTTTTTTCAAAAAAATAAAAAAGAGTGGAAAAATTTTTTCCACTCTTTTTATTATTATATTATAAGGTATATGTCTTATAAACCTCTCCGTCAAGATTCTTCCATAAAAATTCCGTGCCCTCAAAAGTCATATAACTATGCTCTGAATTTTCTTTCGGGATAGAAACCGAGCCGGGATTCATATAGATGTATCCCTCGTGTTCTGTGCATTTCGGGATATGTGTATGTCCGTTAAGAAGAACATCTCCCTCTGATAAAGGCGGAAGATTTTCTTCATTGAAAATATGCCCGTGAGTTGCAAAAATATTTACTTTTTCAGAAACAACATAGGCATATTCCGCGAGAACAGGAAAAGGAAGAACCATCTGGTCAACCTCTGTATCGCAGTTTCCTCTTACGCAAAGAAGTTTATCCTTTAAAGGAGAGAGCATCGAAATAACTTCTTTGGGTGCATAACCTTTCGGAAGGTCGTTTCGTGGGCCGTGATAGAGAATATCCCCCAAAAGAAGAATTTTATCGGGAGTTTCTCTTTCTATCGCCGATATAAGTTTTTCACAGTAATAAGCCGAGCCGTGAATGTCGGATGCTATAAGTATCTTCATTACTTTTTCCTTCTTGTTATCCATTTGATAGAGCAAACATCTCCGTCTTTAAGAACATCCATATATGTTGCAGGTTTACCGTTTCTTGTCATATCAATATCATCGCCCTGAGGGTTCTGTGTATCGATATCGGCATAGGCCATAAGTTCTAAAAAGATGTTTTCTGTGCAGTTCTTCTGAAGATTCATAGCGAGAGTTTTTCCGTTGAGAATAACCGTTACACCCTTCTTGTCTGTAAGGAGTGAGGGTGGTTCTTCTTCGTTCTGAACAGGTTTAACGGGCGCTTCTGCCTTTGTTTCTTCCTTTACTTCAGAAAGAATTTTATCTATTTCATCTTCTGTGAAGTCTTCTTCATATGCTGTTTCTTCAACAACAGGAGCAGGTTCGGGAATTACCTCTTCAGCCTTCGGTGCTTCGGCAACAGGTTCGGGAGCAACTTCTTCTGAAACGATATTCGCAGGAAGAGTATCTCTTTCTTCGATTGTGTATTCTTCGCCATCGGCGATAAGATAATCTGTGGGAAGAATTCTCTTTCCCTTGAATACAACGAAATTCTCAGGGTCTGCGTCAAGCTTTGCAAGAAGTTCACATATTGTAAGAATTTTTACCGTTCTTATGTTGTCAAAGTTTTCAACGCGGTAGTTTCCGTCATAGATTTCCTTTTCGTTTACAACGGCAAACACACCCGCTTTATAATCCATTCCCGAAA
>JAFXHL010000106.1 GCA_017536405.1 Oscillospiraceae bacterium
ATAAAGATATCAGTTAAAGGAGTGAGAGACATGAATATTACTACTACTTACATTATTTTATATTCTATAATTCTACTGCCAATAATAATTACTTGTATTAGCTTTGTGATATACACATTAAAAAAGAAAAAATCAAATTCAAAATCAAAACTGCCATTTATTATAGGTGGTATAAGCATTGGTATATTTATTTTATTTATTCTGATAGGGTGTATTTCTGCATTTCTTAATATGAACTAAATACAGGTTAATATAATTAAAAGCTACTCAATACAAGGTGATTTGTGTGTATGGATAGGGCTATGGAATGGTTTTTCTGACAGGTGAATTCTCCCCTCTCTTTATGAGAGGGGTTGTTTTTTACCCGAAAATTGCATTTTCATGAGAATATGATAAAATAAACTCAGACCCTATGAAAAATATTTAAGGATTATTTAATAATTTATATGCTACAATCAGGTTACAACGATGAAAGGAGCATAAAAATGTATCTCAATATACTGAAAAAAGACCTTAAACGAAAAAAGGCTATGAATGTTATTCTGCTTGTATTTATCATACTCGCGACAATGTTCGTATCATCAAGCGTAAACAACATTTTAAGCGTTACAACGGCGCTTGACAATTATTTTGAAATGGCGGATGCGCCTGATTATCTCGTGATTACATTTAATAAAAATCTCTCGGTTGATATTGATGAAATGATGAATTCGACAGATGCAGTTGAACGCTATTCAGAAGAAAAAATGCTGTTTCTGACGAAAGATAAATTTGCCTTTGATGACGAGGATAAAGTCGTTGATATAGGAACGAATATGGTTCACAGTGATATTTGTCTGAATTATTTTCTGCCCGATGGAAGTATCCTTGAAACAGTAAATCAGGGCGAATTCTATATGACAGAAAACAGGGCTGACGCTATCGGTGCTGATATCGGCGATAAACTTACCATTGAAGTAAACGGAGTAAGCCGTGAATTTACTCTTGCAGGCAAGATAAAGGACGCACTTTTCGGCTCGAATCTGATAAATTTTGCAAGATACATTATAAGCGAGGAAGATTTTAATTATTTTCTTTCTGAAGAAAATACAGAAGAATATTACGGTGGTTCTATTGTCTACATATATTCTTCGGATGTTGATACAGTGATTGAAGAATCGAAACCTCTTATCAACAACAGTATTCTTACAATGGACAGAGCCTTTATGGAATTTACATATATATTTGATATGATTGTTGTCGGTCTGCTTCTTGTAGTAAGTTTAATACTTATCGCAATCGCTTTCGTAGTTCTTCATTTTACAATCACCTTTACACTTTCAGAAGAATTCCGTGAAATCGGTGTTATGAAAGCAATAGGTATCAGCAACTTCAAAATCCGTGGGCTTTATCTTGTAAAATATGCAGGACTTTCTGTAATCGGTTCTGTTATCGGACTTTTCCTTAGTTTCCCGTTCGGAAAAATGCTTATGAGTGTTTCTTCACAGTCAATTATTATAAGCAATCAGAATCCTGTTATACTTAATATTCTCTGTGCTGTGTTTGTAATAGCGGTAATTCTTCTTTTCTGCTATGGATGCACAGGCAAGGTCAAGAAACTCACTCCCATTGATGCAATAAGAAATGGTCAGACGGGTGAACGCTTCCGTAAAAAGAGCATTATGAGCCTTGGAAAATCAAAACTCTCTGCAACATCTTTCCTTGCGCTTAACGATATTGTAAGCGCACCTAAAAGATACAGCATTATTACTCTTACATTTGTGCTTTGTCTTTCCCTTATATTTATACTTTCAAACACTGTTGCCACAATGAACAGCGGAAGCCTTTCAACAACTTTCGGCTGGGCTGACTGCGATGTATATAGTTCTGACAGTGAAATATTTCAGGAGTGTATGTCGGAAGATGGCCGTGAAAAACTCGAAAAGCATCTTGATGATATGGAAAAAACTCTTGCAGAAAATAATATACCCTCAAAATGTTATCGTGAAATGGTATTTGCCCTGCCTGTTGTTCACGGAGAAACTGAAATCAGTGTTCCTATATATCAAGGCACAGGTACGACAATGGATATGTATGAATATACAGGTGGAACAATGCCACAGAACACAAACGAAATCGCAATAACAAGACTTTCGGCAGAAAACCTTAAAGCAGATATAGGCGATACAATTATAATAAAAACCATTGACGGCGATAAGGAATATATCATCTCTGCATTCTTTCAGTCGATGAATCAGCAAGGGAACGGCATAAGACTTCACAGCGACGAGTATATAAATTATGTTCAGGCAAACGGCGCTATAGACACACAGATTATGTTTACCGACAATCCCGATGATAAAGAGGCTGAACGCAGAATTGAAGAAATCAAGAGAATTTTCTCGGATTATGAAAATATAAAAAGTTGTGCTGAAGAAACATCAGATATGTTAGGCGTTACCGAAACTCTTGCTGCGGTAAAATCCCTTGTAGCAGTTCTCACAATAGTTTTATCTGCACTCATAACCGTTCTTATGGAGCGTTCTTTCATAGCAAAGGAGCAGGGCGAAATCGCACTTATGAAGGCAGTAGGCACACGAAACGGAAAAATCTATGCTTATCACACATTAAGATTTTTATTTGTGGGAATTATTGCGGTTATTATCGCAGAAATTTTCTCGATGCCACTCACACATCTCTGCATCGACCCGATTTTCAAGATGATGGGTATGGAACTTGCGGTTGATTACATTACAAATCCTATGGAACTCTATCTCGTTTTCCCGATTGTAGTTCTTCTGACAACAACTATGAGTGCATTTTTAACATCGCTCTACACAAGAAAAATCAAATCATCAGATACTGCCAACATTGAGTAAGAAAGGAAACAGCTATGAATATTTTAGAAGTAAAAGACCTCTGCAAGACATATATCGTAAACAAGCGTCAGAACAATGTTCTCAAGAATGTAAACTTTACTGTTGAGGACGGCGAAATGGTAGCCATAATGGGCCCCTCGGGCTCGGGAAAATCAACGCTTTTATATGCCGTTTCGGGTATGGACGGAATTACATCGGGCGAAGCGAAATTCTGCGGAAAGAACATCGCAGAAATGAGTGAAAAGAAACTCGCTGATTTAAGACTTGACGAAATGGGATTTATCTTTCAGCAGATGTATATGCTTAAAAATCTCACATTACTTGACAACATAATACTCCCTGCTGTACAATCAAATAAGAACACCGAAACACGCAAGGAAACTATGCAGCGTGGGCAGGATTTAATGCGCAGACTCGGTATTATCGACATTGCCGATAACGACATAAACGAGGTTTCGGGAGGACAGTTACAGAGAGCCTGCATCTGTCGCAGTATGATAAATAATCCCAAGATGATTTTTGCCGACGAGCCTACGGGTGCGCTCAACAGAACATCATCAGATGAAGTTATGGAAGAACTTCAGAAACTCAATGCAGACGGCACAACAATTATGATGGTAACTCACGATTCAAAGGTTGCTGCTAAATGCACAAGAGTTCTCTATATAGTTGACGGAAACATAAAGGGCGAATACAACCTCGGAAAATGCGAAAACAATTCGCAGATGAGAGAACGTGAAAGAGCGCTTAACAACTGGCTTTTAGAACTTGGTTGGTAAGGCGAATACGGGCGGCAAAATACTGTCGCCCTTATTCCCATTTGAAAGGATAAATTATGACTGACATTCTTATAGTTGAAGATAATAAAGAAATATCAGAACTTCTGTGTGATTTTCTCCGTAGGGAAAATTATGTTGTATCGGTAGCAGACACGGGAGAAAAGGCTTTGTCGCTGTATGAAAGATACGGGGCAAGGCTTGTTGTGCTTGATATAATGTTACCCGGAATAGACGGTTTTGCGGTATGTAAAAAAATCCGTGAGGACAGCAACACTCCCATACTGATAGTGAGTGCAAAAACCGATAAAGAGGATAAACTGAACGGGCTTATTGCGGGTGCTGACGATTATATCGAAAAGCCTTATGATATTGACATTATGCTTGCAAAAATCGGTGGGATTTTTAAAAGAAGATATGCCATTGATGAAATTATTGACGGAGAAATACGAATCAATAAAGTGAGTAATTCCGTTTATAAAAACAATGTCAAAATCGAAATGACATCAAAGGAATTTGACCTTCTTTCTCTTCTCATTGAAAACAAGGGAAAAACTCTCACAAAAGAGTATCTTTTCAATCAGATATGGGGAAGCGACAGTTTTTCTGAACAGCAGACGCTTACTGTTCATATAAAGTGGCTTCGTCAGAAGATTGAGGATGACCCTAAAAATCCGAAGCACATTCAGACAGTCTGGGGAGTGGGCTATAAATATGAAAGCGTTTAACAGAATTTTTGCTGTTGTGATTTTCGTTATAATTGCAGTTTTCGTTTCGGCAGATGTTATACTCTTAAAAGAAAACAAAGAGAGCGGAAGACCTTATCTTGTCGAGGTTTCAAGGCTTGTAAAGGTAATTAAAAACGGCGATACACCCGATATTTCGGAATGTGAATTTATAACGGCAATCACAGAGCAAAATGATGATTTCTATAATTCTGACAGCGATTATGTCATAAGAGAAATAAACGGAAAACTCTATCGTTTTGATTATAAGAGGAATGAAAATTCAGAGAGAACAAATCTTCTTTTAACAGTCAATATAATTCTTCTGATTATGGCAGTTCTTATTATCGGCGTTATGGTTTATATAAGAGTGAAAATTTTAAGTCCGTTTGAGAAACTGACGGATGTTCCCTATGAACTTTCAAAGGGAAATCTCATAACACCCGTAAAGGAAACGAAAAATAAATTTTTCGGTAAATTTGTATGGGGTGTGGATATGCTCCGTGAGAATATGGAACAACAGAAAGAACGCGAACTCGGTCTTCAGAGAGAAAAGAAAATGCTTCTGCTTTCTTTATCCCACGATATAAAGACTCCTCTTTCGGCGATAAAACTTTATTCAAAAGCACTCTCGAAAGGGCTTTATACCGACAAGGAAAAACAACTTGAAATCGCAGAGAATATAAACGCAAAGGCTGACGAAATCGAGGGCTATGTAACAGAAATCATAACTGCATCAAGAGAGGACTTTTTAAGCCTTGATGTCAATATGGGCGAATTCTATCTTTCTGAACTTGTAACGAAAATAAAGATTTACTATACAGAAAAACTGTCGCTTATAAAAACAGATTTTACTGTCGGGGAATACAGCGATTGTCTTATAACGGGCGACTTTAACCGAAGCGTTGAAGTTTTGCAGAACATTATGGAAAACGCGATAAAATACGGTGACGGAAAGGA
>JAFXHL010000011.1 GCA_017536405.1 Oscillospiraceae bacterium
CCTTTTCGAATTCTCCTTTGAGGACTTCATCCCAGTCGTTGCCTATATTTACCATAACAGAAACTCCTTCCGACAATACAGAATATACAGACATTATACCATAGATGACGGGAATAATCAAATTAAGAAACGGTATAGAAATTGTGATGTGTCAAAACTGTCATAATGTGTGTTTTTTATTTTAAAAAACTTGATATGTTTATAAAAATGTAGTATAATTATCTGAATAGATAAAATCAACTCAGAATCGGAGGGATTTGTTTTGTATCCTTTTTTAGTATGTTTTCAGCTTATATTGGTTATTGCAGCCGTTGTTACCCTTATAGAAATTATATCTTCAAATCCGTTGCTTGAAGGGAAATATCTCTTTATTGCACTTTGTGGTGCGATAGTTCATTCAACAGGATATCTTATAGAAATAACATCAAAAGATCTGAGTTCTGCGATGGTTTCTGTAAAGTTTCAGTATTTAGGGCTTTGTTTTGGATTGTTTATGCTTCTGATGTATTCTTTCAAAGCTTGCCGAACAAAACTTCCCGAAATCGTAAAAGGCCTTTTTCTTCTGATAAATACAGTTACCTGTCTGCTTGTTTTTACAACAGATATTTTAAACCATCAGCTTTATTATAAATCTTTTTCTTTTGAAACCGAAGGATTGTATCCTCATCTTGTTCTTGAAAAAGGACCTTATTATTACATACATACAATCACTGCACTAATAATGATAGTCGTTCTTGTTATTATGGGAGTTTTACGATTTTCTGCAGCAGCAAAAGCAAATATACAGGATACAAAATTCGTAGCTGCGATAATCGGAGTAGGTTCTTTATCTGTAATCGTTGTTGTACTCTACAATACAGGTGCGCTTCAGTATTACGATCCTTCTTCGCTTCTTTTCGTTCTTATGTGTATCTTCATAAGATTCAATATCTATGACATAGGCGAAAGTGCTATGCAGATTGTAACCGAATCCATAAACCAGAGCATCATTGTTGTCGACAAAAACTATATGTATATCGACTGCAACCCTGAAGCAAAAAAGGTTTTCCCTGAACTTGAAGAGGGTAATTTCGAAAGAAAGAGAATAGGTTCGTATCTTACCGTTCTTGAAGATATATTCGTTACGCAGAGCAATCAGGAATTCAAGATAAAAGACAGATTCTACCGCGCGGATGTATTCCCTGTAACATCTAAAAATTCCAATAAAATATCAGGTTATGCTGCTTGTATATCAGACTGCACACAGAGTCATTTCCATATGAGAGATATTATTGAAATGAAAAACAAGGCAGACAATGCAAACAGAGCAAAGAGTGAATTCCTTGCTAACGTTTCACACGAAATAAGAACTCCTATGAACTCTATTCTCGGTATGGCTGAACTCGCGCTTAAAGAAGATATGAGTGACAGCGTGAGAGAGAAAATCGGAGATATAAGGTCTGCGGGTGGCACACTTTTAACTCTCATAAATGATATTCTCGACTTTTCAAAAATCGAAGCAAACAAAGTCAGCATCGAAAATGTTCATTACCACATTCCATCGCTTATTATGGATGTTACAAACATAATCGGTGTAAGACTTTCAGAAAAGAAAATCTCGTTTGAAGTCGATGTTGAACCTTCTATTCCGAATATCCTTTCGGGCGATGAAAAGAAGATAAAACAGATTCTTATAAATCTCCTCGGAAACGCTGTAAAATACACCAAAGAGGGTTCTGTTGCCTTTATTCTCAAATGGGAACAGAAAGGCAATATGGCAATACTCAAGGGTGAAGTAAGAGATACAGGTGTCGGCATCAGAGAAAGCGAAATCGGAAACCTTTTCCAGAGTTTTCAGAGAATCGATTCAAGAAAGAATCGTTCTATCGAAGGCGCCGGACTTGGTCTTACCATAACGAAGAAATATCTTGAACTTATGAACGGAACTATTGAAGTTGAAAGTGTTTACGGAAAAGGTTCATCTTTCTTCTTTACAATCCCTCAGCTTATAATCGATAACACTCCCTGTGAATTCGACATCAACAAGAGAAGAAATGTTCAGAAGGCATTTGTCAATTCATTCTTTGCTCCTGAGGCTAAAATTCTTGTTGTTGACGATAATCAGACAAACCTCAAAATCGCATCGGGATTCCTTAAAACATATAAGATCACTCCCGATACAGCGCTCAGCGGAAAAGAATGTCTTTCTATGGTTGAAAAGAAGAAATATGACATTATCTTCCTTGACTATATGATGCCCGTTCTTGACGGTATCGACACATTACAACTTATACGCGCAAAAGCCGAAGAGGATGAATATTTCGCAGAAGTTCCCGTTGTTGCGCTTACTGCGGATTCCGTAAACGGTGCCGAAAAGAAATTCATGTCAGTAGGTTTCCAGGGGTATATCTCAAAACCTATTGATGCTGAAAAACTTGAAGATACACTCGCTATATTCCTTCCTCCCGAACTTGTTGTAATAAACGATTCCATGGATGAACAGCCGACAGAAATTTCTAACAATCTCGGTCTTTCGATAAAGGATGTCGATATAGACGAGGGTATATACAACAGCGGTGGAAATCCTGACGATTATGTTGAAATACTCAAGATATTCCTTGAATTCGGAAAAGATAAGATGTCGAAGATAAAGAAACATTTTGATGATAAGAATATCTTTGACTACACAACAGAGGTTCATTCTCTCAAGAGTTCTGCGGCAAATATCGGTGCAACTGAAATTTCTGCGCTGGCTAAGGAACTTGAATTTGCAGGTAAGGATAAAAACATCGACCTTATAGAAGAAAAAACTGCTACACTTCTTTCGATGTATTCCGAACTGCTTGAAAATATAGCGGTTACTATCAAAGAATATGACAATCGCTGATTTAACGGAGGTCTTTTAAAATGATTCTTGTTATTGACGATTCTGCGGCTAATTCGGTTGTTCTGAAATTCGGTCTCGGCGAAAGATATAACCTGAGATTCGCAAACTCTCCCAATTTTGCTGCGGACATTCTTACAAGAGAACAGATAAGTGCTATTATTGTAAATGCTGATATGGAATCTTCATCGGGTATCTATATTTTGAGAAGAATAAAGAATCTTCAGTCGGTTTCAAAGATACATACAATAGTAATTGCTGCTAATTTAGGTCTTGCAAGAGATGAATGTTTCAACATTCCCGAAGTTTCTTTCATGAATCTTTATTCAAGCAAGGAAGATGTCCTTATGGAACTTTCAAAATATCATCTTCCCGAAAAAACACCTGAAGACGCACCTGAAGACGAAAACAAGAAATGTATTCTTGTTATTGATGATGATGAAATCGCACTTCGCACCCTTCTTTTCCAGTTGAGTCACGACTATACGGTAATAACTGCATCATCAGGGCAGGAAGCATTTGAAAAAATGGCATCAAGAAAACCTGATGCAATTCTGCTTGATGTCCGTATGCCCGGAATGGACGGAATAACATTCTTCAAAAAGATGAAAGCCATCGCCGAATACAGAGAAATCCCGACGATTTTCCAGACAGGTGTTGCCGATGTTGAAACTGTATGCGAATGCATAAGCATAGGCTCTGACGGATATGTAATAAAGCCTGTTCAGAAAAATATGATTATTGATAAAATCGAAGAAGTTCTCGGAAAAGAGCTTTCTAAAAAACATATCCTCATAATAGAACCCGATAACGAAATATGCAAAATCCTTAAAAATCATCTCGAAGAAGACTTCAAGGTAAGCATTGAAAGCTCAATTTCTTTCGCACTCTACTTCCTCGGAAAACAGGCACCCGACCTTATTTTCCTTGATGATGAAAATCCTTGTTCTGCTTATTACAAGATAAGGGCAAAGAGCATCAACGCGCCTATAATCCTTCTTTCAAGAATGTGTAACAAGAGAACTATTCTCGAAAAATGTATATCACTCGGTGCATCGGGACTTGTGAACAATCCTTATAACAAGAATGAAATTATGGAAAATATAAAGTTTGCACTTGATATTCCGTAACCAAAAAATCCCCTTAATCAAGGGGATTTTTTATTTTTGTCATTATTCCGACATAAGCCATTGCAGAGTATTCCGTTTCTCCCGAAAGTTTTATGAGAGGAATTTCAAACGGCTCGTATTTCTTTCCACTTAAAGATAAAATTTCTCTCTGAACAGAAACCACTATCTCGTCATCAGAATTACTGCTATACCCTATGGTATCCTTTGCACCTCCGCAGGTTATTACATTCATCTTTTCTGACGAAAGTTTTTTCAGCGCATCTTTATTATCGGACGAAACGATGATATCTGCATTTTCGGGGATTTTTTCTATTACCGAAATATCTCCTGTCAGGATTACACAATCCGTATCTGAAAGTCTTTTTAAAAGCGAAGAAAAATCATCATCCTGAGAAAACAGACATACAACCATAAAAACCGCCCTGCATTTTACTTTTTCAAGTAATATATGCAAAGCGGTTTTAATTATTCTTCACTATAAATTTTCATTATTGTAATCGCGGTTTTTATACCGTCAACAGAGGCACTCATAATTCCTCCCGCATAGCCCGCTCCCTCGCCTGTCGGATAAAGATTTGATAAAGAAACAGATGTTCTTTCTTCATTACGAAGTATTCTTACGGGCGATGAAGTTCTTGTTTCGGGGGCTGTGAGAAGTGCGTTTCTGTCCTTGAAGCACTGCATTTTGTTACCGAATTTCATAAGTCCCTTTCTCATCATATCGGTTATAAACGATGGGAAAAGTTTGTCAAAATCAGCCTTTTCGATACCTATCGCGTAACTCGGATTTACAGAAAGATTATCTATTCCAACCTTTTTATCAAGGAAGTTTCCGACAGAAACGGCGGGCGCACGATAATTCTTTCCGCCGAGAACAAATGCTGTCTTTTCAATATTTCTTGCAAAGTCAACTCCGTCTAACGCATTCTTTCCGAAATCATCGGGAGAAACAGAAACAACAACCGCCGAGTTTGAGTTTCCGGCATCACGCGAAAATTCGCTCATTCCGTTTGTTACAACGGTTTCTTCTTCGCTTGACGACGGAACAACATATCCCCCCGGGCACATACAGAATGTATAAACTCCCCTCTCACCCTCGCGGTAAGAAAGTTTGTATTCTCCTTCGGGAAGTAATGGGTTGTCGTAATTTTTTCCGTAAAGGCTTTTGTTGACTTCTACTCGTTTATGCTCTATTCTTGCGCCGACAGAAAAAGGTTTGGGTTCTATAAGAACGCCTTTTTTAAGTAAGGTTTCAAAGGTATCCCTTGCGCTGTGACCTATCGCAAGAATTACCGCGGAACATTTTATTTCATCATCTTTTGTTACAATGGATTTTATCCTGCCGTTTTCTGTGATAAAATCCTCTGCCTTTGTGTTGAAACGGATTTCTCCGCCAAGGTCGATTATGCGGTTTCTGATATTTTTCACTACTGTACGGAGTTTATCCGTTCCGATATGCGGATTTGATTTTGTGAGGATTTCATTCGGTGCACCGAATTCTGCAAATCTTTTTAAAGCATAGGAGCAGAGTTCATCGCCTATACGGGTTGTGAGTTTGCCGTCGGAGAATGTTCCTGCACCGCCCTCGCCGAACTGAACGTTTGATGTTGTATCAAGAACTGCGTTTTTAAAGAAATTTTCAACCGCCTCTACCCTTTCATCAACCGATGCGCCTCTTTCTAAAACTATCGGGCGATAGCCGTTTTCGGAAAGGATAAGAGATGCCATCATACCCGCAGGGCCGAAACCAACAACAACTATTCTTCCGTCCTGACGAAGTTTTCCCTTAACGATAACGGGCTCTTTTTCTTCATAATATTTAAAACCCTTTTTCTCTGAAACCTGACATTCGAGTTTTTCTGACGAAAGTGTTAAACAAACGCTTGAAACGAGTTTTATATCGTCGTTATGTCTTGCGTCAAGAGAGGTTTTGTTTATCGCAGAAGACACCACATCGGCATTTTTTAAACCTGCTTTTTTTATTGCTTGTGAGATGATTTCTTCTTTTTTAGCTGAGAGCGGAGTTTTTATCTCCGAAACTATTATAGGCATATAGATATCCTTTCATAACTAAAAATCTGAGGGACTATATAAAGCCCCTCAGTAAATTTTATTTTTCTTTTGCCTGGAATGCAACTACCTGACTTCCTGTTGCCCATACGACATCATCGCCGGGAACATAGACCTTGATAGGCGCTCTGATATAGACATTACTTGTGATACTGCTTGAAACAGAGCTTAAATCAAGCTGAACAACGATATCATCAACTGTAAGTTTTTCAAGAACTTCTGCCTCGCCGACAAAGGTTATATCCCATCCTGTTGTTGCGGGGATGATATCATAATCGGCAGGTTTATTTATGATAACAATGTCGTTTCTGCTGACTGTTATCATTCTTGTTGTGAGGTTTTCAAGCGGGAATTCAAGTGTTACTTCACTTACCTGAGAAAGATTTTCCATTTCGGATTCTTCTGTGAATTCAAGCGGCACTGTTACTGTATATCCCGGAGTTACTTTTCTAAGGTCGATAGTGCAGAGGTAAAGTTCGCCTAAATTCTCGATTTTATCGGGTGGTGCTGCAACTTCTATCTCTTTGACGCTCTGGGTATACTCTATATCCTCAAGCGAAATGTTTTCGGGAACATTTATGAAACTTACAACAAGAGGAAGAGTTTTTCTCATTGTTACGGGAACGTTTATCGCAAATGAGTTTTTGCTGAGCGACAAACCTTCGGAAGAAATAACTGTATTGTTGTGATAAAGGACAAGGTTATTACCTTCTGAAATTTCCTGTGATTCTGTAAGCTGCATTTCTGAAAGATTCTGAATCTTACATTTTGTGATATAATTCACTCTTTCTTCGGGTCCTGTTATGGTTATCGACGGAGTTGTTACTTCGGCATTGCCTTTAAGATAGCCATCAGCCGCAACGATATTGGGAATATCGGCTGTCAGATCAAAGCTCTTAGAAATAATCTTATCAAAACTTACCTTTATTTTATCGGGAACGACTGTATATTCAAAATCAGCATTCTTATCCTTGCATTCGATATTCAGTTTCAGTTCGTATTCACCCGCGTCGTTTACTTCTGTTATTTCGGGTTTTGCTATAAAATCGGAGGATGAAAGACCGCCTATCGAGGCACGCTGACCCTTTATTGTCGCTTTTACTGTCTGTTCAGACATATCGATTACACTAAGACGGTTTCTTTCGGCAACACTTCCCTCTAAGTCAACCTCTACCGCGATGTTGCGGTAGGTTACGGTTGTTGTCGGATAAGCCGAAACAGATATTATAAACCACGCACCGAGTGCTATTAAAAGCGAAATAATTCTCATTCCGAAATCTTTTCGCATATTAACAGCAAGTTTTTTGAAAAATTCTTTTATTTTCATTCTTTGTTACCTCTTGCCAGACGCTTTTTCTCTCTTTCGGTATAAGCAGGCTTTTCAGTTATAAGTTTTGAGCGGAGATGCTTTCTGAGGGTATCTCTTGTAAAACCTCTCGAAAGTTCGCCGTTTTCAGCAACCGATATCGTTCCTGTTTCTTCTGAAACAACTATAACGATAGCGTCTGAAACTTCGCTCATTCCTATTGCCGCTCTGTGTCTTGAACCGAGTTTTTTGTTTATAAGTTCTTCTTTCTGCGGTGCAGGAAGGAAGCAGGCGGCAGCGATTACTTCACCGTCTCTTAAAATAGCGGCACCATCATGAAGAGGGGTTTTGGGATAAAAGATATTACCGAAAAGTTCCTTTGAAGGAATGGCGTTAAGTCTTGTGCCTGTGTCGATATGTTCACCGAGGCGGATCTGTCTTTCAATAACTATGAGAGCACCTGTTGTTGTCGCTGAAAGTTCATCGCAGGAATCGGAAATTGCATCTATTGCGGTTTCCCATCTTGCATTCATACCATCGGGTTCATTACCTGTTATAAATCCTATTCGCTTGAATTCCGTTCTACCCATTTTTTCAAGGGCACGACGGATTTCGGGCTGGAAAAGAATGATAATCGCAAGGATACCTATGCTGAATACACTCTTTAAGATAAATTCGATAGCGCGAAGTCCTATTGCCCACGAGATAAAGTAAACAACAAGAAGAATTCCTACTGCTTTGAGCAACTGATTCGCCTTTGTTTCCCTTACAAGTTTCCATGCCTCGAATATGAGAATGGCAAGGATAAGTATATCTATGACATCCATAATCCTTATGGAACGGATTACGGATAAAACTTCTTCGATAAAGTTATAAATCGCTTCCATATAAACTTCCTTTCAAAAGGGTTTATGTAACGGGCGATTTATTCACCCGTTTTGTTCAGTAAACACTATTTTAATTGTAACAATTTTTGCCGATAAATTCAAGGCTTTTTCAATATTTTTTTCAAAGAATAAATCAGTTCGTCAACCTGACTCGTATTATTGAAAACCGATGGTGCAAAACGGAGAGTGCCATCAGGGGCTGTTCCCAGTGTTGTATGCGCCATTCCTGAGCAATGAAGTCCCCCTCTTAAATAAATGCCGTCATTACTGAGAAGTGACGCAAGTTCATTTGAAGTAAACCCTTCTGCATTGAATGAAACTATCGGAGCGTAATTTCCGCCGTTTTCGCGGTATATCCTTATTCCGTCGGTATGGGAAATTCCGTTTATAAATCGGTCGCAGAGCATTTCTTCGTGTTTTCTTATATTTTCCGTTCCTTTTGAAGAAACAAAATCAATGCCTTTTCCGAGTGCGTGTATTCCTATGACATTCACAGTTCCCGATTCCAATAAATCAGGCATAAACGATGGCTGTTCGAACACCATGGAAAGAGAACCCGTTCCGCCCTCAATCAAAGGACTAAGTCTGTATTTTCCGTCGGATATTAAAAGCCCTGTTCCCGATGGGCCGTAAAGTCCCTTATGTCCCGGGGAACAGATGAAATTTATTCCGTTTCCGATTTTAAGGGGAATAACACCCGCCGCCTGTGCGGCATCGACAATAAAACATATATTTCTTCTTTTACAGAGTTCAGCTATCTTTTCAATCGGTGGAATCTGTCCCGTTACATTACTTGCCGCTGTGCAGACTATAAGTCTTGTATCGGGGCGGATAGCATTATTAAACGAATTCACCGTCATATTATCATCGGGATAGATATGGGCGACGGAATATCCTACACCTTTTTTTGAGAGTGAAAACACAGGTCTTACAACGGAATTATGCTCGAAATCAGAGATGACTATATGTCCGCCGTATCTGTTCATTATTCCCTTTATCGCAAAATTCAGAGCTTCTGTGCAATTAAGTGTAAAAACCACATTTTCGGTTTCGGCGCCGAAAAATAACGCCGCTTTTTTTCTTGAAAGATAGACTGCCTCAGCGGTATCGACAGAAAGGCGGTGTCCGCTTCTTCCGGGATTTCCGCCATATTTTTCAATCGCCTCTAAAACTGCCGCATTGACTGTTTCAGGCTTAGGAAAAGTCGTTGCGGCATTATCAAAGTTTATCATTCCGAATTCCCCGTGTTTATAATGCTCCCCGGGGTTATTCCTTCGGATTCAAGCAGAGAAACCGCATATTCTATATTTCCTTTAAGCCTTACACTGTATCCGCATCCGGATGCAAAATTTTTCGGTGTTTTCTCGACAGCGCAGGCATATCCGTTTGATTTTAATATATCACAAGCCTTATTAGCAAGAGTTATCGACGCTATTGTTATAAGATAGGTTGCCAAAGCATATCACCTCTTTATATTTCAGGGATAATACAGTATATGCAAAGGCGTGAATTTTGTCATTTTTTAGGGGCAGTAAGAAAATGGCTTTCTGAAAGCATCGCCATAACTTCTTCATCGGGGACATCGCCGGGGATTTTAACGGTATTCCAATGGACTTTATTCATATGATAGCCGGGTATTACAGAGGAATAAACCTCTCTCCACAAATCAGACTGCATAGGGTCGCCCTTGAAATTTATCCAGATTTCGCCTTCTCTTTCAAAAAAGAGGGCAAAAATTTTCTTATTCTTTCTGTGTCTTACAACGACTGTTTCATCATCGAAAGGACAGTCCTCATAGGCATCCGCGAATGTGAGGCAGAAGTCTGTCCATTTTCTTATGAGTTCTTTGGTATTCATTTCTATCTTTCCTTTTTAAATTCATTGACTGAAACTGACTGATATGGTAAAATATATCTGTATATAAATATAACAAATTCTGAACGGAGTGGCAATATGGAAAACAAAATAAATCTTCTCGTTGAAAACATTGAAAAGGTTATCGTCGGAAAAAGAAGCGTTATCGTTGAAGTTATAGCGGCGATGCTTTCGGGAGGACACGTTCTCATAGAAGACGTTCCCGGCGTCGGAAAGACAAAACTCGTTGCGGCGCTCGCGAAATCTGTTGACGGAAAATTCAACCGTATACAGCTGACCCCTGACATTATGCCTTCGGACATAATCGGATTTTCTATGCTCAATTCCGAAACACACATATTCGAATACAGAGAAGGTGCTGCTATGTGTAACTTCCTTCTTGCAGACGAAATAAACCGCGCTTCCCCCAAGGCGCAGTCAAGCCTTCTTGAAGTTATGGAAGAATTTCAGATAAGCCTTGACGGAAAGACACACAAACTCCCCTCGCCTTTTATGACACTCGCTACTCAGAACCCCGTTGAAACATACGGAACATACCACTTACCCGAAGCACAGATGGACCGCTTTATAATGCGTGTTTCTATGGGATACCCCACAAACGCCGAAGAAATCGAAATTCTTGGAAGAATGGAATTTGAAAACCCGATAGACAAGATTTCTGCCGTTGTTTCCCTTGAAGAAATAACAGAATATCAGAAGAAGGTTACAGAAGTAAAGACTTCTCCTCAGATAAAGACATACATTATGTCAATCGTTGAAGCTACAAGAAAATCAGACGACATAAAACTCGGCGTTTCACCGAGAGGAAGCCTTTCTCTCCACAAAGCCGCAAAGGCATACGCATTCATAAACGGCAGAGATTATGTTATCCCTGATGATGTAAAGAAAATGGCAATACCTGTTCTCTCACACAGAATTATGCTCTCTCAGAAGGGCAAAGCGGCATATTCAACTCAGCAGAACGTTATCGCCTCGATTTTAGGAACTGTTCCTGTTCCGGTTACGGAGAATGTATGAGAAATAAAAAAGCGGTAGCTGAATATATCATATGCCTTCTTCTTGCTGTCGTTTACCTTATATTCCTCGACGGCAAAGCGGGAATGTTTATTCTTATAGCACTTATAACTGCCCCGATAATTTCTGTTCTTATAACTCTTTATGCAAAATCGAAACTCGAATTTTCGTTTGGCACAGAAAAGAGTGTTTTAGGAAAAGGTGTAAAGACAAACGGGGTTGCTTCGTTTTCTTCGGGCGCTTTTCTGCCTACACCCTTTATAACTGTCGAACTTTTTGCCGATGAGCATTTTTTCTGTAATCAGAAGAATTTCAGACTTGCTTTAAAACCCAAGACAGAAAGAAAATTATCGACAGAACTTACAGGGCTTATATGCGGAAAAGGCAGGACAGGTATTTTTTCTGTAAGTATTTCAGACTATTTAGGGCTTGTTACTTTCGATGTCTATACTGAAAGAGGGCTTATGGAATACTCAAAGAGTATAGGAATCATCCCTGATATACCTGATACATCGCTCAAAAATGAGCTTATAAAGAGTGCCTGCGCGGTTATATCATCGGAAGACGCCGAAGAAGCAGAAGATACAGTTCACACATTCGGCGGAAATCCCGGATTTGAGCATCGTGAATATGAACCCGGCGACCCGATAAAGAGAATTAACTGGAAACTTTCTTCAAAATATGACAAGCTGATGGTAAGACTTGATGAGGGAACTGCCGAAGCAAAGCAGTATGCTGTTCTTGATTTTATGCCTGATAATGACCCTGACAAAGTAACTTCTCTTTACAACGAAGAAAGAATCACTGAGGGACTTCTTGCTTTCTCGGCGGTTATATCAAAACTCGGAAAAGAACTTATCCTTTTCATTCCTTTTAAAGACGGCTGGCAGCAGAGAAGCATAAAAACTATGGATGATGTTTATGAATTACAGTTTTTATTCTCTGATTTTGAATATAAGGATATTCCTCTTTCAAGACTTCCCGATGATGTTATCAACGGTGAATCAAAAGTCGGAGTTATAACTCTTTTCACAAATTCGCCCGACGCAAAACTTCTTTCGGTAAGCGACACGCTCATCTCGAAAGGCTCTGTTGTGTTTACGGCAATTTCTGTTCCCACAACTATGGATATCCCTGACTTATGGATAATAGGCGATGATTACACTTTCACAAAATACATTTAAGGTGGATATATGAAAGATTACGCTAAAAAAGCCGCGTTCCCGATAATTTTATCTGCGCTGCTTGTTTCAATGATAATGAACATATATAACGATTCGGAAATAATCCCGATTACCGTTCTTGCCCTTATTGTCATTACCGCACTTTTCTTTCTTTTCAAACTGCTTACAAAAAGAAAGATTTTAGGCGGTCTTGTCTATACGGCAATTCTTTTCGGAACATTTTTCTTTCTGATGAGTTTTTTGTTCTCAAACTGGTATGCGGCACCGATGCCATTTTCAAGCTGGTTTTATGCCGCACAGGATGAAACCACGAAATTTGCCCCTTTCTCGATTGTTCTTTTTGTGGCATTTTCATTTTTCCTTTCATCTGTTCTTTTTTATTACACACAGATTATTTACAGAAGTGCCGCTGTTCTTTTATGTTCGCTCATTCCCTTTGCTATATATGCGAAGCGATACGAAACTCCCGAAACGATATATATCGCGGCTGTTCTTATTGTTTTCTTGGCACTTATGGTGCATCAGAGACAGCTTTCTCATAAAGAACATATCGTTTTGACAGACGGCTCTTACTGGATTTCGGTTTCTTTATTCGTTGGCGTTGTAATAGGGCTTGCGATAATCATCCCGAAACCACAGGTTACTCCTTTAAGAGATACATTCGACGAAATGATTGAAGCTATGGAAGGCGTTTCTGTTGACGCCGACCAGGTTATCGGAAAACTTCAGACAGAAACCGACGGAAGTGAATTCAACGAAGCACCGACAGGAAAGATGTATTATTATGTTCTTTCAGATAATGCCCCGTTATACCTCAAATCACAGACCTATGATGAATATATAGGAAAACGCAGATGGAAAGTAACAAAAGAATACTACGAAACAGGATATTCAGACTGGGGAAGTAAACAGTCCTATCTTACTTACAGCAATATCGTGGAAGCTGTACGAACATATCAGGAAGCAAACGGAATTACAGACGGATATGACACCCCTGAGGTTGAAAATAATATAGGAACGTCGGCAGAAATATACGCCTCGGATTTTCCTGCGCAATACGCTCTGACAGCGAACGGAATTTATACTGTAAGAGAAACCGACTACTCCGAAAGAGTAACATACAGAAACTCTCACGGAGATGTTTTCTGGGAAGTTTCGTATATGCCTCCGACGGACAAATACAAGATTTACTACTCATCCGAAAATGCAGATATGATGGATGGTGCTGCGGAATTCACTATGCAGTTTGACAGGAAATCTTTCAGAGAACTCCTTGTTGAAATAGAAAATTTCAATGACGAAGAAGAAGGTTCCGATTTTACCGCGATGTATTTCAGACAGGAACTTGACGACGCAGAAAAATATCTCGATGATACAAAGAGAGAGATTTCTGACGAAATACAGGAGCTTGCCGATGAAATAACAGAAGGCTGTTATTCGGATTTTGAAAAAGCAAATGCTATAAGGAATTATTTCCTTTCGGGAGATTATAGTTATCAGCTTGGTTTCAGAGCATCGGGAAGCGATATCGAAACATTTATCTTTGAGGATAAAACAGGTATATGCGTTGACTATGCAACGGCAACTGTGCTCCTCGCAAGAGCGGCAGGTCTTCCCGCAAGATACACAACGGGATTTTTAATGACAGAGCCGATGAGCGACGGATATTATGCCGTAAGAGACAAACACGGACACGCCTGGGCGGAAATTTATATTTCAGGCTACGGTTGGATGACATTTGACTCTACTCCCGCATCAGATGAAATTGATGATGGAATGGGCGGAACACAACAGAATATTGACCCTATGGAAACTATGTGGGTTGTGTTCGTTCTATCAGCTATCGGAGTTTTGCTTGCTATTCTCATTATAGTATTTTTACCCACGATAAGAGAAGGAATTTTCAGGATTATCTTCTCGCTTTCAAAGGGTGAAAAGAAGATAGTTAAACTTTATAAGAGAACATCAAAACTTTTGGGAAAGAAATCGGGTGAAAACACCGAAGCCTATTCTACTGTTGAACTCGCTGTTCTTGCAAAAGAAAAATTCGGATACGACATTTATCCCGTTACAAAACTGACAGAAAAGGTTTGTTACGGAAAAATTCCCGCAGAAAAGAATGAAACCGAAAAGAGTTTTGAATGTTATAAAGGACTTTTGAAGGTAATTAAAAAGAAGAAGTAAAAAGAAAAAACCACCTCATTTCTGAGGTGGTTTTTGTTTGATTTTAAACAACTACAAGTGTTATTTCGATATTGGTTACCGTATCGGGAGATGTGCTGAGTTTTGAAAGAACATCTGCAACTGTATCGCCTTCGGAGAGTAATGTTCCGTTGGTTAATCTGCATTCGAAGGTTGAGCCTTCAACTATGGTATTCAGGCTGACACCATTACCCAGATATACATATTCATAAAAATCAAGTTCTTGTGTATATGAAAAAGTATCGGTATAAGTAGTATAACCTGTATCAACTGTAAAGCGATATTCTGTATCTTGTATTGTATAAGTAACACTATATGTTCTTTCTTCGTAAGTCGTCTTTAAATTTGTCGATTGATCGAAGATAGTAGTTGTTGTTACATCAACAATGTTTCCTTCATCGTTTTCCCAGCCAAGTATTTTGTATCCATCTTCGGGCTCGGGAATATTCGGAACGACTGCACCATCCACATATGCAAGTGTTGTTCCTTTCTCGATATCATATGATCTGATAAGAGTTGTTCCGTCATTTTCATAGAACGATATTGTTATCATTTCAACCGGTGTATACTTTGCGATAATATTGATATTCACTGTGAAAAGAGCATTTTCGTCAACAGTAATAGGAGTTCCGTTTTCATCATACCAACCGA
>JAFXHL010000107.1 GCA_017536405.1 Oscillospiraceae bacterium
AACATCGAGAGGGTCTCCGTCCTCTGCAAAACTTCTCGGAACAAATCCGTAGTTAGCAGGGTAGTGTGTCGATGTATAAAGTATTCTGTCGAGTTTTAAAACGCCTGTTTCCTTGTCGAGTTCGTATTTGATTTTACTGCCCTTTGAGATTTCGATTACCGCATAGAAATCATCTTTCATTATGCGGTCGGGTGATATGTCGTGCCAGATGTTCATTTTTTCATTCTCCTTTAATTGTCAAAATATTTATCAAGCATACTATGCTTTATATCATAGAGTTTCTGCGAAAGGTCAACATAATATTCGTGGGGATTTTCAAATCGCTTCACTTCATCCCAGATAGTTTCGAGTTGTGCTTCGCAGTATTTTTTCAGTTCGTCGGCTGTGTAATCGGGATAGATACATTCACCGTTTCTGAAAATCTGTTCCTGTAATTTTTTTGCTGTGAAATTCTTTACAGTCTTTTTCTTGAATGTCTGAATCGGGTCGAAAATCACATAAGGCTTGCTGTCGTCAATTATTTCGTCAGCAAGTGTGATGACATCAGCGATTGCTTTTCCCGTTTCGTTGTCAAAAAGTCGCCAAACAGCCTTGTGCGCGGGGTTTGTGATTTTTCCGACATTTTCAGAAATCTTTATTCTCGGAACAAGTTCGCCGTTTTCTTCGATAGCGGAAAGTTTATATACACCGCCGAAAACAGGCTCTGATTTTGATGTTACAAGTCGTTCTCCGACGCCGAAAGTATCAATTTTAGCGCCCTGTATCAGAAGGTCTCTTATGATGTATTCATCGAGTGAGTTTGAAGCAACGATTTTTACATCGTCAAGACCTGCATCATCAAGCATTTTTCTTGCTTTCTTTGAGAGATATGTTATATCTCCGCTGTCTATTCTTATTCCGCCACCCTTATGACCTTTTTCTCTGAGTTCTTTAAAAACTGTTATAGCATTGGGAACGCCTGATTTGACTACATTGTATGTGTCAACCAGAAAGGTTGAACTATCGGGATAAACCTTTGCATAAGCCCTGAAAGCGTCAAGCTCTGTCGGGAACATCTGAACCCAGCTGTGCGCCATTGTTCCCATAGCAGAAACGCCCATATCCTTATCAGCGATAGCACACGCTGTTCCTGCACATCCGCCGATATAAGCCGCTCTCGCACCATATATCGCACCATCATACCCTTGTGCTCTTCTTGAACCGAATTCCATAACGGGCCTGCCGTCCGCCGCTCTGACAATTCTGTTCGCCTTTGTTGCAATAAGGCTCTGATGATTTATCGATAAAAGCACCATTGTTTCAATAAATTGTGCCTGAATAACGGGGCCTTTTACAGTAACAATCGGTTCGCCGGGGAAGATAGGTGTTCCCTCGGGAACAGCCCATACATCGCAGGAAAATTTAAAGGTTTTGAGATACTCTAAAAATTCTTCATAGAAGAGATTTTTGCTTCTTAAAAACTCAATGTCGTCATCATCAAAATGAATGTTTTTAAGGTATTCAATCATCTGACCGACGCCTGCCATTATGGCAAATCCGCCCTTATCGGGAACACTTCTGAAAAACATATCGAAACAAGCGGTTTTATCGGCAATTCCGTTTTCAAAAAAGCCGTTTGCCATAGTAATCTCGTAAAAATCAACGAGCATTGTAAGGTTGCGTGAATTCATCTTTTCATCACTCCGCAGTATTTATTTTTCCGACAATTTCGATGCCGCTGTTCTTCATTATTTTAAGCGACATTAAATTCATAAGATTTTTGTTGTGCATAGGTGCGCCGTATGTGTCAACGCAGTCTATGGGAACTATAACCCTTACTCTTTTTCCTTTTGCGTTTGCGTTTACTTTCAGAGCGAGTGCAAACTGAAGAACGCATATGTCCGTGCAGTCACCGACAACGATGAAAGTATCTGCTTTTCCGTCATCTGATGTAAGGGATTTTATTTCATCCTCAAAAAATGCGTTTGTTGATTTTTTGGGTAAACATTTATATTTTTCATAAGCCTCAAGCCAACTGAGTTCTTCTACAACGGCGGCTTCTTCTGTTCCTTCTAAACAATGGGGAGGGAAACTTTCAAACTCGGGGGAATTTTCATCGTGGTTGTCATAGAAAGAAATAATTTCCATTCTGTTTTCAGATGCTGCTTTTGAAAGCAAGCTGATTTCAGGGATTATCTGAGAAATACTCTTATCCGAAAGCGGACCGCATTTTATAAACCCGTTAATGACATCGACAATACAGAGCTTTGTCTTTTCGCTGTCAAGCGATGAGAGATTTATAACGGGAGAAGCTGAAATGTCATCATAGATGAGCGATAAATCTTCGCTGCATTCCGCTATAAAATTTTTCTTTTCTTCAAAAATCATAACAACACCCCTTATCTGTGGTTTTTATCATTATACCACATAAAAGTGTACCTTTCAAGTATATTATCGAGCCCGAAAAAACGGGGTTCTGGCAAAAAATGTATCACCCGTTGTGCAAGTTCGACAAAAAATTCACAAATTAACTGTAATATATTTTTGTAGCATTTTTTTGCGTATTGTGTTATAATTATTTTTGTATAAATGATGGGGTAACTATGCCCTGTCAAAATCTCTCAGGTTGAGGTATGATACATAACTCAATCAAAACATTTTCAAGGAGGTTCTACAATGGGTTCTAAGAAAAAGGCTGCTCCTTTCAATGGAACACCCGAACAGGAAAAGCAGCTCAAGGAAGTAATTGCTTCGTTAAAGGACGAACAGGGTTGCCTCATGCCTATCATGCAGAAGGCACAGGACATCTACGGTTATCTCCCTATCGAAGTACAGACAATGATTGCAGAGGAAACAGGTATTCCTCTCGAAAAAATTTACGGCGTTGCAACATTCTACGCACAGTTCTCACTTTACCCCAAGGGTAAATACAGAATTTCTGTATGTTTAGGAACAGCATGCTACGTTAAGGGCGCCGGCGATCTCTATGAAAAGCTCATAGAAAAGCTCGGTATCCAGGGCGGCGAATGCACAGCAGACGGCAAATTCTCACTTGAAGCATGCCGTTGCATCGGTGCTTGCGGTCTCGCACCCGTTCTTACTGTAAACGAAGATGTTTACGGAAGACTTACACCCGATATGCTTGATGACATTCTCGCAAAATACAACTAGTATATTGCTACAAACAGACAGGAGGATTAAGATATGAAAACTCTTGAAGAACTCAACGTTGTCAAAGCCAAGATGGAGGGCGAAGTTGCTCTCAGAACTCATGGCAACGCATCTTCAAAATATGAAAGACATGTACTCGTTTGCGGCGGTACAGGTTGTACTTCTTCAGGCTCAATGAAGATCATTGACGCTCTTGAAAGGGAAATTTCCGCAAATGGTCTTACAGAAAAAGTTCAGATCGTTAAAACAGGTTGTTTCGGACTTTGTGCGTTAGGCCCCATTATGATTGTTTACCCCGAAGGCACATTCTATTCAATGGTTACAGAAGACAGAATTGCTCGTATCGTTAAGGAACATTTCGTTGAAGGAAATCCTGTTAAGGAATACCTCTACAACGAAACAGTTGACGGCGATGAAATAAAGGCTCTCGATGACACAGCTTTCTACAAGAAGCAGCATCGTGTTGCCCTCAGAAACTGTGGTGTTATCAACCCCGAATGTATCGATGAATACATCGGCAGAGGCGGTTATGAAGCACTCGGCAAGGCACTCAAGGAAATGTCACAGGATGAAGTTATCCAGACAATCCTCGATTCAGGTCTCCGTGGACGTGGAGGCGGCGGATTCCCTACAGGTATGAAGTGGAAACTCGCTAAGAACATCGTTAAGGAAGGCCAGAAGTATGTTGCTTGTAACGCCGACGAAGGCGACCCCGGCGCATTTATGGACCGTTCAGTTCTCGAAGGCGACCCCCATGTTGTTCTCGAAGCAATGGCTATCGCTGGTTATGCAATCGGCGCTGACCAGGGTTACATCTATGTTCGTGCTGAATATCCTATCGCTGTAGAACGCCTTGAAATCGCTATCAAGCAGGCTCGTGAAAAGGGTCTTCTCGGTAAGAATATTTTCGGAACAGACTTCTCATTCGATATCGGTCTCCGTCTCGGTGCCGGCGCATTCGTATGTGGTGAAGAAACTGCTCTTATGACATCAATCGAAGGTAACAGAGGCGAACCTCGTCCTCGTCCTCCTTTCCCTGCTGAAAAGGGTCTCTTCGGCAAGCCTACACTTCTCAACAATGTTGAAACATACGCTAACATTCCTCAGATCATCCTCAATGGTGCTGACTGGTTCACATCAATGGGTACAGAAAAGTCAAGAGGAACAAAGGTATTCGCTGTTGGTGGTAAGATCAACAACACAGGTCTTGTTGAAATTCCTATGGGTACAACACTCAGAACTGTTATCGAAGAAATCGGTGGCGGTATTCCTAACGGAAAGAAATTCAAGGCAGCACAGACAGGTGGTCCTTCAGGCGGATGTATCCCCGCAGAACACCTCGATATTCCTATCGACTACGATAACCTCATTTCTATCGGTTCAATGATGGGTTCAGGCGGACTTATCGTTATGGACGAAGACAACTGTATGGTTGACATCGCTAAGTTCTTCCTCGAATTCACAGTTGATGAATCATGCGGTAAATGTACACCTTGTCGTGTTGGTACAAGAAGACTTCTTGAAATCCTCGACAAGATCACAAAGGGACAGGGCACACTCGAAGACATCGACAAGCTCGAAGAACTCTGCTACTACATCAAGGCAAACGCACTCTGCGGACTTGGTCAGACAGCTCCTAACCCCGTTCTCTCAACACTCAAATACTTCAGACACGAATATATCGCACACGTTGTTGACAAGAAGTGTGAAGCTGGCGTATGCCGTGATCTTCTCAGCTATGAAATTGTCAAGGACAACTGTATCGGTTGTGGCGTTTGTGCTAAGCAGTGTCCTGCTAACGCAATCACAAGAACAGACTATATCGCTCCCGGCAAGAAACTCGCTGCTATGGAAATCGATAAGGAAAAATGCGTTAAGTGCGGCGCTTGTGTCGGCGTATGTAAGCCCGGCGCAATCATCAAGAAGTAGGAGGATAGAAGCTAATGGAAAATATAAATGTAATTATCAATGGCGTAGAAGTTTCTGTGCCTAAGGGCTCGACTATTCTCGAAGCTGCAAGAATTGCAAACATCGACATCCCCACACTCTGCTTCCTCAAGGACATCAACGCAATCGGCGCTTGCCGTATCTGTGTTGTTGAAGCTCAGGAAAAGAGAGGCGATGCTTTAGGTCCTAAGAGAATAGTAGCATCATGTGTATACCCTGTAACTGAAGGTATGGTTATCACAACTAACTCACCCGCAGTTATCGATTCAAGAAAGAAGACACTTCAGCTCATTCTTTCAACACACGAAAAGAAATGTCTTTCATGCGTAAGAGCAGACAACTGTGAACTTCAGAAGCTCTGCTATGATCTCGGCATTGAAGATGAAGATTACTATGCAGGTGACAAGCCTGTTTACGATCTCGACACATCAGCTGCTCATATGGTAAGAGATAACAACAAGTGTATCCTCTGCCGTCGTTGCGTTGCTGTATGTGAAGCAAACCAGGGCGTTGGCGTTATCGGCGCTAACGAAAGAGGTTTTGCAACAAATGTTTCAAGCGCATTTGAAATGGGTCTTGGTGAAACATCATGTATCTCATGTGGTCAGTGTATCGTAAACTGCCCCGTTGGTGCTATCTATGAAAAGGATAACACAACAGCTGTTATCGAAGCTATCGCTGATCCCGACAAGTATGTTATCGTTCAGACAGCTCCCGCTGTAAGAGCTGCTCTCGGTGAAGATTTCGGTATGCCTATCGGAACAAATGTTGAAGGCAAAATGGTTGCCGCTCTCCGTAAGCTCGGCTTCAATAATGTATTTGATACAGACTTCGCTGCTGACCTTACAATCATGGAAGAAGCAACAGAATTCCTCGGAAGAGTACAGAATGGCGGAAAACTCCCCATGATTACATCTTGCTCACCCGGATGGATCAAGTACTGTGAACACTACTTCCCCGAAATGACAGAAAACCTTTCATCATGCAAGTCACCTATGCAGATGTTCGGTGCTGTTGCTAAGACATACTACGCTGAAAAAATAGGCGTTGATCCTAAGAACATCGTTGTTGTTGCAGTAATGCCCTGTACAGCAAAGAAGTTTGAAATCGGCAGAGATGATATGGCTGCTGCTGGCGTTCCCGATGTTGATATCTCAATCACAACAAGAGAACTCGCAAGAATGATCAAGCGCGCTGGTATCAAGTTCACAGAACTCGCTGATGAAAAGTTCGATGAACCTCTCGGAATTTCAACAGGTGCTGCTGTTATCTTCGGTGCATCAGGCGGTGTTATGGAAGCTGCACTCCGTACAGCAGTATGGAAGCTCACAGGCGAAAACGCTGATGCTCCTATCGAATTTACAGAAGTTCGTGGTATGGACGGCATCAAGGAAGCTTCATACACAGTAAACGGAATGGAAATCAAGCTCGCTGTTGTTTCAGGCACAGCAAATGCTGAAAAGCTTCTTAACAAGGTTAAGGCAGGCGAAGCAGATTACCACTTCATCGAAGTTATGGGATGCCCCGGCGGTTGTGTAAACGGTGGCGGTCAGCCTCATCAGCCCGCATCAGTTCGTAACTTCACAGATGTAAGAGCAAAGAGAGCAGAAGCACTCTATGCTATCGACGCTGCTAACTCTGTAAGAAGATCACACGAAAACCCTGCTATCAAGTCTATCTACGATGAATTCTTCGGCGAACCCAACAGCCATAAGGCTCACGAAGTTCTCCATACAACATACGTAAAGCGTGGACTTTATAACAACAAGTAATTAACTTTTAAATATTCCGCACTCGTCTTTCGGGTGCGGATATTTTTTTGCCCCTTTATTTTTTTCTTTATATATAGTATAATAGGATAGATAATTATTTTGGAGAGAGTAAAAAATGATAGCATCACTTGATAAAATAAACAAATTCTATAACGGAACGCAGGTTCTCGATAATATCTCGCTTACTATCGAAGATAATGACAGAATAGGTCTTATCGGAAGAAACGGTTGCGGAAAATCGACTCTTCTTAAAATCCTCACAGGAAAAGAACTCCCCGATCATATCATGGAGGGCGATGGTTCGGTTTTCGTTTCAAAGGCAACCTCGATAGGTTATCTCGAACAGAACAGCGGTCTTGATAAAAACAATACTATTATAGAAGAAATGAAAACCGCTTTTTCTGAACTTCTTTCAGCAGAAGAAAGAATGCGTTTTCTCGAAAATGAAATGCATAAGACCGAAGATAAGTCGATAGCAGAAGAATATACCCGTCTTTCACATTGGTTTGAAGCCAACGAAGGTTATCTCATTGATGTAAAGATAAAAACGGTTTTAGGGGGAATGGGTTTTTCTTCTGACAGATATGAAAGCGTTATTTCAGAACTTTCGGGCGGGGAGAGGACAAGACTCGCGATAGCGAAACTTCTTCTCGAAAATCCTAAACTTCTTATTCTCGACGAACCTACAAACCATCTTGACTTTAAAACAGTTATGTGGCTTGAAGATTATCTTTCGGGATATAAGGGCGCACTCTTGATAGTATCCCACGACAGATACTTTTTAGACAAACTCTGCACATCCGTTGCTGAAATCGAAAGAGGACGCATACGCAGATATAAAGGAAACTATACCTCATTTATGAAACAGAAGGAAGAGGCAATAGCAAGACAGCAGAAAGAATATGACGCACAACAAGCCGAAATAAAGCGTCTTACTGAATTTGTTGACAGCCATATTGTAAGGGCGACATCGGCGTCTGCTGCGAAAAATAAACGCCACGCTATTGAAAGAATAGAGGCTGAACTTGTTGAAAAACCTCTGCCTGAAGAAAAAAGAATTCATCTTGATTTTCAGTATGATATCGTTCCGCCCATAGATATTCTTTCGGTAAGAAATATCGACCTTACAGTAGGCGACGGAGCAAAAACACTTGTCGACAGTGTTTCTTTTGAGGCAAAACGAGGAGAGAAGATTGCATTTATCGGATCAAACGGAACAGGAAAATCGACAATGCTGAAAGTTTTGCAGAATATGATTCCCCATAATAAAGGAATTATTGATTGGGCTGAAAATGTAAAGATAAGCTATTTTGATCAGGAGGGTGCTAACCTTAACCCTGAAAATACTGTTATAAACGAACTTCATAACAGAAACAGAACAATGCTCGATAAAGAGATAAGAGGGGCTCTCGGCAGAGTCAGACTCACGGGAGAGAATGTATTCAAAAAGGTAGGAGTAATAAGTGGCGGAGAAAGAGCGAAACTCTGCTTTGCCATTATGATTGAGGAAAGAGGAAATGTTCTTATCCTCGACGAACCTACCAACCATTTAGACCTTGTCAGCAAGGAAGAACTCGAAGAAGCACTCTGTAAATTCGACCAGACTATTTTCTTCGTTTCGCACGACAGATATCTTTTGAATCGTCTTGCAACAAGAATAATCGAAATTGAAGATGGCAGAATTGTTGACTATCCTTATGGATTTTCTGAATATATGAATGCTCAGCGCGAAAAGATGAAGGCCGAAGAGCAGGAAATCAAAATCAAGAAACAGAAAACCGCAGAGGAAAAGAATACAAAGGTTTACAGAACAAAAGAACAGCGAAGCGCTGACGCAGCAAGAAAACAGCGTATAAAGGCAATAGAAAAAGAAATCGAAGAACTTGAATCCTTACAGGCAACGCTTGAAGAAGAAATAACTCTTCCCGAAATCACAAGGGATTATCAGCTTTTAAACGAAAAATGTATGCAGATTGAGGAAACAAAAAATAAGATTTCTGAACTTTCTGATGAGTGGATAGAACTCTCGGAATAATCGTTTTGTATAATATGTCGAAAGCAGTAGGATTTCCTACTGCTTTTTTCGTTATAATATATAGTTGACATATTATATTATATGCCGTATAATATAGAAAACAAAACAATATTAGTTTTGAAAAAATATTATTCCAGAAAAGGGGGACTGTAAAATATGGCATTTCCTATCAGCGCAAGTTTGCTTGACGCACTTGTTCTCGCTATCGTATCAAAAGAAGATACATACGGCTACAAGATAACTCAGGAAATCAGAGAGGCGATTGATATGTCAGAATCTACTCTCTATCCCGTACTCAGACGACTTTTGAAAGACGAATGTCTTGAAAGTTACGATAAAGAGTATATGGGCAGAAACAGAAGATATTATCGTGTAACAACGGCGGGTGCCGCACAACTCAGTCTTTACAGGGAAGAATGGAAATCCCACAAGCAGAAGGTTGACAGGATAATGGAGGGAGAAAATATATGACAAAAGAGCAGTTTATTGAGGAACTTAAGGGTTACCTTTCGGTTCTTCCCAAAGAAGAACTTGAATCGGCAGTTAAATATTATGAAGAATATTTAGAAGAATCAGAAGATGCCGATGACGCTATAAAATCACTCGGAAGTGCAAAAAATGTTGCCGACCAGATTCTTTCCGATATGGGAAGAGTTGAAACATCATCAACAGAAAATATTCCCGTTGTAACAGAATTGAAGACAGAAGAAAACACAAAGAAGAAAAAAGAAAAGAAAGGTCTTACAGGGCTTGAAACTGTTCTTATAATCATTCTTTGCGTTATAACATCGCCTTTATGGATTACTCTTGCGGTTGCGGCTTTTGCAATAGCATTTGCAATCATTGTAACAGTTCTTACACTTCTTCTTGCGATAGCGCTTGCTTCGCTTGTTGT
Organism: Oscillospiraceae bacterium; assembly: GCA_017536405.1. GTDB lineage: Bacteria > Bacillota > Clostridia > Oscillospirales > Ruminococcaceae > RGIG4131. Next base: position 9,800 of record JAFXHL010000107.1, read on the forward strand.
AGGTGTTGCGGGTATTTTAGGCTTTGTTGTATCATTCGGTGTGCTTGCTTCGGCGGATTTTGCGACAGCGTTCACACTTATGGGCGTTTCACTCTTTATGATAGCAATCGGCGCACTTCTCGCTATTCCCGGATGGGCTATTATTCTTAAAGTAATTCCCGCATTTTTCAAGGGACTTGTAAGTTTATTCAAGAAGATATTCCGCATAAAATAAAAGGAGGAAGAATTTATGACAAAAATCATTATTTCAATCATATCGGCAGTAGTTATCATTACAGCAGGGATAGTAGCGGTTATTGCCGTAAAGAAAAAGGAGAAGTAATATGAAGACATTTATTAAGGTTTTACTTGTAATAGCAGGTGCCTGCTTTGCATTCGGTGCTATATTCTTTTCGATAGGCATAGGCTTTGGTGGATTTCAGCTTAAAAACACCATAACAAACCTCACAAGCGTTTCTTATCAGAATTACGATAAAGAGTTCACAGGGGATGTAAAAAGCCTTGAATTCGAACTCGGCGCAGGAGATATAAAGGTTGTAAAGGGTGATAAATTCAGCCTTTCAGCAACAAATGTACTTTCAGGTATGTTTGATAACGCACGCATCGACGAAGAAGGAACTCTTCGCATTGAAGATGACGCAAAATACACACTTTTCAATATCGTTGAATATGAAGGAAAAGTAACAATCACAATTCCCGAAGATTTTGAAGCAGAAAAAATCTATATTCAGACAGGTGCAGGAAACATAGATATAACAGACCTTATTGCGAGCGAAGATATTTCATTCAATTTTGGTGCAGGAAATGTTGTTTTGGGGGATATTACAGCAGGAGATGAAGTTTATATCGTAACAGGCGCAGGAAATACAATCTGCAATAACATCACGGGAGAAAAAGTAGAAATAGACACGGGTGTCGGAGAGTTTTCTTCTATAAATGGAAAGATTACTGCAAAAGACCTTACTGTTCAGTCAGGCGTAGGTGCAATTAATCTTGGTGACATCAAGGCTGATAATTTCAAGATTTCAGGCGGAGTAGGAGAAATCAGTGTTAGTAACGGAGATGTCAAGTCAGGCGAATTAGATATAGGCACAGGTGATTTTTCAATCACAACAAAGATAGGCGAAAGCCTTGATTATGATGGCGGAGTAGGTTCATCAGACATTACTATCGTAGGTGAAGAAGAAGATTTCCGTATTACAGTAAGTCAGGGCGCAGGAGATATAACTATCGGTGATAACTCATATTCAGCAGCGGGAAGTTCTTTCTCGATCGGAAAAGAATCAGCACCCAAAACTATCGACATTGATAACGGTGTGGGCGATTTTGAAATTACTTTCACATCAGAAATGACAGCTGAAAAGGTAACAGAAGACAAAGCCGCTTAACACACATTTTAAGGAGGAAAAATGATGAAAAAACTTTATTGTTCAAGAAAAAATAAAATGATATGCGGAGTATGCGGAGGAATAGGCGAATTCATTAACCTTGACCCCACAATAGTAAGACTTATCTATATTCTTCTTATGTTCTGTTCATTCGGAACATTGGTTCTCGCTTATTTCATTATGGCGATAGTAATTCCGACAGCACCCGAAACAGAAGAAATAGAAGTTATTGACAACGATAAAACCAACTAACTTAACTCCTCAAATGAGGCGAACCGCCTCGGGTATATCGCAATAAAAAATAATGAAACGGAATTTATTGCACGGTAACTGAATTAATCTAACTAACTTAACTCCTCAAATAAATTCTGCAAAAGAAAAGGCCGACTGTAAAAAAAGTCGGCTTTTTCTTTTATCTACATAAGGTCTGTTATGCTATGAAGCATATCCTCTGCCGAATGAAGTGTTTTTTCGGCATTTCTTTTTAATTTTTTCTTTGCCGAAGGTGTTCCCGAGGCATAAAGATAAACTGCAGTTCCCGCAACAGCAAGTATTGCCGCACCCTTTACCATTGTCATAAATTTCATTTTTATCTCTCCTTTTTTCGTTGTAAAATTATTATCCGCAAAAATATTATCACAATACTCTTTTTATTTTGGAAAAAATGTTGTATAATTGATTTATATGTTTTTAAAAGAGGTAATTATTTTGGAAAATTATTTAAAAAGAGTAGCGGCAATACATGACCTTTCGGGACTCGGAAGATGCAGTCTTTCGGTAATACTCCCTACATTATCCGTTATGGGAATACAGGTTGTTCCTGTTCCGACAGCAATTCTTTCTTCGCATACGGGCGGTTTCGGCGAAGTAGAACTCCGTGACCTTACAGAGTATATCTCTCCCGCGCTTTCGCATTATAAAAAACTCGGTGAAAATTTTGATTGTATTTACAGCGGATTTTTAGCATCGAAAGACCAGATAGACCATTGTCTTGAATTTTTTTCGAGCTTTCCAAAAGCGCTTAAAGTCGTTGATACAGTTATGGGAGATAACGGAAAACCCTATCGCACCTGCACACCCGATTTACAGAAAAGAATGGCAGAACTTGTTGCTGTTGCGGATATAATAACGCCTAATGTAACCGAGGCGAAAATTCTTCTCGGCGAACCGCTTGATGTTCTTCCGATGACAACGACAGAAGCAAAATCGCGCCTTGTAAGACTTGCGGAAAAAGGCCCTGATATTGTTGTTATAACGGGTGTTGATATGGCAGAGGGTAAAAAATGCAACATAGGCTATGACAAGAGAAATTCGAGCTTCTGGAAAGTTCCTTTTGAATATGTAAATGTGAATTATCCCGGAACAGGAGATATCTTCGCATCAGTTCTTGTCGGCGCAATTTTAAGGGGCGACAGCCTTCCTATTGCAATAAGCAGAGCGACGGATTTTCTTGAATTCACGATAAAGACAACATACAGTTTCGGAACAGAATCGCGCTATGGCGTAATGCTTGAAAGAACATTACACCGCCTTGCAGAAAACAAGGACGCCGAAGGCTTTGAAACTCTTTAATGTGATACTATTGCAAAATATATGAAAGTGTGATATAATATTACAATGAAAAATCTTAATATAGTTCTTTTAGAACCGCAGATTCCGCAGAATACAGGCAATATTTCAAGAACCTGTGCCGTAACGGGAGCGAGGCTTCATCTTATAAAACCATTAGGTTTTGAGGTTACGGACAAGAATCTCAAAAGGGCGGGGCTTGATTACTGGGATAAACTCGATATAACATATTATGAAAATCTTGATGATTTTTTTGATAAGAATAACGGAGAATATTTTTATTTTACAACGAAGGGGAAAAATGTCTATACCGATGTTTCCTATCCTGATAACGCCTATCTTTTTTTCGGAAGAGAAGATAAGGGATTACCCGAAGAACTTCTTTTTGAAAATAAGGAAAAATGCGTGCGTGTTCCTATGAGAAACACATTAAGAAGTCTTAATCTTTCAAACACAGTTGCTATTGCTGCTTATGAAGTATTGAGACAGTGGGATTTTCCCGATCTCGCAAGAGAGGGGAGTCTTACAAAATATAATTGGAACGATGCTTTGTAAACAGAGGATGTTCCGATGAATTTACGGAGGAAAAATACTTATGGCAAAGATAAAGCTCATCACAGACTCAGCCAGTGATATTTCACCTGCTCAGGCTGCCGAACACAACATTCATCTTATCTGCTTTCCTATAACAGTAGGGGATAAGGGATACAGAGAACATGTTGACTTTACCAGAGAAGAATTTTATGAAATACTCAAAGAAAGCGATGAGATACCTCATACATCACAGGTTCTCACAACAGACTATTTCGAGGCTTATGAAAAGGCTTACAACGAAGGATATAAGGATGTAATCTGTGCCGTTATCGCTTCAATAGGCTCAAACTCATATAACAACGCAGTTATGGCTGTTGATATGTTCTTTGAAGAAAAGCCCGAAGCAAAGGGGAAAATAAATATCCATGTCCTTGATACAAAGGGATATACAGGCGTTTACGGATTCCCTGTTATAGAAGCCGCAAAGAAAATCAAGAAGGGCGCAGACGTTGATGAAGTTCTCGGATTTCTTTCAGACTGGTTTGACAGTGGAGTAATCATCTGCACAGCATTCACACTCAAATATGCAAGAAAATCAGGAAGAGTAGGATGTGTTGCTGCATTTGTCGGCGAAGTTTTAGGTCTTAAACCCATTATCGTATTCCGTGATGCGATTTCTGAAACAGTTGCTAAAATCAGAGGAGAAAAGGCAGTTATTCCTAAAATGGTAGAATATGCCGCTGAAACAATGGTTCCTCAGACTCCTTATGCTATCCTTGTCGGAAGTAATGAAGAATGTAACAAGGAAATTGCAACTGCTATGAAGAAGAAAGTGGGTTATGGCCCTACCGAAACATTAGGAGTGGGCGCTACAATCGCCTGTCATTTAGGCCATGAGGTTGTAGGAATTATCATAAAAGAACCCAACAGAAAATAATATATCGGCATACCGACTAAAAATCGTCGGTGTGCCGTTTTTTTAAGAATTTTTTTACAAATAACTATTGCTAAATTTTGTGAAATAGGTTAAAATAGGAGTATCGGGTTGTTAAAATAATAACCAACAAAAACTATTTCATTTAAAGGAGTGTCTTACAATGGCAGGATTAAACAAGGTTACTGTAGACGACATTAATGTTAAAGGCAAAAAAGTTCTCGTTCGTTGCGATTTCAACGTTCCTCTCAAAGAAGGCGTTATAACAAACGACAACAGAATCACAGCTGCTCTCCCCACAATCAAAAAACTCATCGCAGACGGCGGCAAGCTCGTTCTCTGCTCACATCTCGGCAAGCCCAAGAATGGTCCCGAAGATAAGTTCTCACTCGCTCCCGTTGCAGCAAGACTTGCTGAACTTCTCCCCGGCGTTAAGGTTACATTCGCTAACGACGATACAGTTGTAGGCGACAACGCTAAGAAGGCAGTTGCTGAAATGGCTGACGGTGATGTTGTTCTTCTTCAGAACACACGTTTCCGTGGCGCTGATGAAACAAAGAACGGCGAAAACCTTTCTAAAGAACTCGGCGAACTCGTTGACGGCGAAGTATTCGTAATGGACGCTTTCGGTTCAGCTCACCGTGCACATGCTTCAACAGCAGGCGTTACAAAGTTCGTTAAGGAAACAGCAGTTGGTTACCTCATGCAGAAGGAAATCAAGTACCTCGGAAACGCAGTAGAAGTTCCTGAAAGACCTTTCGTTGCTATCCTCGGCGGTGCTAAGGTTGCTGATAAGCTCAATGTTATCTCAAACCTCCTCGAAAAGTGTGATACACTTATCATCGGTGGCGGTATGGCTTATACATTCCTCAAGGCTAAGGGCTATGAAGTAGGAACATCTCTCGTTGACGACGAAAAGATTGACTACTGCAAGGATATGCTCAAGAAGGCAGAAGACCTCGGCAAGAAGCTTCTTCTTCCTATCGACACAACAATCACAAAGTCATTCCCTGATCCTATCGACGCTGAAATCGAAATCTCAGTTGTTGACGCTGACAAGATCCCCGCTGATATGATGGGTCTTGACATCGGAACAAAGACACAGGAACTCTTCGCTGAAGCAGTTAAGTCAGCAAAGACAGTTGTATGGAACGGACCTATGGGCGTTTTTGAAAACCCCATTCTCGCTAAGGGAACAATCGCAGTTGCCAAGGCTCTCGCTGAAACAGATGCTACAACAATCATCGGCGGTGGTGACTCAGCAGCAGCAGTTATCCAGCTCGGCTTCTCAGATAAGATGAGCCACATCTCAACAGGTGGCGGTGCTTCACTCGAATACCTCGAAGGAAAGGTTCTTCCCGGCGTTGACGTTATCGCTGACAAGTAATTTTCAGAATTGAATAAAATCTCAGGGCGGATAGAAATATTCGCCCTTGATTTTTATATAGGGTGGGAAAAGATAATGAAAAAGAAATTTCTTTGTGTGGCACTTGCCGCTCTTATGCTGACGGGATGCAATTTTTCGAATGACAAGGAAGAAAATCCTGTTGTTACAGAAGCACATACTGTGACTGTAACGGAAGAAATTCCCGATGAAACATATGAAAAAGAAGAAACAGCGTATACAGAAGATACAACAACTTTCGTTTCAGAAGAAACTGCATCAGAAGAAACTGAGTCAACAGAAACAACCGAATCGGAAATTACTTTGAGACCTGAAAAAACTCCTGCTGAAAAGCTTTCTCTGTTTCTTTCCGAAAATTCTTCCGATGTTATAAAAACAGAGGGATTTACATACAAAAAGCCCCAGAGGTCTGAAATTCTCAAAGTGATGAAGGGGAAAACATATATTGCTATGTATGCCGATGGCAGTATTGAAAAGGTTGATGAGGAAAGAATAGGGGCAGTTGAAAATAAGTATTATAAAAAAGCTTTTGAAGAACTGCTTTCCGAGGATTATTACAACAGCCTTACTCCCGAATACAAAGAAATGCTAGGGCTGAAAAGTTATGAAGACTACAGAAAAATGGTAGAAGAAACCATTTCAGAAAATTTCAAAGAAACCTATGATCTTAAACCGGCGGTTTATTTTTCGTTCTATGATTTTGTGGATTATTATTCAGATGATGAAAAACTTTCTGATGAAGAAGAACAGCTTTATGCTTTAAGAACTGCTGATTTTTTATTTTCAAGACCATTTGAAAACAAGGAAATAGCAGACGCAATGGCGAACGCTCTTAAAAACGGCGATGATTATTTTGCATCTGTTTCTGGCACATATAAAGGGAATAACATCATTTCCTGTAATTATGTATTCAGCGGTTTTGATGGGTCGGATTTCTCGGGTGAAGAAGAAATCAGCGCAGACGGAGCGAAGGGTATTATTTTAGGCGATTGCTTTGTCCCCGAGGATACAGAGGTTCTTGCAATTTCAAGCAGAGAAAGGGATACTCTTATGTTCCTTGCGGGAGATTTTATTCCCGATAACTGCCTTATTGCCGCAGAAAGAGAGTATACCGACGCTGTTTATGACATTGCTGAAATAAACAGAAAACTTCCGGAATTAAGAAAACTCTATATGTATCAGGCTGTGCTTGAAAACGCAGACAGACTTCCTGAAATGACAAATCTTGAGTCGTTGTCGTATTATCCGATAGAAAGCGAAGGAGAGTATGTAAAAACAATAAACGACGCTCCTTTTGTTTCGATGAAAGGTCTGAAAGAACTCCGTCTTTATGGAGATTACGAAAACTATGATTTTCTTTCAGAGATGAAAGGACTTGAAAAAGTTGCGGTAATAATGGACTATGCGGATAAAACCAGACTTGATTCTGTTTTTTCTTGTCCTTATATAACGGAACTTTATATAAAAGGACGCGATATAGGAGATTTAAGCGGAATAGAAAAGCTGGAAAAGCTTGAAATTCTGGAAATTGACGGAAACCTTGACGCAAGAAATATATCAAAACTGAAAAATCTTTCGCGTCTCGAAATAACATCGATAGGTAAGGTTTCAAATCTTGAAAGTATAGCCGGACTTAAAAATCTTAAAGAACTTATGCTTCACAGTATGGACAAAAACGACCTTTCTTTTATAGGTAAAATGCAGTCGCTTGAATATCTGGGACTTTATTATGTCAATTCGAGTTTTGAAGATGATATAGGAAGGCTGAAAAATCTTAAAACACTTTCTCTGATGGATATTGAAGGAAGATATAAAACAGATTTCCTTTCGGGAATGGATTCTCTTGAGGTTCTTACAGTTTTCGGCGATAATGTTGACCTTGACGGAATTTCGAAGGCGAAAAATCTGAAGAGTTTCGGAGTTATGCTCTGTGAATTCGATGATATTTCGGAACTTAAAAATTGTATAAATCTTGAAACGCTTATTGTATATAACTGTCAGTCTCCGTTTGACGCTAAATGGATAGAGGGGACGAATCTTAAAACAATTGATTTTACAGGTGCGGATATAAAAAATTTCGAGTCTATAAAAACGCTTGATAAAATAGAAAATCTCAGCTTCTGGTTCTGCAATCTGAGTGAGGCTCAGGTAAACGATCTGAGAAATTCGCTTAAAGACTGTGAAATAGAGGTTAAAGAACAATAATATTATATGAGTTCACAAAAAATTCATATATATTGTTTTATAGTGTGGTATAATATATGATGACATTTTAAGTGCGGATATTACGCACAAATTCAATAAAAGGAGAGTTTACAATGAACAAGGATTTAAGAAAAGTTGTTATCGCAGGAAACTGGAAAATGAACAAGACAAGACCCGAAGCAAAGGCTCTTATCGAAGAACTCAAGCCCATCGCTGCAAAGGCTACTTGTGATGTTGTTATCTGTGTTCCTTTCACAAACCTCGAAACAGCAATCGAAGCAACAAAGGGCTCAAACATCAAGGTTGGCGCACAGAACTGCCACTTTGAAAAGAGCGGTGCATTCACAGGCGAAATTTCAGCAGATATGCTCGCTGAAATGGGTGTTGAATATGTTGTTATCGGTCATAGCGAAAGAAGACAGTATTTCGGTGAAACAGACGTTACTGTAAATAAGAGACTCAAAGCTGCTCTCGCTGCTGGTCTTAAGGTAATCCTCTGCGTAGGTGAACTTCTCTCTGAAAGAGAACAGGGCATCACAGAAGAAATCGTTGGAATGCAGACAAAAATCGCTCTTTCTGATGTAAGTGACGAAGAACTCAAGAATGTTATCATCGCTTACGAACCCGTTTGGGCAATCGGAACAGGCAAGACTGCAACAGCAGAACAGGCTAACGAAGTATGTAAATACATCAGAAGCGTTGTTGCTGACCTTTACTCAATGGCTGACGCTGTTGAACTCGTTATTCAGTACGGCGGTTCAATGAACGCTAAGAATGCTGAAGAACTTGTTAACCAGCCCGACGTTGACGGCGGACTTATCGGCGGTGCTTCACTCAAGGCTGCTGACTTCGGTGTTATCCTCGAAGCAGGTTCAAACTGCATTGCTTAAAAGAAACATTTACTTATTACCTTGCAGAAAAAACTGCAAGGTAATCTTTTGAAAGGAAGATAGAAAATGTCTAAAAAACCACTCGCTCTTATTATTATGGACGGTTTCGGTTATAACGAAAGTGATTACGGCAATGCTATTGCTGCTGCAAAGACACCTAACCTTACTGCCCTTATGGAAAAATATCCTAACACACTTATCGGCGCATCAGGAATGGATGTTGGTCTTCCTGACGGACAGATGGGTAACTCAGAAGTAGGACATACAAACATCGGTGCAGGAAGAATCGTTTATCAGGAACTTACAAGAATCACAAAGTCAATCAAAGACGGTGATTTCTTCACAAAGGAAGCTTTTGTAAAGGCTATCGAAAACTGCAAGAAGAATGACAGCGCACTTCATTTCTTCGGTCTTATGTCAGACGGCGGTGTTCACTCACACAACACTCACCTTTACGGACTTTTAGAACTCGCAAAGAAGAACGGTCTTACAAAGGTTTATATTCACTGCTTTATGGACGGTAGAGATGTTCCCCCTACATCCGGTAAGGATTTTATTGCTGAACTCGAAGCAAAGTGTAAAGAAATCGGCGTTGGTAAAATCGCATCAGTTATGGGAAGATACTACGCAATGGACAGAGACAACCGTTGGGAAAGAGTCGAAAAAGCTTATGCCGCAATGGTTTACGGCGAAGGCGTTGAAAACGCAAATGCTGTTGATGTTATGGAAAAGTCTTACGCAGAAGGCGTTACAGACGAATTCGTTGTTCCCGCAGTTGTTGACAAGAACGGCGTAATCTCAGCTAACGACAGCGTTGTATTCTTCAACTTCCGCCCTGACAGAGCAAGAGAAATCACAAGAACATTCGTTGATGATGATTTCAATGGATTTGAAAGAAGAAACGGAAGATTCCCTCTCTACTATGTATGTATGACACAGTATGATGCTACAATGCCTAATGTTGACATTGCTTTCAGACCTGAAGGACTTACAAATACATTCGGCGAATACATCGCTTCTAAGGGACTTTCACAGCTTCGTATCGCAGAAACAGAAAAGTACGCTCATGTAACATTCTTCTTCAACGGCGGTGTTGAAGCATCATTTGAAAACGAAGACAGAGCACTTATCAACTCACCTAAGGTTGCAACTTATGACTTACAGCCTGAAATGAGTGCATATCTTGTTGCTGATGAAGTTGTAAACCGTATCAATTCAGATAAATATGATGTTATCATCTTAAACTATGCTAACTGCGATATGGTAGGACATACAGGTGTGTTTGATGCAGCAGTAAAGGCTGTTGAAGCAGTTGACGAATGTGTTGGAAAGACAGTTGACGCAATTCTCGCTAAGGGCGGATGTGCTCTCATAACAGCAGACCATGGTAATGCTGATAAGATGTATGAACCCGATGGTTCACCCTTCACAGCGCATACAACAAACCTCGTTCCCCTTATCTGCGTTGGTGCAGGAGATGTAAAACTCCGTGAAGGCGGCGTTCTCGCAGACCTTGCTCCTACAATGCTTAAACTCTTAGACCTTCCTCAGCCCGAAGAAATGTCAGGAAAGTCAATCATACTTTAATAAAACGAAAAATCACAATCTCTTCGTTTTATAGATTAGTATATTTTATGTATAAAAAATCTCCCCTCATCTGAGGGGAGATTTTGTTTTATCAACTATAAAGTCTTTTAAGAAGAACCTTACTCTTTTTTGTTTCAAGAATCCATATAACAGCAAGTGCTACAAGACCTGCTATTGTGATTATGATACCGAGTGTGAGTTCTTTGGGGAAGAATTTCATTTCGATTGTGTGTTCTCCTGCGGGAAGGTCAATTCCTATAAGTCCTGATGCGGCTTCGAAATATTCAACCTTTTCGCCGTCAACATAAACATTCCAGCCTGTTTCATAGGGGATAGTAAGCATAAGGAACTTACCGTCGCCATCCGAAACATTTATTGTTCCCTTAAGAGAACTGCTTGTGAATGATGTTACATCAAGCTGTTCTTCCGAGAGTTTTTCGATAGCAGAATCAAGTTTTTCTTCATCAAGATAATAGAACCATGAATCTCTTACATAAACATCTTCTTTAGTAAGAGTTGTTATAACCGAAACATTTTCGCCTTTTTTAAACTGTCCCAAAGGCTTTATGCAGTAGTTGTCTGTTTCGAAATAAACTCCCTTGAATTCCTTGTTTACCCAGATGTTGAGTTTCTTTTCGTATCCGCTGTAATCACAGGCAAGGAACATATAAATCGGGTTTTCATTCGGCGCTGTTAAAACATATTCAAGCTGAGCGTTTTCGCCTTCTCTTACAACTGTGTAGTGATTATGTCCGTAAGAAGTTGAATTAGCGACATTTTCGGGAATAAACTGGTCTACTTCAATCGGAACGAAATATTCTGTATAATCATCACCGAGGAGTGTTGAAAGAAGAGTGTTCTGATTTCTGAAGGGATTGTATTTAACGAAAGTAAGGTCTCTCGCCATGTTATCAACCATATAACCTACTGAAAGTGCGTTATCATTCTTATATCCTGTTATAACATCAGAAGCGTCATTTTTGTTTACATTTGTGAGGACAGTTTCTGTGTATAAAACAGGTTCTTCTTTTGTGAGAACATATTTTATTCCG
>JAFXHL010000108.1 GCA_017536405.1 Oscillospiraceae bacterium
TATTTTGTTTAAAAATGCTGATTTGCACTTTTAACTAACATTCTATATATTTTCAGGAGGTATACTATGGAAAATTCCGATTTCTTAAAAACGGTAAACTTTGGTGGATTCGATAAGAAGGACGTACTTGCATACGTTGACAGTCTCAACACCAAAATCTATTCTCTTGAAGCAGAACTTCAGGAAGCAAAGGCAAACGGCGGCTCAGGCAGCAACAATGCCGAACTCGATGCTCTTCTCGCTAAGGAAAGAGCAGCAGCAAGCGAATACAAGGCTAAGGTTGACACACTTAACCTCACAATCCAGAGCAATGAAGAAGTAATCAAGGCTAAGGATGAAGAAATCGCAAAGCTCAAGGCTGAAATTGATGAACTCAACGATAAACTCGCTAATGCTCCTAAGGATAACTTTGAAGCAAGCGCAGCAGACATTTCAAATGTATTTATCGAAGCACAGAAATCTGCAAACGCAGTAGTTGCACAGGCAAGAGAAAATGCAAAGAAGATGGAAGCTGACTCTAAGGCTCTCGCAGAAGAAGTTATCAACGACGCTAACACAAAGGCTGCAAGAATCATCTATGATGCAGAACGTGAAAGTGAAGGCGTTAAGGCTATCGCTAATCAGACAAAGGCTCAGGTTAAGGGCGATATTGATCGTCTCCTTGAAAACTTCAATAACCTCAATGCAACAATCGCTAACTTCACAAAGGAAAGCACAACAGCTATCGAAGCTGCAAAGGCTACTATCGACGATGCTCAGAAGAACATCGCAGCAGGCACATTTACTTCAGCAGTAAAGTCATACTCATCAGTTCCTAAGGAAGCACCCGCTAAAGAACCTCCCAAGAAGGCTTCTGTAAGCATGGGCGATTTCAGTGACCTTCTCAACGCAGTTGAAGCTGAGGCTAAAAAGGAAGGCTAATTGATGTCAACCTATAAAATTGCGGTTTCACAACTTTCTGATTATACCGAAAAGCTCAGAATAGGCGATAAAGTCCTTCTCAGCGGTGAGATTTTTACCGCGAGGGATGCTGCGCATAAACGTTTCTTCTCTCTTATTGAAGAAAATAAGCCTCTTCCCGTTGATATAAAAGGCTCTGTCGTTTATTATGCAGGTCCTACTCCAGCGCCTGAAGGGAAGGCAATAGGTTCCTGCGGGCCGACAACATCAGGCAGAATGGATAAGTTTGCGCCAAAACTTCTTGACATGGGTCTTCTTGCTATGATAGGAAAGGGCGAACGTTCAGAAGAAGTTCGTAATGCCGTTGTCAGAAATAAAGCAGTTTATTTCTGTGCGATAGGCGGTGCCGGTGCTCTGGCGGCGGATTGTATAAAATCCTGCGATGTTATCGCTTTTCATGACCTTGGTTGTGAATCTGTAAAAAAACTGACGATATGTGATTTTCCACTTATTGTCGCTAACGATTGCCACGGGGGAGATATATTCTCTGAAGGCAGAAAAGAATATTGCGAATAATTTTAAATACAGCCTTTGCAATATTGCATTGGCTGTATTCGTTTATAACCTTGTTTTGTAGTAATTGGATATATTTGGTGTTCGTTTTTTGTCCAAAATAGAAATTATTTTTAATAATTCTTGACAAATTTATGTACAACTGATAAGATAAAGAATGTGAAGATATGTTTTCAGTATCATTAAGGGGTGTATTATGCAGCGTAATTCCGTAGAAGGAGATAAATTTTCGTCAATGACGGATGAACAGCTTGTCGCCCTTTGCCGTGAGGGAGAAGATTTAATCCCTGTTATAGTTTCAAGATATGCTTATGTTGTTAAAGCAAAGGCATCTGCTATGTATGTGGATTTTTCGGAACGTGAAGATATGATGCAGGAGGGTTTTTTAGGTCTCATAAGTGCAGTCAGAGCGTTTAATCCCGATAAGAATGTTTCTTTTTCAACCTATGCAAACAGATGCATTTTCAATAAAATGGTGTCTGCATTGCCTAAAAAAGAAAACGAAGTATTTGATGAACAGTCTGATTCTGAGCCTGACAACAATACTCCCGAAAGCATCTTTTTCTCAAAGCTTCTTTCAGAAGAAGTTTCAAGGATAATGAAAGAAAACTTTTCCGATAAGGAGAGAAAGGTTTTCAAACTTTTTCTTAAAGGCGAGTCGTATGAAAACATAGCAAAAACGATAGGGGTATCCCCGAAAGCCGTTGATAACGCACTTCAGAGAGTCAGAAAAAAACTCCGTCTTGCGTTTCATAACGAAAATTTATAATAAACAAACAGCTTCGGCTGTTTTATATGGCCTAATAGCTTAATTGCAGAGCGTTGTTGTTTTTTTACATCAAAGGTGTCGGTGCAAGTCCGTCTGAGGCAAAAAATATTTTAAGTGAGGGAAACACTATGTACGAAGACAAGACACTTGTATGCAAAGAATGCGGCAACGAATTCGTGTTCACAGCAGGCGAACAGGAATTTTATGCAGAAAAAGGCTTTGTAAACGAACCCCAGAGATGTAAGGCTTGCCGTGACGCAAGAAAGAACGCTGCTAAGGGAGAAAGAGAAATGTTCACAGCAACATGTGCTGCTTGCGGCGCTGAAGCTAAGGTTCCTTTCAAGCCCCGTGAAGACAGACCTGTATACTGCAGCGAATGTTTTGCTAAGCAGAAAGAACAGGGCTAATTTCCTGAATTTTCAGTATCCCGCGTCTTACGATGCGGGATATTTTTTGCTTGCATAAATATATATATTGTGGTATAATATTCTTGTTGAAATTTTTCGAACGGAGGAATATTAAAATGGCACAGATAACAAAAGATTCAATCATAGGCGATGTTCTTGATATGAATACAGATACAGCACCTTTCTTTCTTGAAATGGGTATGCATTGTCTCGGTTGCCCCTCAGCGAGAGGCGAATCAATAGCACAGGCTTGTGAAGTTCATGGTGTAGACGCAGATGAACTCGTTGCTAAAATCAACGCATTTTTAGCTGATAAGTAAAAAAGTCTTAAAGGGCGTCTCCTTTAGGGGAGTGCGCCCTTATTCTGTATTTCTGGGGGATTTTTATGCTTGATGAAAGATTGTCTCTTTGTGCAAAGTTTGTTACAGAAGGCGGAATAGTCTGCGATGTCGGAACAGACCACGCATATCTTGTTGCGCATCTTCTTATGAGTGGAAAATCTGTTTCTGCAATAGCTTGTGATATAGCGGATGGTCCTCTTTTATCTGCAAGAACAACTATCGAAAAAAATAATCTTTCCGATAAGGCAGAAGTCATAAAATCCGATGGACTTGATAATATCTCTCCCGATGGTATAACGGATGTTGTCATAGCAGGAATGGGCGGGGA
>JAFXHL010000012.1 GCA_017536405.1 Oscillospiraceae bacterium
AAATCTGTATTTGAATTAAGGCTTATGTCAGATATAGGAATGATGCCTGATATACTCGCTTGTCATTCCTGCCTTTGTTATCAGACACCTATGATGTACTTTAAAATCAGAAAGGGAACTATATTCTGTGAAAACTGTTATAACAGGGCAGGGGATGCTGTTGCGATAAACAGTTCTGTTCTTCATGCAATAAGATATATCTGCCTTACGGATATAGAAAAATTATGGTCTTTTAAGTTATCAGAAGAAGCACAGCAGACCCTTTCTTATATTACAGAAAATTATCTTCTTTCTCATACAGAAAGACATTTTAAGACACTTGATTTTTACAAGGAATTGGAGAATACTTTTAATGAACAGTAATCATAAAACCCTTGAATTACATAAAATTCTTGCAATGCTTTCAGAAAAAGCATCTAATCCTATAACAAAAGAAAAAGCGCTTTCTATAAAACCATCATCTGATTTTGAAACAGTAAAGAAAGAGCTTTCAAAAACATCGGACGCTTATGAACTCTCCTGCAAATTCGGAAATCCGCCTTTCTATAACTTCAAGGATATTTCCGATTGTCTTAACAGAGCATCTTCTGACGGTAAGCTTTCTTTAAAAGAAATGCTTGATGTCAGATATCTTCTTATGCAGTGCAGAGAGATTTCTGAATGGTATTCTCAGTGTTCTGAAACAGAAAATACACTCAGTTATCTTTTCAGTTCGGTTGTTCCGAATAAAAGCCTCGAAAAAAGAATAGAACTTTCAGTTTTATCCGAAGAAGAACTTGCTGATACAGCAAGCGACGAACTTGAAAAAATCAGAAAAAAAATCATCCGTTCGGGTATGAAAGTAAGAGAGCATCTTGATAAGATGATAAAATCTTCAAGTGTTCAGAAAAGCCTTCAGGAGAATATAGTTACCATCCGTGACGGCAGATATGTTCTTCCTGTTAAAGCTGAGCATAAAAATAACGTTGAAGGTCTTGTTCACGATGTTTCTTCAAGCGGTTCAACACTTTTCATCGAACCTATGGCTGTTGTCGAGGAAAACAATAATATACGCGTTTTAAAAGCACTTGAACAGGAAGAAATAGAACGCATTATAAAAGAAATATCCGCCGAATGTGGTGCTTTTGCAGAACAACTTATAAGAAATATGTCTTATATCGCAGAACTTAACCTCTATTTCTCAAAGGCCGATTTAGGAATAGAAATGAGAGGTTCTGTTGCGAGTATAACAGATAGCGGAAAGGTTATTCTCAAAAAAGCAAGGCATCCTCTTATAGATAAGAATAAAGTTGTTCCTATTTCGTTATCTCTTGGCGAAGATTATAATGTTCTTATAATAACAGGTCCTAATACAGGCGGTAAGACAGTTTCTCTCAAAACAGTAGGTCTTTTAACACTTATGACTATGTGCGGACTTATGATTCCTGCCGAAGAGGGAAGTGTTATAACTGTTTTTAAGGATGTTCTTGTTGATATAGGTGATGAACAAAGTATAGAACAAAGCCTTTCTACATTCTCATCCCATATGAACAGAGTTGCTGATATACTCAAAAAATCTGATAAAGATACTCTCGTTCTTCTTGACGAATTAGGCTCAGGAACAGACCCTGTCGAAGGTTCAGCACTTGCTGTATCTATAATTGAAAGCCTCAAGAATAAAGGCACAAAATTAATGGTTACAACACATTATCAGGATATAAAGCTTTATGCACTTGATACTCCGAATGTAGAAAATGCAAGTTGCGAATTTGATATTTCAACATTAAGACCTACCTATAAACTTATTATAGGTTCTCCCGGAAAATCGAATGCATTTGCGATTTCTTCAAAACTTGGTATTCCCGATGATATAATTGAATACGCTAAATCACTTGTTACCGAGGAAAATAAGAGATTTGAGAATATTTTTGAAAATCTCGAAAAGCTTCGTTCCGAACTTGAATCGAATAACGAAAAGGCAGAAAAGCTCAGAGAAGAGCTTGAAATCAAGACAAAGGAAATCAACGAAAAGCAGAAACTCATTGACGATAACTATGAAAAAGAGCTTGAAAACGCAAGAATCAAGGCTATGCACATAGTTGAAAATGTTCAGGAGCGTTCTGATGAACTTCTCGATGAACTCGCTGAAATCAGGAAACAAAAGGATAAATCCAATTTTTCAGCACTTACAGTTGATGCAAAGTCAAAAGCAAAATCTGCCCTTAATGATATGTATAAACAGGCAAATCCTGTTGTCAAGAAGACAGATGATTATAAACTTCCTCGTCCTTTAAAGAGGGGAGATACAGTTTATATCACAGATATCGATAAAAACGGTATTGTAGCAGGGGAAGTTGATGGCAGCGGAAATGTATTCGTTCAGACGGGTATAATGAAAACAAAGGTAAATATCTCAAAACTCCGTCTTGTTGAAGCACAGAAACCTGCACAGAACAAGTCTAAGGGCGTTTCTAAAAAGGGAATACAGAGTAAAGTTACCCGAAAAGTTGAACTCGAACTTGATATCAGAGGACAAGCCGCTGATGAAGGTGTATTTGAAGTTCAGAGATTTATCGATAGTGCCGTAATGTCAGGCGTTAAAATGGTTACTGTTATTCACGGCAAGGGGACAGGTATACTCAGAAACGCTGTTCATAAAGAACTTAAATCGAATTCTTCAGTAAAAACCTTCAGATTAGGTATCTATGGCGAAGGTGAAGACGGCGTAACAATAGTTGAACTTAAATAAAGATAAAAGTCGGTTTTTTATAGCCGACTTTTATTATAAATCAGGGAATTTCGCAATAATAAAAATTATGTGCAATTAATTGTTGACATTACTGATATTATGATATATAATTTCCTCAGGAGAAATGCGTTTAAAACAATAAATTTCATTTTGAAAACCTCTTGACATTTGTGTTTTTATTTGATAAAATAGAAGAAAAGCGGTATAGGTTTAGTTTTCGTCTTTAGTGCTACTCTCGTACAGTAGCACTTTTTTTATTTATATTTTTTGCTCTTTAAGTTTTACAAGCACTATTTCAACTTTTTTGATTTCTTCTTTTAGAAAATCAATATATCATTGAATTACTTGAACTTTTATGTTATAATTGTGGTATAGATACTGAGCCTATACGCACAGGCTTTAAATATCGTTACGATTTGTATTATAAAAACATCTATATGAACAGTTTTGATAATCGCTTTGCTTTGAAAAGATTTGTAGATAACTTTTTCGGGGGTGATGAATCTGAACTGTTTATTAAAAAAATAGTAATTTCGCAATAATAAAAATTTCGTGCAATTCATATAATCCTGAAACTACGGGGAATTCCCTAAAATGAATTACTATGAATTGCACTAAATAAAAGTTTAGTGCAATTGAGGGGAGGAAAAATTATGTCTAATATAAACAATATATCTATTGAATGTCCTTATTATATAAATGAATATGTTACTTATTTAAGAGTAATCAAAGGTTCTTCAGAACGCACAGTTCAGGCATATTACGGTGATATCTGTTTATTTCTCAAATATATTAAAATGGCAAAACTATCTGTTCCTTCAGATACATTGTTTGAAGATATAATTATTTCAGATATTCCTATTGAAACACTTGATAATCTTTCTCTTACAGATATATACGGATTTCTGAATTATGTTTCTAAAGACCGTGAAAACTCTTCTGTAACCCGCGCTCGCAAGGCCTCAGCACTCAGAAGTCTGTTCAAGTATCTTACTACAAAAACATCTTATATAAAGAAAAATCCTGTTAAAGACCTTGAAATGCCATCTTTAAAGAAAAGATTACCGCATTTTCTTACTTTAGAACAATCTCTTGAAATGCTCAAAAATTCATCATCCGGTGATAATTCAGAACGAGATTATTGCATTATAACACTTTTTCTTAATTGTGGAATGCGTTTAAGCGAACTTGTCGGAATGAATATACAGAGTATCAATTTTAAAGACCGTACACTTAAATTATTAGGTAAAGGCAATAAAGAAAGAATGATTTATCTTAACGATGCCTGTATCGACGCTCTTAAAAAGTATATAAATTCACGTGAACAGCCTCAGAATGAGCCAAATGCCTTATTTATAAGCAGAAACGGTAAAAGAATAAGCAAACGAAGAGTTCAGCAGATAGTTGAAGATACATTAAAAGCATCAGGACTTGACGGACAAGGTCTTTCAACCCATAAACTCCGTCATACAGCAGCAACACTTATGTATAGAAACGGCGTAGATACGCTTGTTTTAAAGGATTTATTAGGTCATGAAAGTATTGCTACAACAGAAATTTATACTCATATTTCTGATGAAAATCTTAAACAAGCTGCAGAAAGTTCACCATTATCAAGAGTTATAATGAATAAAAAACCCGAGGAAGATTAAATTCTTCTTCGGGTTTAATTTATTTTTTCATCCTTATAATAGAATTATTTGTGAAAATTTTATCACAAGGGATCTTGAATTTCATTTCAGCATGACAGGCGTTTTCTAATTTTTCACCTTTTTCATCAAGTATTTCAGTAATCTTTATTTCATAAGGTTTCTGTAACGGAGAAAGTATTTCAACAGTATCTCCTAACGAGAATTTATTCCTCTGAGAACAGTAAAGGTATCCATCTTTACACTCGTCGATTACCGCAACTACGTCATATTCACGGATATATCCGCTATTTTCGTAATACTGACAATCTTTAGGATGACCGAAGAAAAATCCTGTGCAATAGCTTCTGTGACTTACTTTGAAAACTTCATCTCTGATATAATCAGGCAAATCAAAGTTATCTTTGTGGTCTTTGAGATAGTCAAGCGCCATTCGGTAAGCATTTGTTACAACAGAAACATAATAAGCGGATTTAGCTCTCCCCTCTATCTTAAAGCTTGTAATTCCTGCTTCGGCAAGCTTGTCAAGATGATCTATCATACAGAGGTCTTTTGCATTAAGAATATATGTTCCCTTTTCATCTTCATAAACAGGGAAAAATTCGTTTGGGCGCTTTTCTTCCATAAGATGATATCCCCATCTGCAAGGTTGTGCACAAGCGCCGCGATTAGCGTCTCTATCGACCATATAAGCAGAAAGCAGACATCTTCCTGAGAATGAAACACACATAGCTCCATGAACAAAAGCCTCAATATCAAGTTCTTTCGGAGTTTTTGCTCTTATTTCGGCTATTTCATCCAAAGAAAGTTCACGG
This sequence comes from Oscillospiraceae bacterium, assembly GCA_017536405.1. Lineage (GTDB taxonomy): Bacteria > Bacillota > Clostridia > Oscillospirales > Ruminococcaceae > RGIG4131. Next base: position 5,193 of record JAFXHL010000012.1, read on the forward strand.
GCAAGAACTACTCTTTTAGCACCCATATTATAGAACTCATTTGCTGTAACAAAATTTACAATTCCCGCCTGCGTGGAAATATGTATTTCCATATCAGGAGTATATTTCTTTATAAGCGAAAGCAAACCTATATCTGTTGCAATAACAGCGTCAACGCCAGCATCAGATGCATTTTTTATAAATTCTTCAAAATGAATTATTTCATTATTTCGAGGCAAGGTGTTGCAGGTAAGATAAACCTTTACCCCGTTTTTATGAGCGAATTCTACCCCGCTTTTAAGTTGTTCAAATGTGAAATTCTGAGGAGCAGCTCTCATCCCGAACAAAAGACCGCCGAGATAAACAGCGTCAGCGCCATAGTTAACAGCTGCTATAAGTCTTTCATAGTCTCCAACGGGAGAAAGAAGTTCCAATCGGTTAAAATCAAACAAAAATTATCCCTCGCTTAAATAAGTCCTGCTTCAGCAAGATTTTTTTCGTGTTGTTTAAGTGTTTTTGCGTAATAGAATTCCTGTGTAGTAAGATTTGAACAGAAGAAATAATATTCTGTTTCTTCAGGATAAAGAACAGCATTTATAGCGTCAGCACCGGGATTGCATATTGCTCCGGGAGGTACTCCTTCGCTCTTATATGTGTCATAAAGTTCGATGCCTGAAAGCGCTGCGTATTTCTTTGTGGGGTCTGATTCAAGTCTCGGGAATGTTTCCTTGTCGTTAAGTCTGTTCCAGAAAACAGATGATACAAGTTTCATCTGATTTGAAGTAGGCGCTTCTGCCTGAACTATCGACGCAAGTGCGAGAGTTTCGTCAAGAGTAAGACCTAAATCTTCCATTCTTCCAAGCATATTGGCATTCACCTTTTCTGCAAAATTAGCATAAATCTTCTTGCAGACAACTTCAGGTTCTGAATCCTTGAAGAATGTGTAGGTATCAGGGAAACAATAACCTTCCATCTTGTAGTATTTTGTTTCCTTGTCTTCTACCTTCTTTTCAAAGTTATATCCGAAATCAGCGTTGTTGAATGCTTCTATAAATTCATCAGCACGGCATACCCCTGCTTCTTCAAGAACAGCAGCACATTGGTCAAGTGTATATCCTTCAGGGAAAGTAACATCAACCGATATTTTTTCCTGAATGGGATCCTGCTGTAAAACATCAATAAGGTCAGAATAAGACATATTTGCAGTAACCTTATGCTTTCCTGCTTTATATGAATTTGCATTCTGTTTGTTTGATAAAACTCTGAAAGCGATAGGATTGTTGATTATTTCATTATCAACAAGGATATTGGCAATATCTTCAGAAGTTGCACCTTTAGGAATTTCAATCGTAAGTTCAGTATCATCATGTCTTCCGAGACCTGTAACTTCCATACCGATATTTATAAGGAAAAACGCACAGATACAAGCGATAATTATGATAACACAGAAAATAATAAGTCTGAATGCTATTTTTCCTGTATTTCTCTTCTTTTTTCTTCTGCGTTTCTTCTTAGAACCTGAAGGAGCGCTTTTCTTCTGCTGATTTTCAGAGATAGTTGCTTTTTTCTGACTATCAACCTTATCCTTTGCATTCTTTATAATTTCAAAAAGTTCTTCGTTTGAAGTATCTTTTTCATTATCATCAGGATTAAGTATCTGATTAAGTTCGTTTTCGTTCATTTTTGTCCTCCAAAGAAATTATTTGTTTCTCGGTAATCACTACGTCAACACTTATATCAAATTCATCGTGAAGATGATTTGTTTCAATAGATTCATCATAACAGATTCCTGCTTTAAAAACATTATGTTTTGAAAGAAATCTGTCATAAAACCCTCCGCCATATCCTATTCTATAACCTTTTATATCGTAAGAAAATGCAGGAACAATACATAAAGAATTGTCAAACATGGTTATTACAGGGCAGTTTTCAGAAGGTTCCATCAATCCGAAATACGAAGAGATAAGATCATCAAAGGATTTTATCTCAAAAAACTCCATATTTCCGTTTTTGTCAAGACATTTAGGAACCGCTACTCTCTTATTATTCTCAAAACAATATTTTATAAGAGAAAGAGTATCTGTTTCGTCGTTTACAGAAACATATGTAAGGATCAGTTCTGAATTTTTGAATTCAGGAAAACTTATAAGTTTTTCAAAAATCTGTCTGTCAGCCGATTTTTTCGTTTCCTGGTTCATCGACTTTCTTAAACCCTTATAAAACGCTCTTTTTTCGGCTTTATATTCTTTTATACTTAACATAATAATGATGCTTTGAGAATTTCACAACGTTCTTTTGAAATGAGCTTTTCTACCAGAGCAAGTCCGAATTCAAGTGCAACGCCCGCGCCTCTTGCAGTAATAAAATTGCCATCAACGCAAACTTTGGCATCAGCATCATAGATTGCATCGCCGAGTTGTGTGTCATATCCTGTATAGCAACAAGCCTTCTTTCCGTCAAGAATGCCTTTATGTCCTAAAATAGAGGGTGCTCCACAGATTGATGCTATCGGGATATTATTTTCAACGCAGAAATCAACTGCTTTCTGAACATATTCTGATTTTTCAAGGTTTATAGTGCCTGGCATACCACCGGGAAGAATAATCATTTCAAGATTTTCATCAAGAACAATTTCCCTTTCCTCAATATCAGCAAAAACAGGTATACCGTGTGAACCTTTGATAATCTGTCCGCCAACGCCTACTGTAACAAGGTCCTTTTCACATCTTCTGATTAAATCAATAGGCACTATAGCCTCTGTTTCTTCAAATCCGTTTGCAAGAAAAGCATAAATCATAATTTTGCCTCCTTATTGAAAGTAATTTTGTGTTTTTCTAAAAGAAAACAAGGATGATAGGATTTTTTCGCCTTCCTGAGTCCTTCGATTCCAAGGTCTTCCTCCCTGTTTATATATCTGCAGTCTTTTGCTTCGTGTTTGGCGAATTCATTATTTATCGCTGTATACGCTCCCTGAATAGCAGGCAAGGCCTTTTCTATATGAATACACATAGTATCAGAATTTATCTTCTCACCGATACAGAAAGCAACAACATTACCGTCTATTCTTATAACTCCACCCTTTAAACCAAGATAATCAAAGTTATCAAAAAAAGTGTGGATAGCAAGTTGTTCCAAAACACTCGAACGATTTGTATAACCCATTTTATCGTTATAAAGATTAACACTGAGTTCTATGCATTCGTCCATATTTTTATCTGAAATTTCCTCATAACTCCAGTTATTTTCGTTGAATCTTGCGAGGTGATTTCTTTTTGAATGATATTTTTTCCCCCTTAAATTTATAAGATCATCTGCATTATAGATGTAATCATATCCGCCTTCATCACTTTCTATTTCAAAACAATCTCCATAAAACTCTCTGAACATTTCTATGTTTTCTCTGCTTACAGATTGGATAATAAGAGGTTTGTCCATTGATGATGAGAATTCATAGAACTCGTGAAAAAGCTTTCTGTAATCTCCTTTTCCGGCAGGAAAAAAGAAAGCAGGCGTTTCTTCAAGAAAAGACGCACAGATATAAAAATCTTCAAATCTGCTTATTTTAGCATTTCCAAGTCTTCTCCAGGCAATATTGTTTGCGAAACTGTATTCACACCCTCTGAAATCAGACATTTCAAGAGATTTATCTATCCATTCCTTGTCAGAAAGCTGAATGTTTCTGAATTCGAGCATCTAAATTACCTCATCTATAATTTTCATTATCTTGTTTGAAATTTCTTCTGTCGGCAAAGGATTTTCTCCGTCATTACAAGTTACAACATACCATCCTAATTTTTCTGCAGCAAATAACGCAGATTTTCTGCATCTGTAAAGATATTCTACATTTGATTCATGAATATCCTTCTTATTTTCATCGCCGTTATATCTATATGATAAAAGTTTCTGAGATATTTCAATCGGCATATCAAGGAAAATAACCTTGTCCGCTTTCGGAATATCCATTTTAATATGCTCATAATCAATAAGCCACTCAAGATATTTTTCCCATTCTTCTTCAGGAAGCTTAACCATCTGATGAATAGCATTAGAGCTTACATATCTGCTTGCAAGTATGAGTTTATCATCAAGATAATCTTTTTCCCAATAAAGTTTATAACTTGCATATCTGTCAACAGCATAGAAACTTGATGATGCATAAGCATTTACATCTTCTGCATTTTTTGAAAATTCTCCGCCGAGATACATTTTAACAAGAGTAGAAGAAGGCTTGTCATATTCAGGAAAACTTATTGCTTTAACAGTTATTCCGCGGTCGGAGAGTATTTTCTGTATCAATTCAAACTGAGTTGTCTTCCCACTTCCGTCAAGACCGTCAATTACTATCAGTTTTCCCATTTTTAAGCTCCTTATAAAATTCTTTCATTTCTTTCATTTTCATGCATGACATTTTTCCTTCGGAACAAGCACCCGTAGCACATGAAGGGCCTGCGTTCTTGAATAATGTAGGTGCAACTTCACAGCAAAGTCTTAACATTTCGTCAGCAACAGCCTTTATCTCCCACTGTGCTCTGTTGCAGCAGCGAAGACGGAAGAAATTATGTAACGATCTTGCATTCATAGTTACAACCATTTTGGTTTCAGCAGCATTAGGAAGAACAAATCTCGCATCTTCAATAGCCTTTTTCTCAGCCTTTGTCTTTGCGGATTTTTCATCCATACCATCGTTTGTATATTCAGCAAAATACTTTTTCTCTAAAATATCTGCTATGTTATTATATGCAGTAATAGAATCATTCATTGATTTCAAGAATAATTCCTTCGCTTCAGGATTATTCTCTATTTCGGGCGGAGTAACAAATGTAAAGTTTTTATTCTTTACATATCTCTGACTCTGCACAGAGAACGATGCAAGACGATGTCTTGTTATCTGAGCAAGCAATGCTCTTGAAACACCTTCGATACCAAAGGTAAAACTTGCGTGTTCAATAGGACTTTCGTGGCCGATATTTGAAAGCATTTCAACAAAAGATGTTGTTTTTTCGGGAGTAAGATTATCAAGTAAATTATCGATATCACTCGCAGAATAGCATAATTTTGCCGCAGCAGCAATAACCTTTTCAGGTTCGGGAGAATGTGCTATAAGAGTAACTTTCATTATTATCAACCTACCTTATCAGAATATATTTATATACTTTAAAATTATATCATTTATAAGGCAATAAGTCAATAAATATCAGTATAAAATTCAGGGACTTCCCCTATTATCATAGTGTCATAAATAATATAAGTTTCGCTTACATCGACCTTTACCGATTCAAACGGAATTAAAACCGTTACTTCTGCATTTATTGTTATCTTTATTTCATGTAGTGTCTGATTTATTCCGGCAGAAACAAAATCGCTCTTTACATCCGCTATTGCATTACCACTGTATTTAAGGTCAAAATCAATTTCTTTTCCTTTGCCTGAAAGAAAAATAAGTCCGCTGAAATTCCCGATAGGTATTTTTATTTTGGCATTTTCAAGATTTTTTCCGAGGTTTTCGTTAAGAGTTCTACTTATTTCAGATTGAATATCATTGAGGATGTATGTGTTTTCACCTATTGATGTTATTTCTCCCGAATCGGAATATTTTACAACAGTCGCAGATGAAACAGGATACTGTGAGTTTTCCATAGAATATTCAATAGCTTCTGAAATAGCAACAGCAGCAGTCTTTTTCGCCTCTGATGTCGCTATTTCCCTGACCATATTGTTTGCGGCAGAATTAAGGGATAGTATAACAGAAATAAAAACTATTCCAAGATATACGCAGTATGTAATTACACTTCCTTTTTTCGAAAAATTATTTTTCATAATATCACCTTTTAAATTATATGATACTTTGTCTTTAAAAGTGATATAAAAAAGACCTGAAATAACTTTCAGGTCTTTTTTATTCTTTATTTGCAAAAATAACAATTTAAATTCTATACTACTCAATTAAAAAACTTTCTGTTTTCAAATCGCAATAATATCTTCCATTTTCTGCGTTAAATCTCAAAACACAATAGTCAGGGTCAGTAACTCCACCTTTATAAAAAATAGTGTCGCCTTTACGCCAGATCATATCTTTAGTTTCCTGATCGGTCAAGACTTCCATCTTACCTTTTAACATAACTCCGGTATATTTTATCAGTCCCTTATGATAGAAATAAATACTTGCACTCGGGTTATTCAGATATTGTTTAACTCTTATTGAGGATGTGTTTGTTGAAAAATAGAACTGTTTTAAACCATTGATTTTTCTCGGTCTGAGCATAGCTTTTACATTCGGAAATCCATCTTCATCAACAGAAGAGATAAAAGCAACTTTTTGCTTCTTTATAAATTTTTCAATTTCACTGATATCCATAACATTCCTCCTGTAAACTTCAAATTTTCGCAATTTTTCTATATTATCTCTACAATATCCATAGGCTTTTCTATAATGTAATCCGCGCCGGCTTCTTTCAGTTCTTCAAAAGTTCTGTATCCCCATAAACAGCCTATCGTTTCTATTCCTGCTGCCTTTCCTGTATTTATATCAACATTCGTATCCCCTATAAAAACAGCGTCATCAGCCGAAACACCGAATTTTTCGAGAATCATAAAAGCAATATCAGGCGACGGTTTTGTAGGAATTTCAGGAAGACTACCCTGTGCGTAATCGAATAAATCTCCGAAAAGCCTTGAAACAAGAACTTTTGTGAATTCATCGGGTTTATTTGATGCAACAGCAAGCAAAACTCCCATTTCGTGAAGTTTATTTACGGTTTCTTCAATTCCGTCATAAAGTTTCGATTTATCTTCGCTGTGTTCACCATAATAAGTTCTGAAATCTGAAAGAACAGCGTTGAAAACAGCTTCATTCTTTTTGAATTCTTCGGGTAATGCTCTTTCTATGAGCTTGAAAACGCCATTTCCTACAAAATATTTGTATTTATCAAGCTCCTGAATCGGCAAACCATTCTTACGAAGAGCATAATTTGTAGCATCGGCAAGGTCCTCGAGAGAGTATAAAAGAGTTCCGTCAAGATCAAAAATTGCAAGTTTTTTCATAGTATAAAAGTTCCTTAACCCTGGTATTTAGTAACGAGAAGTTCAGAATATTTTGCTCTGAATTCAGCAAATGTTCCGTTATCAAGAGCATCTCTTATCTTTTCCATAAGAGTATTATAGAAATAAAGATTATGCATAACAGCAAGTCTTCCGCCGAGTTGTTCATTTGCTTTGAAAAGATGTCTTATATATGCTCTTGAGAAGTTTCTGCAAGCAGGACAATCACAGTCAACATCAAGCGGTCTTTCGTCATAGGAAAATTTATTGTTTGTTATGTGCATAACTCCGCTCCATGTGAAAATAGTTCCGTGTCTTGCATCACGGCTCGGCATTACACAGTCAAACATATCAACACCTCTTGCAACAGCCTCAATTATGTTTGAAGGAGTGCCTACACCCATAAGATAACGAGGTTTGTTTTTAGGCATAATCGGTTCAACAGCATCAATAATGCGATACATATCTTCTGTAGCTTCACCGACAGCAAGTCCACCTATTGCATATCCATCAAGGTCGAGCTTTATGATTTCTTCCATATGCTTTATTCTGAGGTCCTCAAAAGTGCAACCCTGGTTTATTCCGAAAAGCATCTGTTTTTTGTTGATTGTATCATGTAAAGCATTAAGCCTTTCCATTTCATCTTTGCATCTGTAAAGCCATCTTGTTGTTCTCTCACATGATTTCTGACTATACTGATGCGTAGCAGGATTTTCAACACACTCATCGAATGCCATAGCAATGGTAGAACCTAAATTCGATTGAATCTGCATACTTTCTTCAGGCCCCATAAATATCTTTTTGCCATCAACGTGAGAATTGAAATAAACACCTTCTTCTTTTATGCGTCGGAGTTTCGAAAGTGAGAATACCTGAAATCCGCCACTGTCGGTGAGGATGGGTCTGTCCCAATGCATAAATTTATGAAGACCACCCATTTCTCTTATAAGTTTATCTGATGGTCTTACATGAAGATGATAGGTATTACAGAGTTCAACCTGACATTTAAGGTCAACGAGGTCAAGAGATGAAATCCCTCCCTTTATTGCTGCCGATGTACCAACATTCATAAAACAAGGGGTTTGAAATGTTCCGTGAACTGTTTCTACTGTTCCTCGTCTTGCTCTGTTTTCCTGTTTGAGTAAAGTAAACATAATTTCTCCTTAGTCTATATTATAAAGTTTTTCTGTTTCATTGTTTCTGAATTCGTGTTTTTCGTAATAACCGATAAGTTCTTTGTTTTCATCCCGCAAAGCAATCATATAAACATCTTTGTTCTGTTCATCGTTATGATATGTAAACACCTTATTGTTGTTTTCAGACGATTTGAACCAATCTACAACCTTCTTGATTTTTTCAACCGATTCGCCGTTATGACAATCAAATATTGATTTTCCAGTAATGTCTCTTCCGCCATACTTTTTAATTGATGATGGATTCATATAAACAATGTCGTGATTTATATCGCAGATTACAACAGGAGCATCATCGGCATCTATAACACTCTTCAAAAATGCTGATAATTCCATATTTCCTCCTAAAGAATAGCCATGCTGTCGCCGAAACTGAAAAATCTGTATTTTTCTTCAACGGCGATCTTATAGGCATTCATTGTATTTTCATACCCCAAAAATGCAGAAACAAGCATAATAAGTGTACTTTCAGGAAGATGGAAATTTGTAATGAGTCCATCTATAACCTTGAATTCGTGTGGTGGATATATAAAAATATCTGTATATCCGTCATATTCCTTACCCGCTTCAATTTCGCCGAAAAATTCAGCGACACTTTCAAGTGTCCTGCATGATGTTGTTCCGACAGAAATAACTCTGTTTCCGTTTTTCTTCGCATCTGCAATAAGAGTAGATGTTTCTGCGGGCATATAGTAGTGTTCAGAATGCATATGATGTTCCGTAATGCTATCAACCTTTACAGGTCTGAATGTGCCTAAACCAACGTGCAAAGTAACATAAGCTATATTTACACCCATAGATTTTATCTGTTCAAGCTGTTCCGGAGTAAAATGAAGCCCTGCGGTAGGTGCCGCTGCCGAACCCACTTCTCTTGAATAAACAGTCTGATATCTTTCTTTGTCTTCAAGCTTTTCTTTTATATAAGGTGGCAAAGGCATCTGACCTATCTCGTCAAGTGTAGCAAAAAAGTTTCCGTCGCATCTGAATTCAACGGTTCTGTTGCCATCCTCACCGGTCGCTATAACTTTTGCGATAAGTTTTCCATCACCGAAAGAAAATTCTGTTCCGATTTTAGCCTTTTTAGCAGGTCGACAGATGATATCCCAGGTCATATTTCCCTTCTGTTCGAGTAAAAGGAATTCGATAAATGTATTATTATCACATTTTACCCCGTAAAGTCTTGCGGGGAGAACACGACTATCGTTAAGAACAAGTAAGTCACCTTTTTTCAGATAATCGCATAAATTATAGAAATGGTCGTGTTTTATTTCCCCCGTTTCTCTTGACACTTTTAAGAGTCTTGATGAGTTTCTTGGTTCAACGGGAGTCTGAGCTATAAGCTCTTCGGGCAAATTGTAGAAAAAATCCGATGTTTTATACATAAAATTCTCCTGAAAAAATAAAAATTATATTGACATAGTATCACGAAAGTGGTACAATATATAGACGGATAGAGGTCGCAGATGCGATGAGTACCCTCAGCAAGAGTGCCGACTCGCCATAAAGCTGAACGGGAAAGGCAATTCTGCCGAAGGGTTTAAGTCTGGCATCTTAGCCCTGATCGTGTATCAAACAGATATACGATTGTCATCATATTCTATGATGGAGAGCTATCGGCATTTAATTTATTTATTTTTAATATTTCAATATGCCGACTTTTCTATTATACAGTATGATGAACCGATTTTCAATCGGTTTTTTTATTTTTGTAAACGAAATAAAATAAAAGTATTTTAAAGGAGAAATTTTTATGAAACAGTTCAATGTAGGTATCATCGGTGCAACAGGTATGGTAGGTCAGCGTTTTGCTACACTCCTCGAAAACCATCCCTGGTTCAAAGTCAAGGTTCTCGCAGCGAGCCCTCGTTCAAAGGGTAAAACATATGAAGAAGCTGTCGGAAATCGTTGGGCTATGGATGTTCCCATGCCTGAATCAATGAAGAATCTCGTTATTTATGATGCAACAGCAGATATCGCAGAAATCACATCACAGGTTGACTTTGTTTTCTGCGCAGTTGATATGAAAAAGGATGAAATCAAGGCTCTCGAAGAAGCATATGCCAAGGCTGAATGTCCTGTTATCTCAAATAACTCAGCTAACCGCGGCGTAGATGACGTTCCTATGATCGTTCCCGAAATCAACGCAGATCACGCTGTTGTTATCGAATCACAGAGAAAGCGTCTTGGAACAAAGCGTGGATTTATCGCAGTTAAATCAAACTGCTCAATCCAGAGTTATGTTCCCGCTCTTACTCCCCTCAGAAAATTTGGTATCACAAATGTTCTCGCATGCACATATCAGGCTATTTCAGGCGCAGGTAAAACATTCGAAACATGGCCTGAAATGGTTGATAACCTCATCCCCTTCATCGGTGGCGAAGAAGAAAAATCAGAAAAAGAACCTCTCAAGGTATGGGGTAAGGTTGTTGACGGCAAGATCGTAAACGAAGACAGCATTGCTATCACAACACAGTGCCTCAGAGTTCCTGTTTCAAACGGACACACAGCCGCTGTATTCGTTTCATTCAAAAATAAGCCTTCTATTGAAGAAATCAAGAAAATCTGGGCTGAATTCAAGGCTGAACCTCAGGAACTTGAACTTCCTCTCGCTCCAAAGCAGTTCCTTAACTATTTTGAAGAAGACAATCGTCCTCAGGCTAAGCTTGACAGAGATCTTGAAAAAGGTATGGCCGTTTCAATCGGTCGTCTCCGTGAAGACTCACAGTATGACTACAAGTTCGTATGTCTTTCACACAACACACTCAGAGGTGCCGCAGGTGGTGGAGTTCTTATGGCTGAACTTCTTGCTGCAAAGGGATATCTTGACTAATCCTTACAGAAAGGAACATACATTATGAAAAAGACAATTTTTACAGGCGCAGGAGTTGCTATTGTAACCCCTATGAACGCTGATGGCTCTATTGATTTTGAAACATTCGGAAAACTTATTGATTTTCAGATTGATAACGGAACAGATTGTATCGTTGTTTGCGGAACAACAGGTGAATCTTCTACAATGACAGACGATGAACATAAAGAATCTATCCGTTATTGCGTAGAAAGAGTAAACAAGAGAGTTCCTGTTATCGCAGGAACAGGAAGTAATGATACAGCTTATGCTATCCAGCTTTCAAAGGAAGCAGAACTTCTTGGTGCTGATGCTGTTCTCGTTGTTTCACCCTATTACAACAAAACATCACAGGCAGGTCTTATCAAGCATTTTACAGCTATTGCTGATGCCATAAACATTCCTGTTATGCTTTATAACATCCCCGGAAGAACAGGTGTCAATATCGCTATTGATACATTTGTTGAACTTGCTAAGCATGAAAATATCGTTGCTGTCAAGGAAGCAGGCGGAAATATGGATTATTTTGCAAAGATAATCGAAGCTTGTGGCGATTCTCTTGATGTTTACAGCGGAGATGACGGAATGACTGTTCCTGTTATGTCAATCGGCGGAAAGGGTGTTATTTCAGTACTTTCCAATGTAATGCCCAAGGAGACACATGAAATGTGTCAGCTTTGTCTTGACAATAATTTTGCTGAAGCAGGAAAATTACAGATTAAGTATCTTAGTCTAATAAACGCACTTTTCTGCGATGTAAACCCCATTCCTGTAAAAGAAGCAATGGCACTTATGGGACTTTGTGGCAATACATTAAGACTTCCCCTCTGCCCTACATCAGAAGCAAATCTTGCAAAAATCTCTGCTGAACTCAAAGCAAACGGATTAATTAAGTAAGGAATGATTAAAATGACAAATATCGTTATCAGTGGCGCTAACGGAAAAATGGGAAAAGTTATAAATAGCGTAATTTCTGCAAGAGAAGATTGTAAAGTTATCGCAGGAATTGACATAAATACAGAAACTTATGCCGATTTTCCTATCGTAACAAATCCTTCAAAACTCCCTGAAAAGCCTGATGTTATAATTGATTTTTCGCATCCCTTAGCTCTTGATAACCTTATAAGCTATGCTCTTTCAACAGGAACTCCCCTTGTTCTTGCAACAACAGGATATTCTGATGAACAGATAGCAAAAATAAAGAGTTCTTCTGAACAAATACCTATTTTCTTTACATTTAATATGTCACTCGGCATAAACCTTCTTGTAGAGCTCGCTAAACAGGCAACCGCTATTCTTGGCAATCAGTTTGATATCGAAATCGTTGAAAAACATCATAATCAGAAAATTGATGCTCCCAGCGGAACTGCAATAATGCTTGCGGATGCGATAAACGAAACTCTTGATAATAAAATGCAGTATACCTATGACAGACATTCTCAGCGTAAAAAGCGCGAAAAGAATGAAATCGGAATGCATTCTATAAGGGGCGGAACAATCGTCGGCGAACACGATGTTATTTTCGCAGGAAGAGATGAAGTTATTACTCTTTCTCATCAGGCATCATCAAAAGAAGTTTTTGCAGTAGGCTCTGTAAACGCCGCAGTATTTATGAACGGTAAGAAAAAAGGGCTTTACACAATGGC
>JAFXHL010000013.1 GCA_017536405.1 Oscillospiraceae bacterium
GTTGCAACATACATCCATCAGATGCCTGAAGCGATCCAGATGATTGAAGATGCTGCTAAAAAAGGCTATGAAACAACCTGCAACCTTATGGCTATCTCAACATCACAGAAAGAAAATATCGATGTTGCTATCAATATGGTTTGTCAGACTCCCGTTGATTGTATCTACATAGTTGACAGTTTCGGTGCCTTCTGTCCTGAACAGATAGCGAGAGTTGCCGAACATTATATGGAAGTCGGTGAAAAATACAATAAGAAAATCGGCATCCATACACATAATAATCAGCAACTTGCTTTTGCCAACACAATTGAAGCCTGTGGCGATGGGGTAGACCTTCTTGACGCAACATATCTCGGAATGGGAAGAGGTGCAGGTAACTGCGCTATGGAACTTCTTTTAGGCTTCCTCAAAAATCCTAAATATAATATATTCCCTGTATATAGATTTATTGAAGATTATATGCTTGAAATAAAAGAACAATGTAAATGGGGTTACGACCTTCAGTACCTTATGACAGGTCAGCTTAATCAGCATCCTCGTATGGCAATCAAGTTCACAAAAGATGAAAGAAAAGATTACTCAGAATTCTACAAGGAAATCACAGAATAAAAATAAAGCCGTTGCCTTTAAAGACAACGGCTTGTTTTGTTTTTGACTTAGAATATTTTCATAAGTTCTGCAACTAAAAGTCCACCGGGAGTACCGATGATGTATCCTAAGAGAGCCATAACGATACCAACAGGAACGAGTGCACTGCTGTATGTTCCTGCGAGAACGGGAGCAGTTGCTGTTCCGCCGATGTTAGCGAGCGATGCAACACAGCAGGTAAAGATATCGAGTTTAAGAACCTTAGCGAGAATAATCATTATACCAACATGGATAACAAGGATTATAATACCGCAGAGGAGCCACCAGTGAGCATTTTCGATAGCGGCAAGGTCTGCTCTTGATGCTATGAGAGCGATCGTTATATAAAGCATAACATTTGAGATTTCTTCGATGCCTTTGAGTTTTCCAACGGGTGTAACAGCAAGAACAGTTCCTAAAACAGTTACCATAAGAACAGTCCATGTGCCCTTATCAAAGAAGGGGATAAGTCCGTTGAGAAGTCCGCCGAGATACTGACAAAGTGCTGAAACAACAAGTCCCATACCGAGAATGAGGATGATATTCTGATATGTTACAGGCTTTGTATTTGCCTTTGTTTCTGCTTCAAGAGCAGCGCCAACTTCGTCGATAGCCTTTGTATCTGCCTTTGTCCATTTGTTGAATACCTTTGAAAGACCGATAGCCCATAAAAGGAACATTACATAGAATGATGCACATACAGAGTCCATTACAACGGCATAAGCCATATCTGCTTCTGAAACTTCGAGAGCTGCCTGAACAGCGAGCATATTTCCGCCACCGCCCATCCAGCTTCCGCAGAGAGCACCGAGTGACTGCCATGAGTTTTCACCGAGAAGGTTTCCGAGTATTGCGTGTGCAACAACAAATCCGAGTGCGATTGAAAGTGTTGCTGAGAAAAATCCTATAAGCATCTTAGGTCCGAGTTTGATGATTTTCTTCATATCGCATCTTAAAAGCATTATGAAAACCATTGCATAAAGAATCGGGTTTTTAAGAGCTGAGTATGTGGGAGCGGTTGCCCCGAGGTCCCATACTTTAAGTGTGCATAATATCATCATTATGAGGTAGATAAGAACAACAGGAGGAGCGAAACTGAAGAACATATCAGCTGCTTTTCCTTTCCATATCTTAGGAAGATAAATAAGTAGCGCTGCGATTCCTATCAAAGCGGCAATATAAACAAATCCGTCTGTTATCATTTTAATATACTCCTTTAAATTTTATGTGCTGAGTTTTAGTATTTCAAGTAAGAATCTCCATGTTCTTGAAACACTCGAAACTGTCATACATTCATCGGGCGAGTGAACGTCTTTAAGGTCGGGCCCGAAAGAAATGCAGTCAAGTTCCGGATTTTTTCCTGCGAATACACCACATTCAAGACCTGCGTGTAAAGTCATTATCTGTGGGCTTTCACGATATACTTTCTTATAGGCTTCTATCGTAGTATCTCTTAAAACAGAGTCTTTTCTGTATTCCCATGCAGGATATTCAGCGGTAAATTCCGCCTTTGCACCAAGATATTCCATAAACGATTTCAGTCTTTCCTTGATTTCTTCCTTTTCGGCCGCCACACTGCTTCTGAGTGAAAATCTCATTGAAAGAGTATCATCATTCTGAGAGAGGATACCGAGGTTCAGAGATGTCTGAACATTTCCGCTGATAATGGGGTTCATTCTGATTATTCCGTTGGGACAATGGTAAAGAAGGAATATGAATTTTTCTGTAAAAGTTCTTGTAAACATCATAGGGCGTGGCTTACATCCCGTAAGAAGAACAGAAAGATTAGGTTCTGTTACTTTAAGTTCTTTTTTCAGTTCTTCTGTATAACGATGAAATTCCGATAAAAATCTGTCTGCATAAAGTTTATCAACATATATCTCCGCTTCAGCTTCAGAAGGAATAGCATTTTCTCTGAGACCGCCGTGTATCGAGGCAATATTCAGTTCAAACCTGTCAGAAAGATGGAAAAGTATTCTGCCAAGGAGCTTTATTGAATTTTCCTTGCATTTATCTATTTCCATACCCGAGTGTCCGCCTGAAAGACCTTTTATGGTTATCTTCATTGATTCGCCTGATGAATTTTCGGTTTCTGCCTTTATTTCGGCGGTACATCTCAGCCCTCCCGCACATCCTACGGTAAGACATCCTTCGATTTCCGAGTCGATGTTTATGAGCTTCTTTCCCGAAAGAAGTGAAACATCAAATGCCGACGCGCCTAAAAGACCTGTTTCTTCATCTGTTGTGAAAAGCGCTTCGATAGCAGGATGGGGAATACTGTCTGATTCAAGGATAGCAAGTGCATAAGCAATAGCTATTCCGTTATCAGCGCCGAGAGAAGTTCCGTCTGCCCAGATTTTCTCTCCGTCAGTGCATACAACAATACCCTCATTTTCAAAATCGACGATTTTATCCGGTCTGCTTATGCATACCATATCCATATGCCCCTGAATAATAACACCCTCTGCTTTTTCATATCCTCTGAAAGCAGGTTTTCTTATAAGAACATTTCCTGCTTCGTCAGAAAGACTTTCAAGCCCGTGTTCATCAGCGAAACCGAGAAGATAATTCTTGATTTTTTCCGTGTTACCAGAGCCTCTCGGTATAGCGGATATCTGTTCAAAATAATTAAATACTCTTGATGGTTCAAGATTTCCAAGTATCATTTTTTATGGTCCTTTACAGTTTATTCGAAAAGTTCAATGATTTTTTCTTTCGGAATGTATCCCACAGATGTTTTTACAACTTCACCATTCTTTATAACCAGAAGAGTAGGAATACTTGTTATTCCGAATTTTGTTGCAAGCGAAGGCTCATCGTCGATATTCACCTTGCAGACCTTTACTTCATCTGAAAATTCTTCGGCAATTTCTTCGATAATAGGAGCAATCATTTTACAAGGACCGCACCATGTTGCCCAGAAGTCAATAAGAACAGCCTTGTCTGATTCTTTTACCTCCTTTTCGAAATTGTCTTTTGTAAGTGTTATTTCAGCCATAATATCACTCCCGTTATTTTGATTTGTAGTAAAGCAGACAGTGACAGAATCCTTCAAATTCAGGGTCTTTTATCTGTTCCCTGAATTCCTTGCAGATACATTTTGTATCCTCGCTTTTTTCGATTCTGCAAGGACAGTAACCACCTGTCTTTTCCAGTCCTTCTTTTACAGTTCTGACGATTTCTTCGTCGGGGTTAAAAATTACCTTCATAATATACCTCCCTATCTCTCATATTATACCATATTTTTTATATTATTTTCAACTTTTTATTCAGATGTTGAAAAAAACTGTATAATATGATATAATATTAAAAATATATTTGGAGGAAATGTTATGAAAATAGGGATAATAGGTGCTATCGGAGCAGAAATTTCACTTTACCTTGATAAATTAGAAAATCGTAGGGATTCTGAATTTATAAAAAGAACTTTTTATGAGGGAACATTATTCGGAAAAGAAGTAGTTATCGTTGCCGCAGGAATGGGAAAAGTAAACGCAGCGGCAGGGACTATGGCGCTTATAAACAATTATAATGCTGATTTTATTATCGTTTCAGGTGTCGCAGGGGGAATAGATAATTCCCTTCATATCGGCGATACAGTAATAGCAGATAAAGTCTGTTATCATGACCTCGATGCTATGGTTTTTGAAGACCACCCAAAAGTTTCAGGAGGGTATTTTATCCCTGATGAAAAAATCTCTGAACTTCTTTGTGATACGCCCGAAAAACATACAGGAAAAGTTGTTAAGGGAACAATGGTAACAGGCGATGTCTTTATCGAACAAGAGGGAAGAGAAGATATAATAAACAGATTTGCCCCTATGTGCACAGATATGGAAACCGCCGCAATAGCGCATATCTGTAATCTCTGTGATGTTCCTTTTTCGGCAGTCCGTTCAATGTCTGATACAGAAGAAGAAAGCGGACATAATGCTTTTGAAACAAACTGTAAAAAAGCATCAGAGTCATCATATCTCACAGTAGAGAATATGTTTATGAAAATATAAAATAAAAGGATACCTTTTTATCAGGTATCCTTTTTTATGTATCAATAAAATCTTCTTACTATCTGGAATATAAAGCATAAACCGATAATGAGCATAATAACCATTGAAATTGTTTTGAAAACACTCTTCTTATCCTTCGTTTCTTCAAAGAAAAGTTCTGAAAATCCGTTTGAAACTTTGTTTATAGCAAGGGCCACATAATCGTTTCCGAATAAAAGACAGATTATAAGTGTCAGTAAAACTGAAATGCCGATCATACTGATAGCGTCTCCGCTATAATCTCTTTCAAAGAATATGGTGATAGGTCTGTGGAAAAGATAAATTCCTATCGAGTTTTTGCCGAAAGAACTTATAAGAGGAATCTTCCTATTGAGTCCGAAAAGTCTTAATGCATATATAGCACCGAATGCGATGATATAAAGAACAATTCTTCCGAATGCGTCAAGAGGATGTGAATATGCTGACATAAGAAGGTTTGAATCCGAATATTCAAATATTCTGTATGCAATCATTCCTGCAAGTATAAGACCTGCTGAAATACCAAGCCCCATAAGAAATCTCTTTTTATAAGGCCTGTTTTCAAATTCTTCCGATTTTTCCTTTGAAAGAAGATATCCTGCCATATAATATGGATAAAATGCTATTGTTCTCGATAACGCCATTGTATTGTCTATTGATTTGAAAAATCCTGCGAAAATCGAAATTGAAAGGAGTATCAGCATAACTTCTTTTAGTTTTGAAACCTTATCGGCAGTAATTCTCCATAATATCAGCGCTAAAAGATACCAGAATGAATCAGCAGGAGTCAGAAAATAGTGTTCACCAAGTATATATCCGACAGCACTGTTGAAAACAATATACATGAATATAAGTTTTATTATCGATTTTGAACTTCTTGCGTTTTCGCTCTTTCCGAAATATCCTGAAACGAATACAAATGCGGGCATATGAAACATATATATAAAATCACTTATAGCATTGATAACAGGATTTTCCTGTGAATAGAAAAAACAATGTCCGAAAACAACAAGGATTATCAGAAATCCTTTTATATTGTCATAATAATAATTTCTTTCCGATAGCGTTTTGGTGTTCGTTCCCATACAATAGCCCCCTGTGTTCTGTATATAATTAAGATTATACATTATTTTCTTTTTTAATTCAACAAAAACTTAAAATTTTCCATTACTTGACAAAATCTTCCGATTTTAATATAATAATTCTATGCTTGAAAAGGAGTGGAATTATGAAAAAGGAAAGTACCAAAAAACAATTTCTGACAGAGGCGCTTAAATTGTTTGCCGAGTTTGGATATGATTCTGTAAGTATTTCACAGATAGCAGAGCGCGTGGGTTGCAGTGCTCCTGCTCTTTATAAGCATTATTCGGGTAAAAAAGCCCTTTTTGATGCAATAATCGAATTGAGCGAATTAAGTTATGAAGAAAGAATGAAAAGCATCCATAAATCTTTCTGGAATAACGAAAAATCCGATTATTTCCTGACAGAAAAGGGTCAGATTGAATTTGTCACAAAACTTTTTGATTCGGCTTTATCAGAAGAATATCCGAGACTTTTCAGAAATTTCATTATATCAGAAAAATCCAAAAAACCTGAACTTTCAAAGATATATAACGAGCGATATATATTCTCACAGTATGGATTTTTCGAGGAAATTATAAAAGAACTCATAGCGAGGGATATTCTTATCGATGAAGGTTCAGAAATTATGGCGATAGAATATGCATCTCCCGTTACTTTATGGATTGAGGCGTGTGACAGAGAACCCGAAAGAAAAGAAGAATTTTTTAAAATGATTGAAAATCATATACACCATTTTTTCAGGGTTTACAGAAAAAACTCCTGAAAAAGAAGGAGGTTTGAATGGAATCTATAATAGAACTTAAAAATGTCTCTAAAGAATTTAAAATCCTTAACCGCCATGAAGGAGTAAAGGGCAGTATAAAGGATTTGTTTTCGAGAGACTATAAAATCGTAAACGCAGTAAACGATATTTCGATGACAATAAACAAAGGCGAAATCGTCGGATATTTAGGGCCTAACGGCGCAGGAAAATCAACAACAATAAAGATGATGACAGGCGTTTTAGAGCCTTCATCGGGCGAGATACTCTGTAACGGGGTTATTCCGTATAAAAAACGTAGCGAAAACGCACAGAATATAGGAGTAGTTTTCGGTCAGCGCTCACAGTTATGGTGGTCGTTGCCCGTTGTTGAATCCTTTAAAATCCTTAAAGACATATATCAGGTGCCCGATAAGGATTATAACGATATGATGGAACTTTATTCCTCAATCGTCGATATGGAGAATCTTCTTCATAAACCCGTAAGACAGATGTCATTAGGACAGAGAACGCTCTGCGATATTTTAGCGGCATTCATACATAACCCTGCGGTTGTTTTCCTTGATGAACCGACAATAGGCCTTGATGTTGCCATGAAAGCCAAGATAAGAGAACTTGTAAAAACTCTCAACCACGAAAAGAATACAACCGTCATCCTTACAACTCACGATATGGGTGATGTTGACGCCCTCTGTAAGAGAATCGTCATAATCGATAAGGGCAAAATGCTTTTCGATAACGATATCGAACACCTTTCCGAACTTTTCGGCGCATACAGAACGCTTATCCTTTCTCTTAATAAAAAGGGAACAAAATGCGATGAAGAGCATATGAAAAAACTTTCCGACGATGTTTTATCGCTTCTTTCAGAAGAATTTTCCGATACATCGGCATTTTCTCTTTCCTTTGCCGATGATAAGACAGAAATTCTCATTGATGAATCAAAAACATCGGTAGTAAAGGTTTTAAATGCAGTTCAGAAGAAATATAAGATATACGATATGCATCTTCAGGATATCTCCACCGAAAGCGTAATCAGAAAGATTTACGAAGGGGGAATTTAAGTGAAACTGAAACGATGTTTATCACTTGTCAGAGCAAGCCTTCTCGACAGCCTTCAGTTCCGCGGTGCGCTTATTCTCACCTTTGTCGGAAATCTTTTCTATCTTCTTCTGATTTATTATCTCTGGAAAGCGATTTATGCTTCGTCAGACAGCGATATTATAAACGGAATGACCTTTTCGGATACTATGATTTATCTTGTATTCGCATCAGCACTCTTCAATTTTATGGAGATGTGGATTGTATGGGGAATAGGCCGTAATATTCAATCGGGACAGATAGTAGTTGACCTTTTAAAACCCATTGAATTCCGTTCATTTGTATTTTTCAGCGGATGCGGAGAGCCTATTATAAAGTTTGTAACAACTTTTCTTCCGACAGCGATAATCGTTTATTTTATTTCAGGAAGAGCTATTCCTCTCGGAAAAAATCTCATATTCTTTACAATAAGCGTAGCACTCGGAATGCTTATAAACTTCTACATAAACTTTTTTGTAGCAACGATATGTATGTATACCCAGTCTATCTGGGGTATAAACATAATGAAAGAAGTAATAGTAGGGCTTCTCAGCGGTGCGTCAGTGCCACTTGCATTCTTCCCTGAAACACTTCGGAATATAGTTATGTATCTTCCTTTTCAGGCGATATGCAATTCACCCTTACAGATACTTCTTCATAACGAATATCCCGTTTCAGAAGTTTTAGTAATACTCGGAATACAGCTTTTCTGGGTTCTTTTCCTTATGATTTTTACCGACCTTTTCTTCAGGGTTTCGGTAAGAAGAATAACAGTGAACGGGGGTTGATTATATGAAAAGAGGAATTTTATACTATACAAGAATCTATTTCAAGATCATCGCCCAGGATATAAAGAGCAAGATGAGTTACCGTGCCGATTTCATCATTTCGATGATAGGTATGATAGCGACAAATCTCGCAGGGGCAATAAGCTTCTGGATTATCTTTCAGAATTTCCCGACAGTTCAGGGCTGGAACTTCTATGAAATGATTTTCCTTTATGGATTTTCGCTTATTTCCGCTACCCCCGCGCAGTGTATGTTTGATAACAACTGGGATTTAAGATATAAAGTATTTTCAGGCGATTTTATCAAATACTGCGTCAGACCTATAAATATCTTCTTCTATTATATGTCTGAAATTTTCGATGTAAAAGGACTCGGCCAGTTTGCATTCGGAATAGCGTCGGTAGTTTTTGCGTGGATAAAACTTGAACTTCCAGTTTCCGTTTTATCAATCCTTTTATTTGTTGTAGCAGCGGTTTCTGCCTCGCTTTTCGTAATAGCGATTTTAAATGTTGCCGCCTGCACATGTTTCTGGATAATGAACTCATTTTTCGCATTATCTCTTTCAAATACATTGAGAGATTATGCGAAATACCCTATAACAATCTTTAACCCGATTTTAAGATTTCTTTTCACATTCATTATCCCGATAGGATTTATGTCATTCTATCCCAGCCAGATTTTTTTAAGACCCGAAAGCGTTCCGATAATTTCGTGGTTTACTCCCGTTTTCGGAATAATCTTTTTCTATATCAGCTATAAGATATGGATGAAAGGAGCTCTCGCTTATAACGGAACAGGCTCATAAAACAAAAAGGATACAGAGTAAATTCTCTGTATCCTTTATTTTTATATTGTCGGTATAATCCCCGTCTGTTCTGATATTACAGATATAACAATACCAAGTATCGCTGAAAGCATTATAATAAAAACAGAACCCATCTTCTTTTTCGCTGTTTTTTTATAGATGAAAAATACAGCGGTAATAATGCAGAATATAATTATCTGAATAAAATCGGGATTGAACACATTATCTGATGTCATTCCTGCTATTTTCAAAAGAAGAAGAAATCCCGTTGACATAATAAGTGCAACGATAACAGGCTTTACACCTTCCATAAATCCTTTGAAGAATTTGTTTTTTGTCATATTCTTCATAACTGTTGCTATAATAAGGATTATTATAAAAGAGGGAAGAACAACCCCCAAAGTAGCGACAATACTGCCGAGTAGCCCTCCTTGTGAAGAACCTATGTATGTTGCCATATTTATAGCAATAGGTCCCGGTGTAGATTCGCATACGCCAATAAGGTCAAAGAATTCACTTTCCGTCATCCAGCCATATCTGACAGCTATTTCTTCGATAAGAGGAATCATAGCAAATCCTCCGCCTATTGTAAAAAGACCGATTTTGAAAAATTCAAGGAAAAGTATAAGATAAATCATTTCTTTTCCTCCTTTTCAAAGCCTTTTGAATAGAGGATAATGCCTGATAATCCGCCGAGGATGATGAATATTATCGAACTGAAAGAAACAGATAATATGTCAAATATAATCATAGCGATGAACACAAGAAAAAATGCAATCATAGGGATTATCTTTTTAGGAAGTTTCATAAAAAGGTCAATTCCTGCCTTTAAAATAAGAAAAGCAACAGCACATTTTATACCCGAAAAAGCATAGGCAACATATCTGTTTTCCATAAACGAATCGAGAAAAAGCGAAATTATATAAAGTATTATAAACGATGGAAGAACAACTCCCAGAGTCGCCGCGATACTTCCTTTTACACCCTTTCTTTTATATCCTACGAATGTTGCGAGGTTTATAGCAATAGGTCCGGGTGTGGATTCTGCTATCGTTATGATTTCCATAAGTTCGTCATCCGAAAGCCATTTCTTTTTTTCAACAACAGCTTCCTTTATCTGAGAAATCATAGCATATCCGCCGCCGAATGTAAAAAGTCCTATTTTGAAAAAAGTCATGAATAATTCTGACAAACTATCACCTCTTTCTATTAATAAGACATATTTTCCTTTGTGATGTTCTTTACCCATTTATATTTCATATAATGCCGATAAACCGCAGGAATCTTTACAAATTCATCAAGTGTCAGGATAAATGCAACAACAAGAACGGGGAGTTTTAAAATAAACGCCGCTATAAGCCCTAAGGGAACAACAACCGCCCATAGTGTTATAACATCGCATATCATTCCGAATTTAGTATCCCCTCCCGCAGGGAATATACCGCCTATAACGGTAGAATTGAGGGAGTTTCCTATGATGTAATATGCCGCCATAAGCATCATATATTTGAGGTAATACTGCGCCTGAGGTTCAAGTGTGATAATTTTCAGTATCAATGGAGTTACAAGAAGAATAACAACTCCCGATGCAACCCCTGTAACAATCGAAAATCTTACAAAACTTCCGCCTGCTTTTTTAGCCTTTTCAAGCTCGTTCTTGCCGAGCATACTTCCGATTATAATGCCGACACCCGCAGCAATACCCCAACAGAAACTTGCTATAATGCTTCTTACGATACTTGCTATCGAGTTTGCGGCAGTAGCATCTGTTCCTAAATGTCCCATTATAACAGAATACATAGTAACACCACCGCCCCAGCCAAGCTGATTTATAAGCAGGGGAAGAGTGTATTTCCAGTAGTCCTTCAAAAGTTCCTTGTTATCAGAATAAATCATAAGTTTTATGTTGAGAACAGGACATTTCTTCATAATAACTGCGATAATAACGCATACAGTTTCAAATATTCTTGCGATAACAGTAGCAAGCGCAGCACCTTTAATTCCCATTTCGGGGAATATCCATATTCCGAAAATGAGTAAAGCGTTAAGGATTATATTTACAACAACCGACATAGAGCCTATAAACGAACTGAGTTTTGCCCTGTCACATACCTTCATCATTCCGAAATAAATCTGAGTGAATCCCGTTAAGATATACGAAAGAGAAACAGTTCTTAAATAATCCGCGCCCATTTCGATAAGAGGCTGTTCATTTGTGAAAATACGCATTATGGTTTGTGGGATAGTAGCGGTAGCAACAGTAAATATAAACCCTACTATAAGAACAAAACGCATTGAAATCGAAAGGACTTCATTCGCTGTCTTTTCGTCGCCCTTACCCCAATACTGAGCCGCCAAAACATTAAGACCAAATACAAAAGCGTTGAAAAAAAGACTGAATACAAAAGCAACCTGTCCCGCAAGGGAAGACGCAGAAAGTGAATCCTGATCCAAAAATCCTAACATAAAAGCGTCACTTGCCGTAACAAGCGATGACATAAGATACTGTAAAGCAATAGGCGCTACTATCGTCATCAGCTTTTTGTAGGTTTCTTTTTTGTCATACATTTTTTCCTCCGCCTCCCTCTATATAATCAGACCTTAGTTATTATAATATCTTTTTTCACTTAAATCAATATGAACAATATTAAATCTTTGTATTGATTTGAATATCTTTTTTGTGTATAATTTAGTGTATCAGTTATATGGAGGGAATTGTATGAAAAATAGAAAACTTACAGCGATAATACTTTCGATGTTTATTCTTCTGGCATCAGGATGCAGTAAGGTGAACGAGGGAACAACCCCCGCGGTTACCAACGAAACAGTAAAACCCGAGGTTATAAATTCCTATGTCAATAAATATGAGGGTATGACCGCAGAAGAAATCGTAGCAACTCTTTCAAACGAAGAAAAAGCCTATCAGATGGTTATTCCCGCAATATATAACATAAGCAATCAGGATATGCAAAAGCATTGTTACGGAAGCGTTCTCTCTCAGTATGCACCGACAGAAAACGATGCATCCGAATGGAGAAAGCAGGTTGATAATTTACAGAAAAATGCTCTTTCGGCCGATTCTCCCATTCCTTTTATCTATGGTCAGGATTCTGTTCACGGAGTAAACTATTGCCTCAATACAGTTATATTCCCGCATAATATAAATATCGGTTGCGCAAATGATGAAGAACTTACCTATAAAATGGGGCTTGCCGTTGCCGATGAAATCAAACTCACAAAAATGATATGGAACTATTCTCCCTGTGTTGCCGTTGCGGAAGACCCACGCTGGGGAAGAACATACGAATCATATTCATCAGACCCCGAAATAGTAAAATCGCTTTCCTCTGCCTATACAAAAGGACAGTTAGAAGGCGGAATAGTAGTCTGCGCAAAGCATTATATAGGCGACGGAAGTGTTACTTTCGGAACAGGCGAAAATAGCGAGGGAATAAACCGTCTTATAGACAGAGGAAACGCAGAACTTACAGAGGCGGAAATAAAAGAACAACTCTTAATATACAAAACCCTCGTTGATATGAATGTTCAGTCGATAATGGTAAGCCATAGTGCGCTCAACGGAACAAAGATGCACGAAAACAAATATTATCTTATTGATGTTTTAAGAAACGAACTTGGTTTCGAAGGGGTAATAGTCAGCGATTGGAACTCGATTCAGAATATCGAATCAACAAAGAATTATAAAGAACAGATTATAATAGCGGTAAATTCAGGAATAGACTGGCTTATGGAACCTTACACATTTGAAGAATGTGCAACTTATCTTGTTGAGGCCGTTGAAGAGGGAAGTATCTCTCAGGAAAGAATGGATGAAGCCGTAACAAGAATTATTCAGCTCAAACTTGACGCTGGTCTTTTTGAAGACCCTTATCTCAATAACATAACAACAGTTCAGCAGAAAACAGGTTCTGAAGAATACAGAAAACTTGCAGAAGAACTTGTTGAAAAAAGTCAGGTTCTTATAAAGAACGAAAACGATATCCTTCCTTTTAAAAACGGAACAAAAATCTTTGTTACAGGCCCCGCACTCGATGACAGTGGAATTCAGTGTGGCGGATGGACAAGAGACTGGAACTGCAGAAGCGATAAATATTGGAGCGGTGAGTTCATTCAAGGAACAACAACTATTTTAGAAGGCTTGGAGCAGGTTGCCGATGAATATAATCTTACAATCATAACAGACGAAAACCTCGCTTCTGATGCCGATGTAACACTCCTTTGCCTTGGCGAAACCCCTTATGCCGAATGGAACGGTGATACAGCCGATTTGTCTATAACAGGTTCTCATGGTGCTGAAGGAAACAAACAGAGCATAGAATTTGCAAAATCTATCGGAAAACCGACAGTAACCCTAATAGTAGCAGGAAGAAATGTTATCATAGAAGAATATAAGGATGACTGGGATGCGATAGTGATGTGCGGTTTACCGGGAACAGAAGGCAAGGGCGTAGCGGATGTTCTTTCGGGTGATGCGGAGTTTTCAGGGAAACTTTCAATGCCCTGGTATTCTGATGTCAACGATATAGAAAATAAAAAGGTCTGGCTCGATGTAGGTTACGGACTTACAACAGAAAGTAAAGAGTAAAAATAAAGGCTATGCGAAATTTCGCATAGCCTTTTATTATGCTTTTGGTGTATAAACAACAACCTTGTTTCTTCCTGAATTTTTAGCTTCGTATAACGCAACATCTGCGTTTTTGACAGTGCTGATATAATCTCCGCCTGTGTATTCTGCAACACCTATCGAAATTGTGCATCTGCATACTCCGTTATCGGATATTTCTACTTTTTCTCTGAGCTTTTCTGCGATTTTCTTGGCATTTTCAATAGAACATCCCGGCATTATAATCAGGAATTCTTCTCCGCCCCAACGGATAACATAGTCTGTTTCTCTTACTGTACTTTTGAGAACAGATGCCATATGGACAAGAACTCTGTCTCCTGCTTCGTGGCCAAATTCGTCATTTACTTTCTTGAAAAAGTCTATGTCAATAAGAAGAATACTTGTGCTGAGGCTTGAAAACTTATTGAATGCGTTAGTAGCAGGGTCAACAAGTTCCTTGACCTTGTTTCTGTTATAGACTTCTGTAAGTTGATCATGAACGACAAGTTGTTTTAATTGGTCTTTTGCGAAATAATGTTCACAATATACATTCTGCATCATTTTATGCATAGCACATATAGCGATAACGCAGGGGATGTTGAAGAGATACATCATATCTAAATTTTCATAATGTATAAAGATGTTTGCAACAAAAATATCTGCAATAAAAAGAATGTGCGCAACAGTACTGTATCTGAAGGGTGCTGAAAATCCCGCACATACGAATATGATGTTCATAATAACCATACCTGGAATGGCAAACTGTCTGTCAGGCAGGATGTATGTTGCCCAGTCGGTACACCAGATAATTATATGTATCATCAGATAGGTCATAGGAACCATAACGCGATAATCACTCGTTTTTTTAGAAAGAACAAAATAAATAATAAGCGGAAGAATTACAATCATACGGGGAACAAATGTTTCAAACGCAAAATGTCCGAATATGTTGCAGTCTGTAATGAAAAAAGAAAGATATGCAAGTATGGCAACAATTATCATTCTCGCGTTGAATGCTTTGTAGTAGTCGTATTTGGATTGAAAGAAATTTCTTCGTTCTTCTTTTGTGAGTTTATTTAAAGTTATTTTTTCCATATCAAAAAGCCCCCGGGGAAATATCTTTATATCAGATAATCTTTGTAAAAAAGAGATATTTTCAGTGATTAGTTATACAAAATAATTATATCATATATAAGTATAAAAATCAACAAATATAGAATGATTGTCTTAAATCTTTTTATTGTAAGACATATAAAAAAGAGTACCGAATGGTACTCTTTTTTTATTTCGAAGTCATTTCCAGAGTCTTTTTCATAACAGCAAGACCTGCGTCGGATATTTCAAAGGTATCCTTTTTCTTTTCGGCTTCTCTCATCTGAGCAAATTCCTCAGCCTTTTTAACATCGCCTTTCGGAATGTTTATAGCACAGGCCTTGTTCTTTTCGATCAGCGCTTTCGCCGTCGGCTGACTTGTAAGATGATTAAGTTCTGCTTTCGATATATTTTTAAGTATCTGCATAAGTTCCTCCTATACACTTATATCAAGTTTTTTAATAACGAGTTCTGTTCCATATTCTCCGTTTTGTTTTACAAGAGAATTGTCTATATCTTCGCGTGAAATTTTATCTAAAATACTTCTGTCGAAAGGTTTACCTAATTCCCAATCGGGATTTTCAGCTTTAACGGCGTTGTAAAACGCCTGTCTGTATGCTTTTTCATATTGACCGAGAGTCCATGTTCCTTTTAAACGGTCTTCTATGGGAGTTGCTTTCTGATATGCGGTAAACACTTCTGTCCTTCGTGTTGTATCTCCGTTTCCAACGCCGTATTCTTGAGCAAAATGTCTTTTGGTTTCTTCAAACATTGCCTCTTTCCATTGGTCAGGAACATCAATTATCTGATGCGCTTCTTCAAGGCTCACTCCGTTCATACACATTCCTGCAACGCCGTGTGCATTCAGCAGGTTTCCGTCAGAATCATACATCGACATTCGGTTTTTTATAACCTGTTCACGCCCGCCGAACATTTCATAAAGCATCTTCTGCTCAGGCGTCATCATCATTTCGCTTGTGATAATATCATTAAGCGAATCTCTCGCAACAGCCTGATATTGCTTGCTGTTTGTATTGATTGTTTTATACTGATAAAAACTATTGGGATTAAACTTGATATTCATAGTAATAACCTCCTATATAAACTATACATATCATATATCGTCTGATTTTCATAAAACTTTAACATTTATTACAATCTGTAACCATAGTTTACAACTTTATTACAGTTTTATATTTCCCCTTGACAATAAATTCCCTTGCTTTATAATAAAAAAGTAATCTTTTTACAAAGGGGGAGAGGGCTTGAAAAAAAGAAAACTTTTCTGCGAAATATCGCCATTTTGCTATAAAATTTCTGTTAAAAAAGAGCATCTTCTCCACGATATAAAAGATTTACTCAGTAACGAAAAATTTGCCGATACATTCGATAAAAATCCTTTCCCTGCGGTAATAAAAAGACATAGCTCCAAAATTGTCCGAAAACTTCACGGAGTTGATATAAAACTTCAGGAAAACAAAAGAACAAATCTTCGTCTTGCGGGTGAAAAGATAAACGGAATAGTGATAAACCCCGGCGAAACCTTTTCTTTCTGGAAACTTGTCGGCGAACCTACCGAAAAGAAAGGTTATCTCGATGGACTTGTCATTAAAAAAGGAAAGATAGGAAAAGGAACAGCAGGTGGTCTTTGCCAGCTGGCAAACCTTATTCATTGGCTTATTCTCAACAGCCCTCTTGAAGTAACCGAAATGCACCATCACAGCGACGCACTTTTTCCTGATACAAAGCGCCGTGTTCCATTCGGAACAGGAACGAGTGTGTGTTATAAAAACCTTGATTACAGATTTAAAAACACAACCGATAGCCCTGTTCAGATTATAATATGGCAGACTGAAGATGAGCTTTTCGGCGAACTCCGTTCAACAAAGCGTTTTCCTTATATTTATCGTATTATCGAAGAAAATTACGGATTTACCGAAGAAGACGGCGATTTTTACCGTGTAAGCGAAGTTTACAGACTTACCCTTGATAAGAATAAGCAGATTGTAAGAAAAGAAACTGTCCTTAAAAACCACTCGAAAGTTTTATATGATTATTCTCTCATCCCTGAAAATCAGATAATAACCCCGCGCCTTAGAAGGCTTGAATGTAAAAAATAACAGTCGGATTATTTTAAAAAATCCGACTGTTTTATTTTTATCCTCTTATTTCTTTCTTTGCGTTTTCGAGAGCGTTTATAACTTTATCGCACCACGCATCAAATTCTTCATCTTCAATCTGAAGTTCCTTGTGTGAAAGAATATAATCTATCGTTTTCTTTATTCCTGTATCAAATCTCATTTCAGGGAAGAAATCAGGAACAGCCTTTTTGAGTTTGCTGTTATCAAAAACAACCGAATTTGCCTTGTCCCCGATAAGAGAACCTGTAAAGTCATAGTCGCTTACATCAGCAAGGAATGATGACGGAACATAATATGCGTTGAGTTTAACGCCTAAAGAATCAGCAATAGCGGTGTATATCTGATTCCAGGTTAAAGTTTCGTCTGTTGTAATCTGAAAAGCCTCTCCGATAGCGTGGATATTTCCCATAAGACCGATAAAAGCCTTTGCAAAGTCGGAGTTATGAGTCATTGTCCATAAAGAAGTTCCGTCCCCGTGGATAATAACGGGCTTTCCTTCCATAATTCTCTTTACAACCTGCCAACTGCCCTTGTTTCCGTGAACACCTAAAGGAACGGAACGCTCATCATAGGTATGACTTGGTCTTATAATTGTTATCGGAAATCCGTTTTCACGATACATCTTCATAAGATATTCTTCACATTCAATCTTGTTTCTCGAATATTCCCAATAAGGATTAGAAAGGGGAGTGCCTTCGTTTATTCTGTAATCCGAAAGAGGCTTCTGATATGCCGATGCCGAACTGATATACATAAACTGTCTTGTCTTTCCGTTGAAAAGACGATAATCTCTCTCAAGCTGTGGCTTTACAAAACCTATAAAATCGCATACAACATCAAAGGATAAATCCTTGATTTTTTCTGCAACATCTGCTTCGTCGTTGATGTCTGCCGTAATAACTTTTACTCCTTCGGGCAGGTCTTCGTTTCTGTTTCCTCTGTTGATTAAATAGAGTTCATGACCTTCTTCTGCAAGTTTTCTTGTTATAGCCATGCTTATAGTGCCTGTTCCGCCTATGAATAATGCCTTCATTAGTTTTACCCCTTTCATAAATATTGTTTAGAAAATTCTACCATATTTTTTATTTCATTTCAACAGAAAAAACAAACCTTCCGTAAAATTTACGGAAGGTTTTTATCTTATGCTTCTTTTTTCTTTTTCATATAATCCATTATCAGTATTATATAAGAGATTACACCAACAATCGCTATCGGAAGAATGTCAATAACGATTATGTTGTTTTCTGCTGAAAATCTTTTTAAGAACTCTTCTGTCGCCAGAAAAGAGATTATAACTCCCGTAAGTTGATTGTTGGCACCGTGTGCGAGTGCGGCAGGGAAAACAGAACCCGTTCTCTTTGTAAGAAGAGTGAGGAAAGAACTCATGCTAGCACACATAATACACATCATAAGAATTCCGAGGAAGGGGAAGAAAGGATAATCAACGCCGAAATTATGTCCTACGCAGGTAAGGGGAGCATGCCATAATCCCCATA
>JAFXHL010000014.1 GCA_017536405.1 Oscillospiraceae bacterium
ACTCACTCTCGATGAAGACGGAATTCCCGAAACCGCTGAGGGCAGAGTCAAGATTGCCGAAAAGATAATCGCAACCGCAAAAGAGTATGGCATAGCGAAAAAGGATATTATATTTGATACTCTCGCTATGGCGGTAAGTGCCGATAAAAATGCCGCAGAGGTTACTCTTTCATCACTTAAAACCATAAAGGAAGATTTAGGTTGCCACACTTCTCTTGGTGTTTCAAATATCTCATTCGGTCTTCCCGAAAGAACAGTCATCAACAGCATTTTCTTCTCACTCACACTCGAAAACGGTCTTTCAGCAGCGATTATGAACCCTCATTCAGATGATATGATGAAAACATATCATTCCTTTAATGCCCTTAAAGGACTTGATGATAACTTCACAGACTATATTTCTTTTGTAACAGAGAATAAGGAAGAACCTGAAAAAACTTCTGCTAAAACAGAAGAAAACAATAACGATTTGCAGTATGCTATAATAAAAGGCTTCAAAGAAAAGTCAGCGATTATTACAGAAGAACTTTTAAAGACCACCGACGGAATGGAAATAGTCAAAGAAAAAATCATTCCCGCTCTCGATATTGTCGGAAAAGGCTTTGAAGAAAAGACTATTTATCTCCCCGGGCTTCTTATGAGCGCAGAATCCGCAAAATCAGCATTTGAAGTCATAAAGAAAAAAATGCTTTCAGAAGAAAAAACGGGAGAAAATAAGGGAACAATCGTTATAGCGACAGTAAAGGGCGATATCCATGATATAGGAAAAAATATCGTCAAACTCCTTTTAGAAAACTATGGCTTTGATGTTATTGACCTCGGAAAAGACGTTTCGCCTGAGGTTATAGTCCAAACTGCGATAGAGAAAAATGCCCGTCTTGTAGGACTCAGCGCACTTATGACAACAACAGTTCCCGCTATGGAAGAAACAATAAAACTCCTCCGTGAAAAACATCCCTCATGTAAGGTAGTAGTAGGAGGCGCAGTTCTTACAAAAGACTATGCCGACAGCATAGGCGCAGATAAATACGCAAAGGACGCTATGGAATCCGTAAGATACGCAGAGGAAATTTTCAGAAAATAATAAAAATAAAGGGTACTGTTTAAGTACCCTTTATTTTTTTCTTTACTGCTTTTTACTGTTTTTGAATGCGCCTGATATAAGACTGAAAATCTCTTTTGCTGATTTTCCCTGTATAAGTTCGGGATGTTCATCAAGAAAAGAAACAACAAACTCGAAAACGGGATTTTCTTTCAACTTATCACCAACGAATTTAACTACATTGTCGATTTTTTCAACATCGATTTTTCCTGTGCATACAGCTTCTGAAAGCGCTATAACAGCTTCACCTAAAGCGGTGACAAAAAATCCTGCAACAACAGCGTTAAGCGCCGATGAAGCCAAATTCGGAACAACCTTTGTAACAGCGCCGAGCGTCGCCCTTGCAACTTCTGATATTGTTGTCGAGCCTACAATAGCTGCTATAAGGTCACCCTTTGTTTCAATGCCGTAAATTTTAAGAATTCCCTTTGTAAGAGCGATTTCAAGCGGAACGAGTATGGTAGAATCGGGGAATGGTATAGGTATCGCACCGATGGCAACGCCCATAGTGGTTGTTGTTCCTGTTAGGATATTTGCAGAAAAACGCTTCTGTTCAAGAATCATTCTGTTCTTGTTTTCTTCGCTTATCTTTTTAGCCTCGTCCATACAGTCAAGCGTTGCAAGACAGAGTGCGTCAACGCCCTTAGGCTCAACAATGGTTTCTTCGTTGATTTTATATGTTTCCGCAACAACAGGAATTATTTTCTGCAAATTCACATCCTTGCATTTGGCGAATGCCTCTTTAACGGCATTTATGTTTTCTTCTGTTTCTATTTCAGAGAATGATTTTGTAATAGCAACAAAAACGGGAACATTCTTCCAGCTTTTAACCGTTTTGCTCATCATTTCAATGTTATACTGAAATATTCTTTTTGATGTTCCTTCAACACAGTACCATACAGCGTCTATGCCGTCATTACCTTTTTCTTTAAGCTGACTTTTTGTAAACTGCTTTACCTGCTTTATAACCTTTCTCTGCTTTGATTTGTCGAATTCAAGCCCCATTGTGTCGATGCAACGGATAGGCCATGTCTTTGAAACATAAGGGGTTATTTCTTTTGTAAGCCCCTCGCCGATACCCGTTTCAACTTCAGCGCCCGAAATTGCTCTTATTAGTGTACTTTTTCCTGCGCCCGAATTTCCGAGAACAAGAACATTCATCATCTCAACAGGCATACATTCCGAAGTTTCCTCTGAAATAACTTCACCCTCGATAACTTCGCCTTCAATGATTTCTTCTGTCTTTTCAAAATCCATTTTCAAAAACCTCCTTTTGATTTATGAGAACATTTTAAGATATCCTCATAAAAGGGTTTGTAAATTCCGCGTTCTTAAAGTTTCTGTTCATATTCATCCGCAAGCGCGTCGTATTTCTTTCCGATAGCGAGATATTTTTCTCTTGTTTCCTCAGAAAGCATACCCAAAGGTTTGAAATAGTTATACATCATAATTCCGTTTACGCATATTTCCTTATGGAATTCATAAGCCGTTGCCTTCGGAATCTGATATGCGATAATACATTTTAAATTATATAAGTTATATATGGCTTTAGCGGATGTTGTTTCGTTTATGCCTTTTTCTGCAAAAGAAAGGAGCGAAACAAGACACATTGTTTCTTTTGCGAATCTCAGCATAGTTTCTTCATCGGGACGATAATCGTCGTTTATCCACTTTCCGTTTTTATTGCAATCCTTTGAGTAATCCGCCCATACAGCCTCTTTCCAGATAGCAACAGAAAAAGAGGTCGTCTTTTCTATGATAGCATTCTGAATTTTCTTTATATGAACACTGCTATCGGTTATATCGATATAAGAAAGCGCTTTTTTGAATTCTTCTAGCATATTGTTTATCGAATTCGTTACCCATACAGTGAGCTTTTCTGTGGGTCTTTTCTTTTTGTATTCTTCAAGAATAATACCAATCATCATAGAAAAACTGAATCCGATAATAAAAGAAAGTTCTTCTCTTTTTAAATTCTGACCCTCTTCATTCAGCAATTTATAAGCGGTATAAACAGATTTGATAACATCCGAAACAATCTGGTTTTCATAAGATATAAGTCTTGACATAGCCATTGCCTTGAAAAAATGTGCGTCATAAGAGAGAGGTTCTTCCTCAATCATCTTTTCAGCCATCTTCAAAACGCCTTTGTAATCTTTTGTTTCAACATAGATTTTCAAAAGCTTTAAATATTCATTATATTTTTCTGACATTTTATTCCTCCGGAAAAAGTTATTACCTTATTATTATATATCATTATATAGTATTTTTCAATAAAAACATCGGATTAAACCCTTAAAATACGATAAAAACCTACAATAAAAAAAATTTTTTAAAAAATTTCAGAAAAACTATTGACAACAAGGTATACTTGTGATAAAATAATTCTTGCATTCAATAGTGCGCTGGTGTAGCTCAGTCGGTAGAGCAGCTGATTTGTAATCAGCAGGTCGGGGGTTCGAGTCCGTCCACCAGCTCCAAGGGGTATTAAAATACCCCTTATTTTATGGGAGAGTTCCCGAGTGGCCAAAGGGGACAGACTGTAAATCTGCTGGCAACGCCTTCGGTGGTTCGAATCCACCCTCTCCCACCAAAAAGCCTTACCGCAAGCGGCAGGATGAAAATTTGCCGAACTGCTTAAAAGTTTATTTTTCACAATCGGTTTACGGTAATATGCTTGACCTTGCAAGGCTTTTGCAAGGTTTTTTTATTTTGTTATGAAAATGAGTGAGGTAGGTAAAAATGGTAAGAGAGGATTTACGCAACATTGCGATTATTGCCCATGTTGACCATGGCAAGACAACCCTCGTAGACGAAATGCTCAAACAGAGCGGAACATTCCGTGACAATCAGTCCGTAGCAGAGAGAGTTATGGACAGCAACGACATCGAAAGAGAAAGAGGAATAACAATCCTCGCTAAGAACACATCCGTTTATTATAATGATATAAAGATAAATCTTATCGATACTCCCGGACATGCGGATTTCGGCGGAGAAGTTGAACGTGTTCTTAAAATGGTTGACGGCGTTGTTCTTCTTGTCGATGCCGCAGAAGGCCCTATGCCACAGACAAGATTTGTAACACAGAAAGCCATTGAACTCGGTCTTAAACTTATAGTTGTAGTAAATAAAATCGACAGACCCGATGCCCGTCTTGACGAAATCGGCGATGAAGTTTTAGAACTTCTTTTAGACCTTGACGCTTCAGAAGAACAGATCGAAAGCCCTATCCTTTTCTGTTCAGGAAGATCAGGAACAGCATCACTCAGCCAGTATGAAGCGGGAACAGACTTAAAACCCCTTTTCGATACAATTATTTCTCACATCCCCGCACCCGAAGGCGATGATGAAGGTCCTATGCAGATGCTTGTTTCTTCTATCGACTATAACGATTATGTCGGAAGAATAGGTATCGGTAAAATCGAAAGAGGATGTATGAAGGTAAACCAGAATGTTATAGTGG
Organism: Oscillospiraceae bacterium; assembly: GCA_017536405.1. Classification (GTDB taxonomy): domain Bacteria; phylum Bacillota; class Clostridia; order Oscillospirales; family Ruminococcaceae; genus RGIG4131. The sequence goes on from JAFXHL010000014.1 coordinate 4,566, forward strand.
GCGACTATCACGAAAGCAAAAAGCCATATAACAGTAAGGTTGTAACAATGTATCAGATTGAAGGTCTTGTAAGACAGCCTGCCGAAACTGCAAAGGTAGGGGATATTGTCTGCATTTCAGGTATCGAAAACCTCACAATCGGCGATACAATCTGTGATGCTTCGGCTTATGAGCCAATTCCTTTCGTTAAAATCAGCGAACCTACCGTTGAAATGACATTCTCTGTAAACGACTCTCCTTTTGCAGGAAGAGAAGGCAAATATGTAACATCCCGTCAGATAAGAGACCGACTTTATAAAGAACTTTTAAAGGATGTTTCTCTTCGTATTGAAGATACAGAAAACACAGACGCTTTAAGAGTTCTCGGCAGAGGCGAAATGCACCTTTCTATCCTTATTGAAAATATGAGAAGAGAAGGTTATGAACTTTCAGTTTCTCCTCCGCGCGTTCTTTATAAGGAAATCGACGGTGTAAGATGCGAGCCTATTGAAAGACTCCTTATCGATGTTCCCGAAGATTGTATGGGTTCTGTTATGGAAAAAATGGGTAACAGAAAGGCAGAACTCGTTAAAATGCATCCTCAGGGCTCAAGAATGAGAATAGAATTCCTTATCCCTTCAAGATGTCTTTTCGGTTATAAGAGTGAATTTTTAACCGATACAAAGGGCGAAGGTATTATGAACAGCGTTTTCGATAGTTATCAGGAATACAAGGGCGAAGTTCAGAGAAGAAATACAGGCTCACTCATAGCATTTGAAACAGGCGAAAGTATTACATATGGTCTTTTCAATGCGCAGGAAAGAGGAACTCTCTTCATAGGCGCAGGCGTTCCTGTTTATGAGGGAATGGTAGTAGGCTCAAACCCCAAGGGCGATGACCTTGTAGTAAATGTCTGCAAGAGAAAACATCTTACAAATACAAGAGCGAGCGGAAGCGATGACGCACTCCGTCTTATCCCTCCCCGTAAACTCAGCCTTGAAGAAAGCCTTGAATTTATGGCCGATGATGAACTTCTCGAAGTTACACCGAAGTCTATAAGAATAAGAAAACAGATTCTCGATAATAACACAAGAGCAAAGGTAAATGCAAAGAACAAGTAATCTATGAAAGGGGCAAAAGGAAATATGATGTCGTTCAGAAACGATATGCTTGAGGCTGCTGCTTTGCAGCTTGCACTCGATATGTCCTGTCGCCCCGAAGATTTTTTGAGTATAAAGAATACGGTAACATATTCCTCTCTCCTTTCGGGGAGGAGGATTTTCCGTGATGAGAAGGATTTTTTTCGTATAGCGTCATTCGGAAACGGCGCTGTTGCTACTGTTTCAGAAGAAATCTATCCCTTCGCTAAAGACCTTTTGGGAAGTGTTAAAGGAACAGAACTTTTCGATGCGAAAGCCATTTTTCATATAAACCGCGAACTCGCTAAACACGGCAAGGCGATAGGTAGTTTCAATCAGTATTACCTTCCTGTTTCGCCTTATTATTACCCCGATTTATCGGGATACAGGATAAAGATTTATGATGAAGAGGCAATCCCCTCTCTTTATGAAGACAAGCGCTTTTCAAACGCACTTATGTATGAAAACAAACTCGGAAGACACGATGTTATAGCGGTCTGCGCTATGGACGGAAACAAGATTTACGCAATAGCGGGTGCTTCAAACGACAGCGAAAGATTCTGGCAGATAGGAATAGATGTTCTCCCTGAATACAGAGGAAGGGGAACGGCAACTGTTCTTGTTTCTGCGCTGACAAAAGAAATTCTTATGCGTGGCGCTGTTCCTTATTACGGAACATGGTGGTCTAATATCGCGTCAAGAAATGTTGCAAGAAAAGCAGGTTATTATCCTGCCTGGGTTGAAATGACCGCTGTCGATATGTAAGGCAAAGCCTTAACCCATATCGTTACTGACTTTATTGAGAAAATAAATTTACCGCTCGGTAACGGAAATTTTTCTGCTTTTATGCATAGTTGTACGCCGGATAGTGATTTTTGGCGGAAAAATAGCGAAAATCTGATAAAGTTGTACGCTTTTTGCGTATGACTTTATTTTTAATTTTTAAAACTCGTAAAATTTTTTATATAAAATGCTTGACAAGTTATTAAAACGGTGTTACAATGTAGTCGAAAGGGAGGAGAAAAAATGAAAAAAAGTGTTTACAGCCTTGTGCTTTCGGATAATGTCGTCAGAGCAATTGATGACTTGGCCTATAAAATGGGAACAAATCGTTCTAACCTTATAAACAGTATTTTGGCAGAAAAACTCTGCTATAAAACTCCCGAACAGGAAATAAGGGATATTTTTGACTATATGAAATCGGTTATGGATGAAAGTTTTCAGCTTCAGAGTCAGACATCAGACGCGATGTTAGCATTCAGAAGTCAGTTGAGATATAAATACAGGCCGACGATAAGGTATGAAGTCAAGCTTCTTAAAATTCCCGATGATGACGGAACTTTCGGGCTTTTGGGCGTTTCTTTCAGAACGCAGTCGGAGGAACTTTTGGGTAATCTCGATATGTTCTTTACCTGGTGGGAACAGTTTGAAAAAGAACTCTGCGATAAATTTTTTGAAGGCGGAGTTGAATATATTTCTTCTTCGGGGAAACATATAAGAAAACTTAAAGTTTCAGATAAGGTTGATAACAACTCAAAGACCATAGGCAAGGCGATAAACGACTATGTAAACCTTATTGATATTGCGATAAAGGAATATTTTTCGGAAAGTGAAAATCCTTTTATGGCAATGGGGAATGTAAGAAAAAGAGTTTTAAGCGGAGTAAATAACAACATAATTATAATATGAGGAGGTTTTCGTTATGAACGCACAGAAACTTACAAGAAAATCACTCGAGGCGATACAATCGGCGCAGAATACCGTAACTGAATACCAGAACAACGCTATTACGCCTGAACATATTACCTACGCGCTTTTAATACAGGAAAACGGTCTTATAGGCGGACTTTTGAGAAAGATGAACATAGAACTTTCTGCGATAACAACATCTGTTTTAAATCTTATTTCCGCTATGCCTAAAATTTCGGGCTCGGCGAGAAGAAGCGGTGATGCATATATCTCACCCGAGGCGGACAGAATTCTCATTTCTGCTGAAAAGATAGCAGACAATATGAAGGATGAATTTGTTTCGGTTGAACATATTTTCATCTCACTTATTGAAAATGCTGACGGAAAACTGAAAGAAATTTTCTCTGCTTTTTCTCTTGATAAAAACTCGTTTTTAAAAGTACTTATGGAGGTTCGTGGCAACACGAGAGTTACAAACGAAAGCCCTGAGGAAACCTATGATGTTTTAACAAAATACGGTCAGGAACTTGTATCACTTGCGAGAAACAATAAACTTGACCCAGTTATCGGAAGAGACGCCGAAATCAGAAATGTTATAAGAATTCTTTCGAGAAAGACAAAGAACAACCCTGTTCTGATAGGCGAACCGGGTGTTGGTAAAACGGCTATCGCTGAGGGACTTGCGCAGAGAATTGTCGCGGGGGATGTTCCTGATAGCCTTAGAGACAGAAAGGTTTTTTCACTTGATTTAGGGGCGCTTGTTGCGGGTGCTAAATACAGGGGTGAATTTGAAGAAAGACTTAAAGCCGTTCTTTCTGAAATAAAGAAAAGCGAAGGCGGAATTATCCTTTTCATAGACGAACTTCACACAATAGTGGGCGCAGGAAAAACAGATGGTGCTATGGATGCGGGTAACCTTTTGAAGCCTATGCTCGCAAGAGGTGAACTTCATTGTATAGGTGCTACAACGCTTAATGAATATCGTCAGTATATCGAAAAGGATGCGGCACTTGAAAGAAGATTCCAGCCTGTTATCGTCTCTGAGCCTACTGTTGAGGACACAATCTCTATTTTAAGAGGTCTTAAAGAAAGATATGAGGTATTCCATGGTGTTAAGATAAGCGACAACGCGCTTATTGCCGCGGCAACTTTATCAGACAGATACATCACAGACAGATTTCTGCCCGATAAGGCTATTGACCTTATCGACGAAGCCTGCGCTTTAATAAGAACAGAAATCGACTCTATGCCGACCGAACTTGATGAAATTTCGAGAAAGATAATCCAGCATGAAATTGAAGAGGCTGCGCTTAAAAAAGAAAGCGATAATCTGTCACAGGAACATCTTAACGAGGTAAGAAAAGAACTTTCGGAAATGAGAAGCGTTTTCAACGAAATGAAAGCAAGATGGGAAAATGAAAAGAACGCTATTTCAAAGGTTCAGAAACTGAGGGAAGAAATCGAAAAGGTTAATGCCGATATGGCGAAAGCCGAAAGGGAATACGACCTTAACAAAGCCGCTGAACTCAAATACGGCAGACTTCCTGAGCTGAGTAAACAACTTTCGGAAGAAGAAAAGATTGCTGAAAAAGCAAAGAGCGGAAATTCGCTTTTAAGAGATAAGGTTACTGACGAGGAAATCGCAAGAATAATCTGCCGTTGGACAGGCATTCCCGTTGCGAAGCTTATGGAGGGCGAAAGAGAAAAACTCTTATCGCTTGATAAAGTTCTTCACGAGAGAGTAATAGGTCAGGATGAGGCTGTTGAAAAAGTAAGCGAGGCAATACTCCGTTCGAGAGCAGGAATAAAAGACCCCGACAGACCGATAGGTTCGTTCCTTTTCTTAGGCCCTACGGGTGTTGGTAAGACGGAACTTGCGAAAGCTCTTGCCGAAACGCTTTTTGATGATGAAAAGAACATTGTAAGAATAGATATGAGTGAATATATGGAAAAATACAGCGTCAGCAGACTTATTGGTGCCCCTCCCGGATATGTAGGTTTTGAGGAAGGCGGTCAGCTGACTGAAGCTGTAAGAAGAAAGCCCTATTCGGTTGTTCTTTTAGATGAGGTTGAAAAGGCTCATCCCGATGTTTTCAATATTCTCTTACAGGTTCTTGATGACGGAAGAATTACCGACTCGCAGGGAAGAACGGTTGATTTTAAAAATACTGTTATCATCCTTACATCAAATTTAGGTTCACATTATATCCTTGAGGGGATAGATGAAAACGGAGAGATAAATGACGATGCGAGAGATAGTGTTGATGCACTTTTAAAACAGCAGTTCAGACCTGAATTTTTAAATCGTCTTGACGAGATAGTTTTCTATAAACCTCTTACAAAGAAAGAGATTTACAGCATTGTTGACCTTATGCTTTCTGACCTCGGGAAGCGCCTTAAAGACAAGCAGGTTTATATTGAAGTCAGCGAAAAAGCGAAGGAATATATCGTTGAAGAGGGTTATGACGCAAACTATGGCGCAAGACCTCTGAGAAGATTTATTCAGAGAAAGGCTGAAACTTTAATCGCAAAGAAGCTTATCGCGGATGATATCTCGGCAGGAACTGTCTTGAAACTCGATTTTGACGGAGAAAAACTTTTTATAGAATAAAAAATTCCCGACAGAGATTTTTCTGTCGGGAGTTTTATTTTAGTAAGGAACATAGCCTGTTTCTTCAATGATTTTCTTTCCCTCATCGGAGAGGAGAAAGTCTATAACCTTTTTGACATTTTCGTTTTCGTTGTCTTTTCTGTAAACTGCGTAAAAGTCGGCTACAACGGGGTAACTTTTGTTTGAGATATTTTCTTTATCGGGATAAATGCCATTAACGGAAAGGATTTTTATTCCGCCGTTTTCTGCGACATCGCTGACATAAAATCTGAACGAAAATCCTATTGAACGCCCTAAAAAGCCTAAAGGATTTGATTTCATTTCTGTGCCTTTCATAAAGGCTTTCATTGTTGACTGACTTCCGCTGTTTTCGAGACGCGTTGTCGGGTTTATCGGCAGGAATTCTCCGCCGACGGCTGACCAGTTTGTTATTTCGCCTGAATAGATTTTTCGGATTTCATCTACTGAAAGGTCGGAAACAGGATTTTCTTTATTGACTATAAAAACGAAGGCTTCTTTTCCTATGGGGACAAGTTCGAGCTCGACGCCTTTTTCCTTTGCATAAGCCATCTGACTTTCAGAGGGGTGTGCTGTTAAGAAAATATCTGTGTCGCCATCGACAACGGCTGTAAAACCACGAATTGTATTTTTCATCTGAACGGAACTTTCTTCTGAAAATTCGCCATCAGAAAAAGAAACCGAACTTTCGGGATAGATAGAATACGCTACCGCTGAATAGATGGGGTAGAGTGCTTCTGAGCCATCTAAAACAGGGATGTTTTCTGTTATTTCAAGCGAAGAATCTATTCTCACAATATCTGAATTTTCATCAAAGGGGAGATATTTTTCGACAGAGATTGTTTTTGGCTCTGAGGGAGAAAGTTCACCTGCGGGAAGGCAGGGCTTTGTGAACAGAGAAAAAATAATCAGATTAAATGAAATGAAAAATGCTGAAATTCCTGCTATCAGAAGAAGCTGAAATATAAGTTTTTTCTTGTTCATAGGCTACCTCCCGTTTGAGATGAAGGTTGTTACCGAACATTCGCCATAAAGAAGAATTGTTATGACAACAAGGGCGATTGTTGCGATAATGCCTATGGAAACAAGGGCGATTATTATTTTAAGAAAAAGTTTATCATCCATAAGTTCACCTTACATATACATTATAGACGTCATCATAAGTATAGAAATCGCTATGATTGCCGCAACGACAAGACCTACGACTGTTCCTGTTATTATAATGGCGATTTTGAGTTTCTTTCTTTTTGCCTCGTCGCCTTTTGCTTTGCAGAAGAGAACTATCTCAACTATAAGAAGCGGAAGGGGAAGTATAACTATAATTATAAAAAGAATTGTAAGAATTATTGAAGAAAGCATTTTTATTCCTCCTTATATAAACATAAAAGGCACAATACCAAGTACTGTGCCTTTATGGTGCAGGAGATGGGACTTGAACCCACACAAGATTGCTCTCACAAGCACCTCAAGCTTGCGCGTCTGCCTATTTCGCCACCCCTGCGTGTTATAAGCCGTCATTCCCGACGGCTTTATCATTATATCACTATTTTTAATGCTTGTCAATACCTTTTTACAATTTTTTTTATTTTTTTCTGTTTTTAAGTTTTTTTCTTATATCAAAACGCTCACGAAGGTCGGAAAGAACGATGTTATATTCGTGTGAACGCATTCGGGGAAAGGCACGGAGCACACGCTTCTGCCATACTGTTGTCTTTTCAGAAAGACGGTCATACTTTGCTTTTAGTTCTAAAACTTCATCGGAAAGGTTTTCGCCTATGGCATCTGACGCCATACGGAATCTTCTTCTGAGTTCATCGAGTTTCTGAAGTCGGTTATTAAGATTTATGATTACTGCTACCGAAAGACCAAGGTCCGCCATAATAACAAAGAAAATAACCCATGCAACAGGAAGCCCTATTTTAACGGGAACAAAGTCAACGAATTTTTCAAGTGCGGGGTGAACGACATTCATAACAAGAACGCAGGCTATTCCCCACAAAAGAGAGTTTTTAAGGCATATATAGCCTTTGAGATTGAATTTTTCGTGTGAATAATCCCACCAGGTATTATGAAAGATTTTTTCTAAAGCGAAGCCTATCAAAAATTCCCACGAGGTTGTGAGTATTACAGAGCCTACAAACAAAAGAAGGGCGTTTTCTACAAGAGGGGTGAGTGCTATCAGGACAAAGACCATACCAAATCCATAGATAGGACAGATAGGCCCGTTTAAAAACCCTCTGTTTTCAAAAAAGCCTGTTTCTAAGGTCATATAGATAGTTTCGACAAACCAGCCGATTACCGAATAGATTGTGAAGAAACAGAACATCTGATAGACAGACCAGTCTGTTCCCAGAAAAGAAATTGTATCCATTTTTTTCTCCTTTAAGAAAATATGTCACCGAAATAAATTATATCAATATTCGCTCTTTCAGTCAATATCGGGTTGAAAAAAATCTTCGGTTATGGTAAAATGATTTCTGTCAGTAATTATATGAATGAGGAGATACTCTTTATGAGAATGAGAATAAAACCCTGGGCAAGACCTGAACTTGCTGTTTGTGATTTCTGCGTTCAGGAACCCAAAGAAAACAAAGGAAAATGGCACGAATTTTTCGGAAACGGAAAACCTTTGATGCTCGAACTCGGATGCGGAAAAGGCGGATTTATTTCAAAACTCGCGCCCGAAAACAGAGATATAAACTTTGTTGCGATTGACGCTATAAGCGATATGTTGGGGCTTGCAAAGAGAAATATTGAAAGGGAATACGCTGAAAGAAACATCCCCATAGATAATGTCAAGGTTTTGATATGTAATGTTGAAAGAATTGATGATGTTTTTGCGCCAGAAGATGTTGTCGACAGAATCTATATAAATTTCTGCAATCCGTGGCCCAAGGCAAAACACCACAAGCACCGTCTTACACACACAAGACAGCTTGAAAAATACAAGACATTTTTAAAAGACGGTGGAGAAATCCGCTTTAAAACCGACAGTGATATTCTTTTCAAATCATCGGTAAGATATTTTGAAGAAGCAGGTTTTGAGATAACCTATATCACCGAAGATTTACATAATTCGGGTTTTGAAGGGAATATTGAAACCGAACACGAAAAGATGTTTACCGCCGAAGGAATAACAACAAAGTTTCTTATAGCGAAATATAATAAAAAATAAACAGTTTACGAAAATCCCCACTGTCAATAAGGCAGTGGGGATATTCATTATGATATGGAGAAAGATAAGATTAATACGAAGATTACGCCGTCTGTTTGGGGTTTTACAGACGGAGTCTGCAGTTCAGAGGGGGTGTTGTCAAGGGGGGACAACTTTCAACTGCTTCCGTTTTAATCCTTGTACTTTAAGTACAATTAGAGTATAACTTATGAATGTGATAGTTTTGTGAAACTATAAAGATAAAAAGACGAAATTACAAAATTATCTCAAACCAGAAGGTACTTCCTTTTCCGATTTCGGACTGAACACCGAACGGGAAGGAATGATGACGGAGAATGCCTTTTACTATGGCAAGCCCAAGTCCTGTTCCTATTATATCACGGCCCGATTTTTCGGAACGATAGTAGCGGTCGAAAATAAGAGGGAGGAGTTCAGGAGGGATTCCCTCGCCTTTGTCGGTTATTTCTATTCTGACGCTTTTTTTCGAGTTTATCTGTTTTATCGTTATCTCTCTGCCGTCGCCCGAATAGTTTATTGCGTTGTTGATGAGGTTATAGATAACCTGTTCGATTTTAATTTCATCGGCTTTAACGATTACAGGTTCGTCTTTTATGAGGATGAAATTATAGCCTTTCTGTTCTTTGAAAAGGGTGTAGCGCTGTAAGATGTTATCGAGTTTTTCGGAAATATCAAACTCGGAGATGTTAAGCAAGGCGTTTCCGCTTTCTATCCTTGAAAGGTCTAAAATATCGTTTACAAGGGCGGAAAGACGGTCGCTCTCGTCAATTATTATGCCGAGATGCTCCTCTCTTTTCTGGGGGACATCTCCTGAAAGATCTCTTATCATTTCGGCATATGCTTTTACCATGGTAAGAGGTGTACGAAGGTCATGAGAGATATTAGCCATAAGGTCTCTTCTTAAATTATCGACCTTTGATATTTCGGTTGAGGCAAAATTAAGAACGGAAGCGAGCTTTTCGGCTTCATAATATCCTGTTCCGTCGAAATGGACATTATAATCGCCCTCTGCCAAGAATTTTGCGGATTTTGTTATATTTACGATAGGGCGTGAGATATGCTTTGCCATAAAGAATGAAAGAATAAGCCCTATTACAAGAAGAATTATCGTCATAAAGAAAAGGTGTTTCTCAAGGATTGAAATGGTTGAACCCAGAGGGTCGAGAGAGGTATTTAAAAAGAGGAAGCCTACGGGTTCTTCGGGGGTTCCTATAAGTCTTCCGTAGAGAAGGGTCGTTGTGTTGAAACGCTCGTTTTTAACGACAACCTGAATGATATTGTCATCACTCTGCATTATCATTTCACGATAGGTTTTCATCGTTTCATCGTTATGAGGAGAGATAGCACCGCTTCCTGCCAAAATATCGACGGAATAGAAATCGTTTCCGAAGAAATCGGTTATCTTTATGCACATATTATTGTCATAGGCTGTTCTGTCAAAAATTTCTCTGTAATTTTCTGCGGTTATCTGTGAGGAAACGATTTTTCCTACACGTTTTATATCCTGAATTTTAATGTTCTGATAGGTTACGGGGAGGATTACAAGCTGGAAAAACCACATAAGAACAATTACTATAAATATGAAGAGTACAAAATACGTCCAGATTGTGTATCTTAAATTCTTTACAAGTTTAAGTTTTGTCTTGTTTTCATCGTTATACTTCAAATTTATACCCCATTCCACGAAGTGTTACTATGAATTTGCGGTATTCCCCTAAACTATTGCGAAGCATTTTTATATGGGTGTCAACTGTTCTGTCATCGCCGAAGAAATCAAATCCCCATACATTTTCAAGGAGTTTTTCGCGGGAGAGTGCGATATTCCTGTTTTCGACGAGATAGAAGAGAAGGTCATATTCCTTTGGAGTGAGAGCGATTTTTTCGCCGTCTACTATGACTTCTCTTCCTGTTATATTTACTTCAAGTCCTTCAAAGACATATTTTTCGATTTTGATTTCTGCTGTCGAGAGGATACTTCTGTTGATTGCGATTTTTATTCTCGCCATAAGTTCCTTAGGAGAAAAAGGCTTTACAACATAATCGACAGCGCCTATTTCAAAGCCGAAGAGCTTGTCATATTCTTCGCCCCTTGCTGAAAGCATAATAACGGGAGTCGGCTTTATCTTATTTATTTCTTTACAGGCAGAGAAACCGTCAAGGCGGGGCATCATAACATCCATAACGATAAGGTCGAAAGTTTCTCTACGGCACAAATCGACAGCAGACATTCCGTCTTCTGCTTCGAAAACGGTGTATCCCTCAAATTCGGCATATTCTCTTACTACATTGCGGATATTCTTTTCGTCGTCGCATATAAGAATCTTACTCATAAAAAATCTCCATAAAAAGTTATTTTAGCATATTTTAGCACATTTTTGTGTTTGAATTGTGAAAAATCTGAAAATTCAGAAAGTTTCGGTCAACACTTTTATAAGGGTGGAAAATTTCTTGACATAATCTTTCACCGATTGTATAATTATCTTAACACAAAATCAATGGAGGATACAACTATGAAAAGAAAAATCGGTATTCTTACAAGTGGCGGGGATTGTCCCGGCCTTAACGCGACTATAAGAGCGGTTGCAAAGGGCTGTTATGAACAGTTCGGCGATAAGGTTGAAATTATCGGTATCGCTGACGGATACGGCGGTCTTATAAGAAATGAAGCAAGAGTTATGGACAGAAGTGAGTTTTCGGGTATCCTCACAAGAGGGGGAACTATTCTCGGAACTTCGAGAACTCCTTATAAAATGATGAGCGTTATCGAAGAGGATAATGTCGACAAAATCAAGAATATGAAAGAAACCTATAAGAAGCTGGGTCTTGACTGTCTTCTTACTCTCGGCGGAAACGGAACACATAAAACTGCTAATCTTCTTTCGGGAGAAGGGCTTAATGTTATAGGTCTTCCCAAAACAATCGACAACGATTTATGGGGAACAGATGTTACATTCGGATATCACACAGCGGTTGACATCGCAACGGATGTTATCGACAGACTTCACACAACAGCTTGTTCTCACGGCAGAATTATGGTCGTTGAAATAATGGGTAACAAGGCAGGCTGGCTCGCGCTCAGTTCGGGTATTGCAGGCGGTGCTGATGCTATCGTTCTTCCTGAATTCCCTTATGATATAGACAAACTTATAGATGCTATGGAAAAGAGAGAAAAGCAGGGCAAGAATTTTTCTATCATCGCTGTTGCCGAAGGATGTATCGACAAGGAAGAAGCAAAGATGAAGAAAAAAGAAAGAGCCGCTAAGAGAGCGGAAGAGGGAATAATCTCTGCTACGACAAGAATTGCAGCTCAGATAGGAAAGGCAACAGGTATTGAAACACGCTGCTGCGTTCCCGGACATATGCTCAGAGGCGGAAGCCCCTCGGCTTATGACAGAATTCTCGCAACAAAATTCGGTGGACACGCGGCAGAACTTATCGCAGAAGAAAAGTTCGGAAGAACTGTTGCGCTTATCGACGGAAAGATAGGTTCAAATAAACTCGAAGATATCGCAGGAAAGAAGAAGCTCGTTACTCCCGATCATCAGCTTGTTACAACGGCAAAATCAATAGGAATATGTTTTGGTGACTAAATAAAGACAAATAAAAAAACCACTCGTGAGAGTGGTTTTTTTGTGTTTGGTAGTCCTACTGAGGATTCTCTTACTGGAGAAGTGAGAGAACGCCCTGAGGAAGTGAGTTCGCCTGTGCAAGCATTGACTGTGAAGCCTGTGAGAGGATCTGATTCTTTGTGAATGACATCATTTCCTTGGCCATGTCTGTATCACGGATACGTGATTCAGAAGCCTGCATGTTTTCAGCTGATACGTCGAGGTTGGAGATTTTGTGTTCAAGTCTGTTCTGGATAGAACCGAATGTTGCACGAACCATTGAAACCTTGTTGAGAGCGTGGTCGATCTTGTCGATAGCTTCGTTAGCGTCAGCCTGTGTTGAGAGTGTGAGTTCGTTGAGGCCGAGACCTGCTGATGTGCAGTTAAGGTCAGCTGTGAGGCTACCAATTGCTGAAGATGATACTAAGTTATCATATTTGAAATCGAATGTCTTGAGGTCAGCTGTTCTAGCGCCTGCCTGAAGCTGTACTGATGATACAACATTGAGGTTTCCGCCTGTTGCAACTGCTGATGTAGAAAGAACTACAACGCCGTTGAAGTCTGTCTTTGAAATGTCGTCGATTTCATCACAGAG
>JAFXHL010000015.1 GCA_017536405.1 Oscillospiraceae bacterium
ATGATTTATGGGTGGTCATATAACAAGCGAACAGATGGAAAGCATAAATGATACTACCATAAATCTCGTTGAAACAGTTTCTGCCGATAAAGATATTATGGTAAATATTCTCGACCTCAAGATGTATGACGACTATACATATCACCACTCACTCAGCGTCGCTGTAATGTCCCTGGCTGTCGGTATGGAATTCGGATTTGATAAAAACACACTTAACGAACTTGTTACTGCTGCTCTTCTCCACGACATAGGAAAAATTGCTATCCCGATAACAATTATAAATAAACCTTCAAGGCTTACTCCCGAAGAATTTGAAATCGTCAAAAAGCATCCTATTGCTGCGGGTGTTCATCTGAGAAAAAATAATCTCGTTTCTCAGAATACATTTATGGGCATTGTAGGACACCACGAAAAATGGAACGGAACAGGTTATCCTAACGGGCTTGACGGAAAAAACATACATATGTTTGCAAGAATAATGGCTGTTGCTGATGTTTTTGACGCTCTCACTTCACATCGCCCTTATCGAAAGCCCGCTCCTGCACACGAAGTACTTGAATACATAATGGCAAATGCAGGAACGCATTTTGATGAAGAAATAGTAAGAGCATTCCTTAAAAGAGTTGCTCCGTTCCCTGTCGGTTCACATGTAAGGCTTTCAAACGGTAAACGCGGCATTGTTATAAGAAACTATCCTGAACAACCATTGAGACCTCAGATTGCTATTATCGGAGAAGACACTTCTTGCGATTTATTTAAGGATCCGCAATATTTGAACGTTATCGTTACGGGAATTGATGAACTTGATAACATATCTGCTCCGCCTGTTAATTCAAGGAGTTAGATATGAAAGCATTGATAACAGGTGCCAGCGGAGGAATAGGTCGTGATATGGCGATTATTCTCAGCAATATGGGATACGACCTTATCCTTGTTGCAAGAAATGAAGAAAAATTGAACGAACTGAAAAAAGAACTTGATACAGAAAGCATTATTATAGCAACGGATTTATCTGTCGAACAGAATTGTTTTGATTTATATGAGAAAACCAAAAATGAAAACATTGATATTCTGATAAATAACGCAGGTTATGGAATTCACGGGTATTTCAAGAACAGCCCTCTTGAAAATGACCTTGATATGATTAACCTTAATATAAAATCTGTTCAGATACTTACAAAACTATTTCTGAATGATTTTATCGAAAAAGATAGCGGTAGGATTCTGAACGTTTCGTCATCGGCAGGACTTACAATAGGTGGTCCTTTATTCGCATCGTATTATGCAACAAAGGCCTATGTTTCAAGTCTTACAAGAGGTGTATACGGTGAACTTAAAGCTACCGGAAGCAAAGTTACAATAAGTCATCTCTGCCCCGGACCTGTTGATACTGGTTTCAATAAAAGAGCGGGAATTTCAAAATTTTCTTCAAAACCTCTTGAAAGCAGATATGTTGCCGAATACGCTATAAAGAAAATGCTTAAAGGAAAGCTCACTATCATCCCCGGATTCAAAATGAAACTGGCAATATTTTTCTCAAAATTTGTCGGTGAAAAACTAATGCTCCGTATTCTTATGAGTTTTCAGAAAGGAAAGGAATAGTAAATGTCTGATTTTACAATAAAAAGAATTACTCACGAAAACTTTATCCCTTCTCTGAAACTCGCTGAAGATGTTTTTATGGAATTCGAGGCAAAGGATTATCCTCCCGAAGGAACAGAAAGTTTTAAGGCATTTCTTTATTGTGAAGAAACAGAAAAAAGATTTCTTTGTGGAAACTTAATCATGTGGGGTGCTTTTGACAAAGACAAGCAGATTGCAACATTTGCAATACGCGATGAAAGTCATTTAAGCCTTGCGTTTGTAGATAAGAATTATCACAGAAAAGGCGTCGCAACGGCGTTATGGAATGAGGCTTTATCTTATATTTCGCAAAACGAAAAAATAAAGGAAGTAACAGTCAACTCTTCGCCGTACGGTCTGCCCTTTTACAAGAAAATCGGTTTCAGAGAACTTTCTGAAGAACAAACAAGCGACGGGATAAGATATATTCCTATGAAATATATTATCGAAAGACAGTGATTGCAGGATGCTACGCCATAAAGGTACACAATGGCTGGGAACTGAAAGATTAAGGCTTTGTCCCCTTTCCCCTAACTATGCAGACGAAATGTATAAAGGATGGTCAGGAGACGACGAAGTCACAAAATATCTTTCCTGGCCGACACACGACAGCCCTGAGGTTACACGAAAAATCCTTATGGACTGGTCTGAAAATTATACTTCCACAAAATATTATAACTGGGGTATATTTTTGAAAGAAAACGGAAAACTTATTGGAACAATCAGTTTTATCAATATAAACGATTATAAATCATCAGCGGAAATAGGCTATGTTATTTCCAAAAAATACTGGAATCAGGGGTATGCTTCTGAAGCTGCAAGACGTATTCTTGAATTTGGTTTTAATGACATAGGTTTTAAATCTGTTGTAGGATATCATCACCCACGAAATACCAATTCAGGAAAAGTCATGGAAAAAATCGGAATGAAAAGAGAAGGCTGGCTTCCGGGGACGATGATGAACAATAAAGGTCAGAAATGCGACGTAATCAAATACACAGCATTACGTTCAAATTTTATACAATCCACTGTTAAGGAGAATGATAACAATGAAAATGGAAACTAAATGTATCCACGAAGGATACAAACCCAAGAATGGTGAACCTCAGGCGCTTCCTATAGTACAGAGTACAACTTACAGATATAAGTCGACTGAAGAAATCGCTGCTGTTTTTGATGACCCTACACTTTCACTCATTTATTCACGTTTTGAAAACCCCACAGTTATGGCAGTTGAAGATAAGATTGCTGCACTTGAAGGCGGTGTTGCCGCAATGTGCACATCAAGCGGTCAGGCGGCATCTCTTCTTTCTATCCTCAATATCTGTAGTGCAGGAGATAGCTTTATCTGTTCCTCAGAAATCTATGGCGGAACAATCAACCTTTTCGCATTCACATTCAAGCGTTTCGGAATTGAATGTATCTTTGTAAACCCTTCTGATTCTGAAGAAGAAATCCAGAAGAAATTCAAGGACAATACAAAGTGCGTATTCGGCGAAACACTTGCAAACCCTGCAATAAAGGTTCTTGATATTGAAAAGTTTGCAAATATCGCTCACAAAAACAATGTTCCTCTTATCATCGACAACACATTCCCTACTCCTGTTCTTTGCAGACCTATTGAACATGGTGCTGACATTGTAATCCATTCAACAACAAAGTATATGGATGGTCACGCAGTTCAGGGCGGTGGCGTTATCGTTGACAGCGGTAAGTTTGACTGGACAAACGGAAAGTTCCCCGAATTCACAGAACCCGACGAAAGCTATCACGGAGTTATCTATTCAAAGGCTTATGGAAATGCTGCTTATATCATCAAGGCAAGAATGCAGCTTATGCGTGATTTTGGTTGCTACCCTGCAGCGCACTCTGCTTTCCTTCTTAATCTCGGTCTTGAAACACTCGCAGTAAGAATGAAACAGTATTGTAAGAACGCTCAGGCTGTTGCTGAATACTTTGCTAAATCCGATAAGATTGAAAGTGTAACATACCCCACTATCGCAGACGACGAACAGAAAGCACTCGCTGACAAGTATCTTCCCGATGGTGCAAGTGGTGTAATCTCATTCACAATCAAGGGTGGCAGAGATGCAGCAATGAGATTTATGGATAGTCTTGAACTCGCATCAAATGTTGTTCATGTTGCAGATATCAGAACCTGTGTTCTTCATCCTGCATCAGAAACACATCGTCAGCTTACAGACGAACAGCTTGTTGCAGCGGGTATCAATCCGGGACCTATCAGATTCTCTTGTGGTCTTGAAAACATCGACGACATTATCGCTGACATTGAACAGGCACTTGCTAAGGTTTAATAGAAAAATAATAAATCCACTTGTATTATGCAAGTGGATTTATTATTTTAATCTTTTTTATTATATAAAAGTTCGTTGGGAAGATCATTCCAGAGTTCTGTTCTTGTTTTATTATTTCTTAATTTTTCGATTATTTTTATATCGGGACTTGGATAAATAATAAAATCATCTTCCTCTCCTATTTCTGCACGAATAGGAAAAGCAAGTATCTCTGTATCTAACGAAAACTGTGCATCTATGCCCTCTTTATTGCCTCTCGCATCAAGGCGTATCCATTTATTATATTCTTTTACAAAAACACCATTAAGTCCGTGATATACAAGAACAGGCGATGTTTCGTTGCTAAAATTGATTTTCTGATAGCAAACTCCCGCGGGTATACCTTTTAAACGCAATAACGCGGCAAGAAGATGAGATTTTGCAAAGCAAATTCCGTGTTTATTTTCAAGAACTTCTGATGCAGAACAGGTTATCTTATCTTCGTTTATATCTGCTGAATGAGAAATGTTATCCCTTACATATTCGTATGCTAATTTTATGTATTCTGTTTCATTATCTGATTTTTTGTATAATGAACCTGCAAGTTCTATGATTTTCTCGTTAGTATAATCAATCACATCGTCTTCTTTTAAATATTCATTTATATCATCTGTAAATAAAGTTATATTCATATCTTCCTCCATATAAAATTTATATTTTAGAAAATTATACCAAAAACCATAATAAAAGTCAATAAAAAATCCACCCTGATTTTACAGAGTGGATTTGTATTCTATTCAGTGTCTTCAGGCATTTCCCAGTTGTGATAAACATTCTGAACATCATCGTTATCTTCAAGATGTTCGAGAAGAAGATTCATTTTCTTTATAAGTTCTTCATCTGTGAGCGCTGTATATGTTGAAGGAATCTGTTCGATTTCAGCAGAAAGAAGTTTGTATCCCTTTGCTTCGAGTCCTTCACGAACTGCTGAAAAATCAGCAGGTTCTGTTGTAACTTCGAATGCGCCATCTTCAGATGAAAGGTCTGAAGCACCAAGATCGAATGCATCTTCCATGATTTTTTCTTCGTCAACGCCTTCGCTGTCAACGATAATCATTCCCTTTGTTGAGAACATAAATGATACACAGCCTGATGTTCCCATATTTCCACCGAATTTGTCAAAGAAATGACGGACATCAGCAGCTGTTCTGTTTTTATTGTCTGTAAGACATTCAACGATAACTGCTACTCCGCCGGGACCGTAACCTTCATAAACGTTTTCTTCATAGTTTGTCTTATCGCCTTCGCCTGCGGCTTTTTTGATTACTCTTTCAATGTTATCGTTAGGTACATTATTAGATTTAGCCTTTGAAATAAGATCGCGGAGCTTACTGTTTGAGTTAGGGTCTGCTCCTCCTTCTTTAACTGCAACCATTATTTCTCTTCCGATTTTTGTAAAAACCTTCGCTCTTGCACCGTCAGTTGCTTCTTTTTTTCTTTTGATTGTACTCCATTTTGAATGTCCTGACATAAAAATCTCTCCTTCAAAAATTATTCTTCTATATTCCAGATGATTTCAAAAATTTCATCTATTCTTTGCTTATTTCCGATAAGATGAAGATAACCAAAAAGACTTTCGATAGCTGTCGCCTTATGGTATTCGATGGGATTTGAACTTTTAGGAACAGTATTCCCTGTCGCGTTTCTTCCTCTTTTCAAAACTCCCTCTTCATCAGAATTCAAAACAGGAAGAATAAGATCAAATGCTTTCGCCTGATAACTTGCCCTTACCTTTTTAACAGCAAGTGCATGTAATTTTCCGACAGGCATATTCGCTGTTAAAACGAGTTTTTCTCTGACAAGTTGTTCGTAAACACCATCTCCGAGAAAAGCAAGTGTCAACGGACTATACTGCATAGCATCGCGCTTTTCCATAGGTTTCTTCTCTCCATAAATCAACTGAGATAATCAAAACGGAAACCGAATATATCAACGGTATCCCCGTCTTTAATTCCCATTTCCTCAAGTTTATCAATAATTCCGCTTGTTCTTAATGTAAGTTGGAAATACTGCAACGATTCGTAATCGTCCATATTGAGATTACGCATAATATATTCAAGCCATGGTGCATCAATATAATATACATCATCAGAAAATTCAACTTCGAATCTTCTGTCCGCACCGACTGCCTCTTCAAGTTCCTGCTGTGACATAGGTTCAGGAGTATACTGCTTTATAGGAGGCAGTTCTTTGAGTTCTGAATAAACAGCAGAAATAAGTTCTTTTGTTCCCATTGTTGTTGCTGCTGAAATTTCAAAGAACTGCAATCCCTGTTCTTCGATAAAAGCCCTGAATTCTGCTATCTGTTCAGGAGTTGCAACATCGCATTTATTTGCAGCAACAATCTGAGGTCTGTCTGCAAGTTCTTCGCTGAAATTGCGAAGTTCTCTGTTTATAATTTCAAAATCTTCCTTAGGGTCTCTTCCCTCAACACCTGAAACATCTATAACATGAACTATAAGACGGCATCTGTCAACATGGCGCAAAAATTCATGGCCAAGACCTATTCCTTCGCTTGCACCTTCGATAAGACCAGGAATATCCGCCATAACAAACGAATTCCCTTCGCTTATCTTGACAACTCCGAGAACGGGAGTAAGTGTTGTGAAATGATAATTTGCAATTTTAGGTTTTGCCGCGCTTACAACGGATATAAGGCTCGATTTTCCTACATTAGGGAATCCTACAAGTCCTACATCGGCAAGAAGTTTAAGTTCAAGTTCAACCTCGAATTTTTCACCCGGGAACCCTGGTTTTGCAAATCGCGGAATCTGTCTTGTAGGTGTTGCAAATCTTGCATTACCCTTTCCACCTTTTCCGCCTTTTGCAAGGATTTTAGGTTCGTCAGTAGAAATATCCGCCATAATTCTGCCTGTATTGGCATCTTTTATAAGTGTTCCTCTGGGCACACGGACAATAAGGTCTTCTGCGTTTCTGCCTGTGCAGTTTCTGGAACTTCCGTTATCTCCGTTTTTAGCAATATATTTCTTTTTATATTTAAAATCTATGAGGGTTGAAAGGTTATCATCGGGTATGAAAACAACGTCTCCGCCCTTACCGCCATCTCCGCCGTCGGGGCCGCCTGAAGCAACATATTTTTCACGATGGAAAGAAACCGCACCATCTCCGCCTTTTCCTGCAGAAATAATAATTCTGGCCTTATCTGCAAACATTTCAACGCCTCCTTCAGAATAAAATAAACAATGCAAAAGGGGTAGAAAATCTACCCCTTAAATTCATAACCGTATGAATTAGTCAGCGTATACGCTAACCTTTTTTCTATCTCTGCCGAGACGTTCAAATTTAACCTTACCGCTTACCATAGCGAAAAGTGTGTCATCTGAGCCTATTCCGACATTTTCACCCGGATGAATATGTGTACCTCTCTGACGAACGAGAATATTGCCAGCAAGAACATACTGACCGTCAGCTCTCTTTACGCCGAGACGCTTGGATTCAGAATCACGACCGTTTTTGGTCGAACCCATACCCTTCTTATGAGCCATTGATAAACACCTCCGAAAATGTGATGTACAAAGCGAATTACGCCTTGGTTGTTAATCTTACTTATGCATTGATTGATTCGATACGAACCTGTGTGTAGGGCTGTCTGTGACCCTGCTTTCTCTTTTCACCCTTCTTAGGCTTGTAAGTGAAAACAACGACTTTCTTAGCCTTACCGTTTTTGAGAGCCTTTGCCTTTACTGTTGCACCTGATACATAGGGCTTACCTACTGTAACAGCGCTGTCGTTGTTAACGAGAACAACTTTGTCAAAGGTTACATCTGCGTCAGCTTCAACATCAAGCTTTTCGATGAAGATTACATCGCCTTCGTTTACCTGATACTGCTTTCCGCCTGTTTCAATAACTGCGTACATTTATGTGGCACCTGCCTTTTCTCTAAAACTCGCTATCTGCGGCGGGTATCCTTAATACCACTTCAACTGCCTACGATACGCGGCTTAATTATTTTACCATAGTATTATAGGGTTGTCAATAGGTTTTTTCAATATTTTTCATATATTTTGTCGTTTATTTTTATAACAATTGACTGTTTTCCGAGTTGCTCCCAACGTTCAAGAAAATCCTTCTTACGATAAGAAACAATCTTCATTTTATTGTTCGGGTCAGAAAAATAAAATCTTTCACTATCATATCCACAAAGAACAAGCGAATGTGAATTTTTCGGCCAGCAGAATTCTTCTCCTGTTGTTTCTAAAATCCATTTATTAGAATCAATATACTGCAATGCTACCATATTCGATGATGCCCATACCTGAACAGGCATACCCGCCCTTACAAGTGCCTCAAGGTCTTCAGCATAAAGATTTTCAAGAATAATCGCCTCGTATTCATATCCTCTGTCATCAAAAAACTCATTCAGAGACTTTTCAATTACTGTGTTATAACATCCGAAGCCTGTTTTTTTTGGATTTCCGACAAAGGTTTCATAAGGGTCAGGACCTGTTCTTTGTTTGCCATCATCAAAATAAGTAAAGTGAATACTTCTCGGAAGATAATTATCGCAAAGTTCGATTTTATCAACTTTAATTCCTATGTAGTTCAGATATGCCGTTGCGGAAGTTATTTCACAACCATTCGGAAGTTCGGGATACTGGTTAACAACAGGAACATCAAGTTGTATCTTTCCGAAACGTGATTTAGGCTTTCTGTATCCTTCTGATAATAAAGTTATTTCATCATCCGAAAGTTGTCTTATAACGGAGATATCATCAGAACTGTGTTCGGGTGTTGATGATGCAAGGCTATCAGCATAAGTGCTTGAAATTATCATCGAAAGAAGACTTATAACAAAAGCAAATTCAATCGATATAATCACAAATGTATTCCGCAAACCAACACCTCCGTTCCGTTATGAATCTTTCCGATCTTTAATCATTATATCACAATCAGGTCAGATATATCAAGTGGAGAGTACTTTTTCTTGACATTAACACTTTAATATGGTATATTAAATTTGTATTTTTCTGTAAAAAGGAGTGACGTTCTTTGATAAAACTTGATAAAATATCATTCTCATACGGAAAAACACAAATACTTAACAACATTTCTTTTTCTGCAGAAAGTGGAAAATGCATTGTTATTGCAGGGCCTAACGGCTCAGGAAAATCGACATTACTCTCAATTATTGCAGGTGCACGAAAGGCATCAGGCGGAAAAGCAGAAATCAGCGATAAAATAGGCTATGTTCCTCAGGGAATCGCTTTATTCGAAGATTTATCGGTAAAAGAAAACATTAAGTTTTTTGCATCGGTAAACAAAACAAAAATCCTGGATTTAAGTAAACTCCCCTTTAACCTTGTACCAATCGCAAACAAAAAAGTATCGAAGCTTTCAACGGGTATGAAAAAAAGGGTTTCTATCGTATGTGCTCTCGTTTCTGACCCTCCTGTAATAATACTTGACGAACCCTGCGCTGCGCTTGATATAATCTATCGTGATGAACTTTTAGAACTTATAAATCAACTTAAATCAAACGGAAAAACAATAATTTACGTAGGTCACGATTTTAACGAAATCTCCCGCATTTATGATACTCTTTTATTGATAAAAGACGGTAATGCCGTATTTTATAAAACCAAAGATGAACTTCCCTCTTCTTCTGATGAGCTCGAAGAATATATAAGGAAAGTTCTGATATCTTAGGAGGATGAAAAAATGGAAGAAATGACAAACATTACTCCCGGCGAAGAAACTCCTGAAACAGTTGAAGAAAATGCTGTTGCAGAAGAAGTTTCTGCTGTCGATGAGGTAGCAGTAACAGAAGAACCTGTTGCTGAAGAAACTCCCGTTGCTGAAACAGTCGAAGAAGTTTCTGCTGTCGATGAAGTAGCAGTAACAGAAGAACCTGTTGCTGAAGAAACTCCCGTTGCTGAAACAGTCGAAGAAGTTCCTGCTGTCGATGAAGTAGCAGTAACAGAAGAACCTGTTGCTGAAGAAACTCCCGTTGCTGAAACAGTCGAAGAAGTTCCTGCGGTAGTTGAAACACCAGCACCCGAAAACATAACACCTGTTTATTCTTCGGTGCCTGAAGTAGCGGAAGCTCCTAAAAAGAAGAATCTTGTTCCTCTTTTCATAGGACTCGGAATTGCGATTCTTGTGATTGTTGCAGGCATCATCATCGCGGTAAACAGAAATTATCTCTATGCCAAACTCGCACCCGAAGCATACTCAATAAAGGCTGCTGAAAAAACTCTTTCAACCTTTGAAGACAGACTCGACAAGACACCTTTCGGAATTGTATCCGACCTTGATAACGCTCTTATCAACGGTTCAGTAGGAATCGGGGCTGAATTATCAACAGAAGTTGACGGAGTAGACCAGGCTATCGATGTAGATCTTGAAGTAGCAAGAAATATTGAAGCGAACGAAAACAAGATTTACCTTTCACTCGATTATATGGGCGTCTTTGCTGATATCACAGCCTATGCAAACGACAGCAGACTTATATTCTTCTCATCACTTTTTGATGATGAAAAATATGGTATGAACTATGATAATCTTGCATCAAGATTGAATGACAAGTTTGACTTAGGAATGTCTGATGAAGAAATTCAGATTTATCAGGATGAACTTGATGCCGCAAAAGCACAGTCAGACTTTAACATCATGGATTATGAAAAGAGTTTCCTTTCACTCCGTGATAAATTCCTTGAAACAATGAAACCCGAAGTTATATATGAAAAGACAAACCTTCAGGGCGAAGAAGTGAAATGTATTGCTGTTAAATACACTGTAGAAAAGGAAGACGCTGTTGCACTTCTTAACGAATATGTTGAAATCATCAAGAATGATGAAGCGATCAAGGAAGCAATCAACCTTTACCCTGACGAATTCGGTTATACTTCATACTATGATGAAGAATATGAAACCGCTTACGAAGGCTATCTCGCTCAGATTGAAGAAGTAGTTGCCAGATTTGAAGAAGAATACAACGGAACTGTTCATATCGACCTTTACTCAAACACAAGCGGAAGTCTTGTTAAAGTACTTGTTTATGGTGACGCATCTATCTATGATGAATATTACGACGAAACTGAAACCGGATATTATCATGCTGTTCTTGACCTTGGCAAAAAACCCGAAAAATCTGACCGCGCGACATTCGTTATATATGTAAACGAAACAGGTGCGCCCGAAAATGACCCCGCAGCATTCACACTCGGTTACATCGAAAACGAAAATTCGGATTCAAAATATTCATCAGAAATTATTATGTCTGTTCTTCAGGAATCATATTATGACGAAACAGAATATTTTGAAACAATTAATCTCATCACAGATTATGATAAGTCAACCGAAAACATAAGTTTTGAAGCATCATATGAATCCGAACTCGACGAAGAATATGGTTATGAACCCGAAAACCTTTCAATCACAGGTAAACTCAGCAGAAACGCTGATGGTTCAAAGCTTGAATTCAACGATATTCTTATTGACGAATACAGCGATATAAGACTTGATCTTGATATCAACATCTCGAAGAAGGCAGAAGTTACTGCTCCTGAAGATTATAAGGAACTTGACGACTGGACAGATGAAGACATCGGAAATATGACTTCAGGACTTGAAGATTTCGTTATGGACATTATTTCAGGAAGTTATTAATAAGGAGCGTTTGGATTGAAGATAATTGCTTTGCTCAGAAAAAACGGATTATTGTTTTTGAAAAGCTCAGTGATTTCTGTTATCGTTTCTATCGTATTTGCGGCAGGCTGTTTGCTTGCCGCAAATACTTTATCGGACAGAAATGCAAGAGAATATACAAAGTTGAAAATTGCCGTTGTCAACAATGACACGAGCGACTATTCGGTGTTAGCTGTAAAACTTCTTACAAATTCTGTAAAATCCCTTGATGCAGTTCTTTCTATGTCAGTTATGGATGAAGACACCGCTTTTGACGAAATTGAAAAAGGAAATCTCAGTGGCATTCTTATAATTCCTGAAGGTGCAATAGAAGGTTATCTTTACGGAAACGATATCCCTATGACCTTTTATATATCCGACGCATCCCCTTATGAATACATTATGCTTAAACAGATAGGAGAAACAGGAAGAAAGATGCTTTCTTCGGGTCGTTCGGGAACATATACTGTTCAGAGAATAATGTATGAGAAAGGAAACAAAGAAAAATACAATGAAATTTCAGACAGAATAAACACTACACTCCTTTCTAAAACATTGGGTGCTTACAGCGATATGACGATATGGAAAAATGTAAATTTAAGTGGTGCTGTTGTTCCGCTTATTCCACATCATATACTTTGCTTTTTCGCATTTTTTATGTTGTGTTCAGTTTCTTTATGGGGAAAATTCATACTCAGTGACGCATCTCCTTCTGTTTTGCAAAGAATGTTCTGTTCAAAAATAAATCCGTTTGAAATCATTATATCAAAAGTAATATATATCTTTTTATTCAACATTATTATTACTGTTCTTTTCTTTTTATCAAGCAAACTTTTTTCAGATGCAGATATACATATAAATTTACTCTGCATAATAATTACCTCCCTCTTTTTAAGCACACTTTCTGTGTGTATGTTTATTGTTATAGGTAAAAATTCTTCGTTTATAATATCTGCAATTTCAATTCTTGGAATTATACTTGGTGGCGGAATTATCCCTGTTTCACTCATCCCTTCGTCGCTTGCAAACATAGGCAGATTCTTCCCCAACAGACTGATATATATGGCCTTATCGACTGTTTATACAAACGAACAGAATATTTCTTCACTTTCAATAATAATAATTCTTTCTGTTGTATTTATAGTTATATCCACATTGTTTCTCAGAAGAAAATCACTTTTCAAGGAGGATGAAATATGACAACGTTTTTTCTTTCCTTAAAAAGACTTGTTTTTTCAAAAGGTTTTATATTATCACTTTTTATCCTTCCTGTAATTCTCATAATAACATCTGTCGGATTCAAGAATTCGGAAAACAAAACAATTGCAAAATCAGGAATATTCTTTGAAACCTCTGATGATACAGTGTTTTTTGAGAAACTTCTTGAAAGCGATAATTTCATCGTAGTGAATTCTTATGAAGAACTTGAAAATTCTGTTGCAAACGGAAAATTCGATTGTGGATTTAAAATAAGTAAAGATTTCGACAGATTGCTCAAAGAAGTAAAACTTGATGAATCAATAGAAGTAATCACTACCGAACGCAGTGAAATGGCTCCGTTTTTCGCTCAGGAAATAACAGCATATGTCGCAGATATTTCTGTTCCTTATATAAGTGCCAAAATGCTTAATACCAGTGGAGAAACGAATCTTTCTTATGACGAACTCTTAGAAGAAATAAAAGAAAAATACAAAATATCTCTTTCAGAAGAAAGTGTTATATTTGAGTTTAAGGAAATATCAGGAGCCCCCGCCGAAAATGCAGGTTCTTTATATACGCCTGTCATCAAGGGACTTATTTCTATAATTCTTTTTATTTTTTCGCTTGTATCTGTCGGGCAAATTTCTGATAAAACTGTAAAATCAGTTTCAGAAAGAATAAACAGTAAGAATTCCGCATTACATATATACATTCCTTTCGGAATATCTTTTTCATTATGTATTCTGATTTCATCAGGAACAGGAATTTTAATTGCTGATATGATAATGCCGATTGACATAAATATTGCAGAATTTATACTTCACATATTTATATATTCAATTCTTCTTCTGGGAATATCATTCCTTATTTCTTCATTTATCCGAGATACCTCTGTAATAAATGCTCTTATAGCCCCTCTTTCAATCGTTTCGGCAATAATATGTCCCGTTTTCACAGATATAAGAAACATCAATATTTTCTTCAAAGGACTTTCTTTCATATGCCCTCCCTGCTATCTGTTCGGATATGAAGAAAATATTATTATATTCTTGATAATTTCTGTTTTGGTGTTCTCCATAGGATGTTCCTCACTATTCATACGTAAAAGGAAATTATAATAGTGTGTATTAATTTATTTATATTTCTCTGAACTTTTACATTTTTTGACATTGACATTTATTTATCATTATGTTATACTTTAACAAGTTAAAGTTTGATATCCAAAAAACTTTAAAGCATTAAAGCAAAGGGGAAACAATTATGGTACTATGGATAATTCTTATTTGTTACATACTTGTAATGGTAGGAATAGGTGTTTATTGTGCAAAAAAATCAAATAATGTAAATGATTTCGTTTTAGGCGGTCGTTCTGTGGGTGCGTGGTTTACAGCATTTGCTTTCGGAACATCTTACTTCTCTGCCGTAATCTTCATCGGATATGCAGGTCAGTTCGGATGGAAATATGGTGTTGCTTCTACCTGGATAGGTATTGGTAACGCAGTTATAGGAAGTCTTATCGCATGGCTTCTCCTTGGAAGAAGAACGAGAATAATGACAAAGCATCTCGATTGTTCCACTATGCCTGAATTCTTTGAAAAGAGATATAATTCAAAATCTCTCAAAATAGTTTCAGCTGCGATAGTATTTATATTCCTTATCCCTTATACAGCATCAGTTTATAACGGACTTTCAAGACTTTTTGAACAGGCCTTCCACATTGACTATTCAGTATGCATTATAGCAATGGCTGTTCTTACTGCTATATACGTTATTCTTGGTGGATATAAAGCAACAGCAATCAACGACTTCATTCAGGGCATTATAATGCTCGTAGGTATTGCAATGGTTGTTATTCTTATATTAGATGCCAAGGGTGGACTTACAAATGCACTTGAGGTTCTCGGAAATATTCCTGATGAAAACGGAAATCTTAACTCATACAACTCTGTATTCGGTCCTAATAAGGCAGACCTTTTAGGTGTTGTAATCCTCACATCTCTCGGCACATGGGGGCTTCCTCAGATGGCAACAAAATTCTATGCTATCAAGGATGACTCTGCTATCAAGCGCGGAACTGTAATTTCAACATTATTCGCTTTTGTAGTTGCTGGTGGTTCTTACTTTATGGGCGGTTTCGGAAGACTTTTTGTAAACGCGGAAGATATTACAATCAACGGAAAAATTTCTTATGACGAAATCGTTCCTACAATGCTCAACGAAACATTACCAGAAGTTCTTATCGGAATAGTTGTTGTTCTTGTTCTTTCAGCATCTATGTCTACACTTTCATCACTTGTTCTCACATCATCATCTACTCTTACAATAGATATGATAAAGCCATTTACAAAGGGCAAGATGGATGAAAAGAAACAGGTTCTTGTAATGAGAATACTTATTGCTATATTCCTTATTATTTCAGTTGTAATCGCTCTTAACAAGAATACATATATCACAACACTTATGTCTATCTCATGGGGTGCGCTCGCAGGATCATTTATAGCACCTTACCTTTATGGTCTTTTCTCAAAGAAAATCACAAAGCCTGCCGTATGGGTAAGCTTTGCATCAGGAGTAGGAATTACTGTTCTTCATATGTTTATCTTTACTTTCGGTGGACGTGGAGGTACATTCCTCGGTTTCTCGCTCGCTTCTCCTATCAATGCCGGTGCTTTCGCAATGATATTCGGACTTATAATTGTTCCTATCGTAAGCCTTTTCACAAAGCAGAAGGATTCAGATAAGGAATATACCGAAAAGATTTTTACAGAATGTTTTGATAAATAGAACCCTCACTTAATAAAAAATCACCTTGAATTAAATTCAAGGTGATTTTTTATTTCAGGTATTCATCAAGCAATTTATAGATCTGTTCTTTATCCTCTTTACTGATAAAACGATTGGCTTTTACCTTCTGATAAATTTCTTCATAATTCCCTTTTGCGCCATTTTTCAAAAGCATTTCAAAGCCTTCAGGAGTATGAAGAGGATTTTCAGCAAGACAGACAAGGGCTGTCTTTCCGTTATTATCAGTAGCATTTATATCAATACCTTTTTCAAGCATAACAGGAATTATATTATATATCTCTCCTCCGCCGATTCTTCCTTCACAGATACACATCAGCAGATTCTTGCCATTTTTATCCGTTACCGTTACATCAGCACCGTTTTCGATAAGAAGTAAAGACAATTCATATCTGAATCCCATATTACGCATAGAATCATCAAGAGCATAGAATAATGCTGTTTTTCCGGTTTTATCGACTACATTAACATCACAACCTGCATCTGCAAGTATTCTGACTATTTCAACGCCATCTTCACGATAATAGTTTTCGCAAGCATGAATAAGCGCGGTTTTGCCTTTATTGTCTACCGCATTAACATCCGCGCCATTTTCTACAAGCCATAAAACATTTTCATATTCATCGCCTGTTATACAGCAGTACATCAAAGCGTTTTTTCCTTCGTTATCGGTTTTATTGATTTCTACATCGTATTCTTTAAGAATGTTAAAAACCTCATAATAAGCATTTTCTGCAGCATACATAAGAGGAGTTTTTCCGTCTTTATCGGCAGAATTGACATCTATTCCGTTTGAAAGAAGTATCTCTGTTATTTCAGGGCTTCCTGTTACGGAAAAAGAATAATGCAAAGCGTTTTTGCCGTCTTTATCAACGGCATCGACATCAACTCCATTATCTATAAGATAGTTTATATTGCTTATCATCTTATCAAAATCGTTACCAAAAGGAACAAAATCAACAACCTCATACATAAGAACTGTTGCTCCGTTTTTATCAACAACAGTTATATCCGCACCATTTTCTATAAGCAAAAAAACGATATTATGATGACGATTTTCAGCGGCGTTAAGTATAGGTGGTTTTCCGTTATTTCCGATATGATTTACATCTGCACCATACTCAATAAGGATTTTTGCCGAATCATAATATGGTGTCTGATACTTGTTAAGAGAACACAAAGCCGAAAGAGGTGTATCTTCTCCCTCTTTCGCTTTATAGTTTCCTCTTATCATATTATAATTACTGTCAACTTCTGCACCATTTTTAAGTTCGTTCAAAAGTTTATTATATCCTTCTTCATCTTCTGAAGTTGCATAGGCGATAAGAGAATTATTATTAAAACTCACCTTATTCACTATCGAAAATCCTATAAAAGCAACAACAGAAAGAACGCCTAAAACACCAATTATCCCCAAAACAAGAAAAGCCTTTCCTAAAGGCTTTATTGCTTTAGTTTTTGTTTTTTCGCCCGCAACGGATAAGGTAATACCTGTTCCTAAAACGCCCAGACCCACTAAAAAACAAACTATAAGTATACTGACTATTACAAATATCGTAACAACAAGCAAAAGAAAAAGCGGAAATCCTAAAGCCATAGTATAACTTCCTTTCCATAATCAAATAAAAGATGTTTGCATAAAACAAACATCTTTTATTATTTTAAAGCAATATTTCTTTAGGGTCAAATGACCATTTTAGTTCGTTTATATCATATCTTTCGCCATTGATATACATCTCATCTTCAATACCATCACCTGTTGTATCTTTAAAAGTAACAACAAAATCCTTTGAATTCACATCCATCGGGAAATGATTGTATTTTACGGATTTATATCCTGTTGGTTTAAACATTATTCCGAATGCTTCAAAATCCATATCGTTTGGTTCAACATAAACTCTTGTACTACCATTCTGCTGATTCTGGATATTCATAACAGCATATCTGTAAATTCCCGACTGGGAAGTTCCTGTAAGTGTGATTTCATCAACTGTCTTTGTAATGAATATATTTGTTACAGCAAAGAATGCAAGTGCGCCAAGAATATATCCTATAAGAAGAATTGTTCCGAAAACTGTTTTCACTCCTTCTGAAGCACCGCTACAGAAAAACGCTGTAAGAGATACGAACATAGGAGGAATCACAACCCACCAGTTCCCTATATTCAGATAAAGAACAAAAACCATGCAAAACATAAGCAGAATTGAAAGAATAGCCGTAAGCACTCTTTCTCTTGTCCAGAAAATAAGTGCAAGGAATATAACACTTCCTCCTACATATAATATCCAGTATTTAACATCACTACCTATTGAGGTATCATAAAAGAATGACTTATACCCAAGCCACGCAACAAGAACAAGATAAAGATATTCAAAAGCGCAACCGCCCTCTGAAGCCATCTGTTTCTGAGTATTTCCATAGTCAATTTCCTCCGCCCAAGATTTACTAATAACAGTATATCACACTAAAAGATAAAAATCAATTACAGAGTGGTTACAATTTAAAAACAAAAGACGGTATGATTGTAACCATACCGTCATATATTTGTTTATTTTTTAATTAAGCCTTGTTAACTGAACCGAAAAGTTCCATCTTTTCCTTAACTGTAGCCTTGATAGCTTCAAATCCGGGAGCGAGGAGTTTTCTGGGGTCAAAGCCCTTACCCTGAAGGTCCTTACCATCTTCGATATACTTTCTTGTTGCAGCCTGGAATGCGAGCTGACATTCTGTATTAACGTTGATCTTAGCAACGCCGAGTGAGATTGCCTTCTTGATCATATCTTCGGGGATACCTGTACCGCCATGAAGAACGAGAGGCATATCGCCAACCTTTTCTTTAACTGCTGCGAGTGTTTCAAATGA